>JBCDCP010000071.1:0-15734 GCA_039181495.1 Pseudomonadota bacterium | reverse complement strand
TGTGGCGCCAAACCGGGCAAGACGATCCGCTTGTAAAGACTGCGTGCAGGGCGGGATGAGAGATGTCCGACCTTTCTCTCCGCACCCGGATCTTTCTTTTCTTTCTGGCGCTGGCGTTGGGCGCGCTGGCCTTTCTCGCAGGAGGTCTGTGGGTCGGCTATTCGCGGGTGGGCGGTGATCCGAACGGATATTTGACGGCCGGGCTTTTTGCGGGCTTCGGAATTCTCGGCATCATCGCCGGCGTCGGTTATCTGTTTGACCTGCACGTGGCCAAACCCATCACAAAGGTGTCCGCAGACCTGCGCACCCGTGCCCATGCCGGCGTTTGCGGCAGTATCGACCATTCCACCTTGCGCTATCTCGGCGATCTTGGTCCGGCAGCGGCTGCGGTCAGCGAGAAGCTGGGCGCTGACACAGTCAGCACCGCCGCACAGATCGCATCGGAGACCGCGCGCCTGTCGGCCGAACGGGCGCAGCTCACCGCCGCACTGTCCGAAATCCCGGTCGCGGTTCTGATGCTGTCGGAGGATCATCGCATCGTGCTGTATGACGGTCAGGCAGCAGCGGCGCTGGAACCGCTCAAGCCGCTTTGCCTTGGTCACTCCATATTCGAGCATCTCGACGAGACATCGATAAAGCGGGCGGCGGACTCGCTTTCGCTGGACGGTCGCCGCGCTGCGGAACTGAGGATTGCGACCATCGACGGTGCGCATGTCTTTGAGGCGAACTTGCGCGGTCTCGGTTCGGGTGCAGGTTACATGCTGACCTTTACGACCGAGCCTGATGCCACAGCCGAGCGGCCGCTCGTCTTCGATTTCGACCTGGCGAGCGGTGGCGAACGCCCCGAACTGGCCAAGACACCTCTGCGGAACCTGACCTACGTGGTGTTCGATACCGAGACAACCGGCCTTTTGCCGGAGAAAGATGAGGTCGTGCAGATCGGAGCGGTGCGCCTGGTAAATGGCCGCAAGGTTGAAGGCGAAGTGTTCGACACGCTTGTTGATCCCGGACGCCCGATCCCGCCCACATCTACCAAGGTGCACGGCATCAGCGACGACATGGTGCAAGGCGCACCGAAAATGGCCGAAGCCTGTGCCCGGTTCCGGCAGTTTGCCAAGGATGCGATTCTCGTTGCCCACAATGCGCCATTCGACATGGCCTTCCTGAAACACGATGCCGCGCAAGCAAAGACAACGATCGAGAATCCGGTGTTCGACACCATCCTCATTTCAGCTGCGGTGTTTGGTGCAGAGGCAACCCATACGCTTGATGCGATCGCCGAGCGTCTTGAGGTCCAGATCCCGGCAGAACTGCGCCACACCGCGCTGGGCGATGCCGAAGCAACGGCACTGGTCTTTCAGAAAATGCTGCCCGTTCTCGAAGCACAGGGCATTTCAACGTTTGAGGCGGTGATTTCGGCGATGAAAGCCAATTCGCAAATCGTCAAGCCGGTCTGAGCCAGTGTGTTGGCAATCAAGAGATCGCCCGGCTAAGCGTTGTTTATCTGCGGAAGGAATGGTGGAGCCGAGGGGAATCGAACCCCTGACCTCGTCATTGCGAACGACGCGCTCTCCCAACTGAGCTACGGCCCCGTTTGTGATCCGCAAAGCGAAGCCAGACCTCCGCGTTACGATCACACTTGTCTGTCCAAATGGGGCCAGAACACCAACAACACCACGGCGACAGGACCCCGAATGGAGGCGCATTTACGGCGCGGCCCTGCGGAGTGTCAAGCAAGTGCCCGATACTGTTGTTTGCTCACAATTTGACCAGCAGCTAACGCTGCTCTTGCCGCCGAGATACGCTGCCGGTACACCCCAATGAGCTCTTTCGGCGAAGCGCCCGCCTGACTCCTGCGTGCAAATCTCCGACAAACACAGACAGGGACCGACCGCCCATGTGCGCCTTGATCGACGTGCTGTTCATTGTGCTGCGGCTTTACATCTGGGTGATCATTGCGATGGTCATTCTGAGCTGGCTGATCGCGTTCAATGTGATCAATCCTTACAATCAGGTCGTGAACATCATTCAGAATGCGGTGTACAGCCTGACCGAGCCACTGCTGCGGCCGATCCGGCGTTTCATGCCGGATCTTGGTGGCATCGATATCTCGCCTCTGGTGCTCCTGCTCGGCATCTATTTTCTTCAGATCGCGCTGACCCGTTACGTCTATTTCCCCTATTGCCGGCTGATCTGACCGATCCTGATGTCGCTGACCCAGCTGTGTATGTGGTCGCACATTCGATGATGTAGGTCGGCTCCGGTCATTCCGGGTCTCACAGCTTTGCCTATATCGGCATTCGGCACGGTCCGCTTGGAAAGGCCCGGCGGAGAGATCGCTGAGAAAAAGGAAACAGGGACGGGACGATGAGTGCATCTTTGATCGACGGCAAGGCACGCGCCGCGGCGCTGCGGGCCAGCACGGCTACGGCGATTGCCAAATTCCATTCCGAGCATGGCATTAAGCCCGGTCTGGCTGTCGTGCTTGTGGGTGATGATCCTGCAAGCCACGTCTATGTCCGCAACAAGGTGCAACAGACCGAAGAGGTCGGGATGGTGTCGATCGAACACCGGTTGCCGGCTGACACTGCCCAAAGTGACCTGATCGCCCTGGTTCAGACTTTGAATTTAGATGAGGCGGTGGACGGAATCCTCGTGCAGATGCCGCTTCCGACGCATCTCGACTCCGATGCCGTGGTGCTGGCCATCGATCCTGCCAAGGACGTGGATGGGCTGCATCCGATGAATGCCGGGCAGATCGTTCTCGGCAAACCTGGCCTTGTACCGTGTACGCCGCAGGGAAGCGTGATCCTGGCGAAAGATGTGCTTGGCGAATTGTCCGGCGCGAATGCGGTTGTGCTCGGTCGTTCGATTCTTGTTGGAAAACCCGTCTCGCTATTGCTGCAGAACGAAAACTGCACCGTGACCATGGCCCATTCGAGAACCCGCGATCTGCCGGGCCTGTGTCGGACTGCCGACATTCTGGTAGCCGCAGTCGGGCGACCACAGATGGTTCAGGGCGACTGGGTGAAGCCGGGCGCAACGGTAATTGATGTGGGGATCAACCGCATCGATGCCCCTGAACGCGGTGAGGGCAAGACGCGGCTTGTGGGCGATGTCGATTTCGAGGCGGCGGCGCAAATTGCAGGTGCAATCACGCCGGTGCCCGGCGGGGTCGGCCCGATGACGATTGCTTGTCTGTTGATGAACACTGTCATTGCCGCGGCACGTCGCCGCGGATTATCCGATCCGGTTATTGGCTGAAATCTGTCGTAGGCTGACGCTGGTCAGGCCTTCTTTTTGGCAGCGGGTTTGGCGTTGGCTGCTTTGAAGCGATTAACCGCTTCCACGATCATACGGCGCGCAACGTCTGATCCGTCCCAGCGGACGATCTTCACCCACTTGCCCGGCTCAAGATCCTTGTAGTGTTCGAAGAAGTGCTCGATCTGCTTGATGGTGATCGGTGGCAGGTTGTCGTAATTATGCACGCCATCATACCGCTTAGTTAGCTTTTGCGATGGCACGGCAACGATCTTCTCGTCCTGGCCGCCCTCGTCTTCCATGATCAGCACGCCGATCGGCCGGCAATTCATAATGGCGCCAGGCACGATGGGCCGTTCATTGGGCACAAGCACATCGATAGGGTCGCCATCGTCGGACAGCGTATGGGGTACAAAGCCATAATTTCCGGGATAGCGCATCGGCGTGTAGAGAAAGCGGTCAACCACCATCGTGCCGGCCGCCTTGTCCATTTCATATTTCACCGGCTCGCCGCCGACGGGCACTTCGATAATCACGTTGACGTCTTCGGGCGGATTATCGCCAACGGCGATGGCATCGATGCGCATTTTGGGATCTTTCGTCAGTTTTTGAGAGTTGCGAGTGCGCCGAAGTAATGGCCGGATGTCCTAACGGTGACTCCTCGCGGCGCTGCCTTTTCGCTTGAAGGCGTGCAGTCCGTCGCTCAGTTCTTGACCGCCCACAGAAAGCCTGTTCGCTCAAGATCCTGCTCGCCAAAGCGGACGCGGCCGCTGCCATAGGGCTTGCCGCCCATTCGCCGGTAGAACGCGCAGGCCTGTTCGTTTGCCGACAACGACCAGATCAGCAGCCCGAACAACCCCGCCTCGGATAGCTTGCGCCGGGTGCTGAGGAACAGTTCCCGGCCCAGCCCGGTGCCGCAGAACTCCGGCGCGAGATAGAGTTCGTAGATTTCGCCGGAAACAGGAACGTCGCGATCGCGGTTTATGCCGAATGAGGCGTAACCGCAGATCTTGTTGTCGAACAGCATCACCAGATTGTTGGCTGGCGCCTTAATGGCGATCCGCCGCCAATAGGCGGGTCCGCGACGCGATATTGCGCGGCGCAGCTGGATTTCCGGAATCACGCCTCGATAGGCATGTGTCCACGCGTCCTCATACACCGCAGCGAGCTCCGCCGCATCGGCGGGCTTGGCATTTCTGGTATCGATAACCGCGGTAACCATGGCACGAAGCGTAGCCCTCGGACTCTGCGCGGGGCAACCTGAAAAACCACGTAGCACAGTCACTCTCTGCACCATTTGAGGTTACACACGCCTCGATGACGACAGGCGTGCAACTTGTTTCGGACGTGCGGCGAGGTTGTCAGCCCATTGACACGCGACAGCCTGGAGGAATGGCGTTGGCAATGCATCGGCATCGTGGCTAACGTGTCTTCCATATCCCTCTTTACTGGAGCGACAGATCATGAGCGATCCGGCACGACGCGACCAAGCAACCACGGGCATGCCCGCCGAGCTGATGGCGCACTGGACGGAACGGACCGACATGGCAGCGGCATTCCGCTGGACGGCACGCCTCAACATGCATGAGGCGGTGGCCAACCATTTCAGTCTGGCCGTGAATGCAGACGGAACACGGTTTCTGATGAACCCCAATCAAATGCACTTTGCCCGTGTCCGGGCGTCGGACCTGATTCTGATTGATGCGAACGATCCCGCCACGCTCGACCGGCCCGACGCGCCCGATCCGACCGCCTGGGGCCTGCATGGCGGCATTCATCGACATTGTCCTCATGCACGCTGCGTGATGCATGTGCATTCGATCCACGCGACCGTTCTGGCAAGCCTGGTAGACAGCCGCCTGCCGCCGATCGATCAGAACGGTGCTATGTTCTTCAACCGTTATGTGGTCGATGACGGTTATGGCGGGCTGGCATTCGAAGATGAGGGCGAGCGCTGTGCATCACTTCTTGCGGACCCGTCCAAGAAGGTGATGATCATGGGCAATCATGGATTGCTCGTTATCGGCGATACGGTGGCCGACACCTTCAACCGGATGTTCTATTTCGAGCGGGCGGCCGAAAACTACATCAAGGCGTTACAAACGGGTCAGCCGCTGCGGGTTCTGTCCGATGAGATCGCCGAGAAGACCGCTCAAGAGCTTGAGGGCTACCCCGGCCAGGCCGACAAGCATCTCAGCGAGCTCAAGGCGATCCTCGACGAGGAAGGCGACGCCTATGCCAGCTAGGCCGCCTGCGACTTGGCGGCGCGCTTGCGCTCATGCGGGTCGAGCAGAGTCTTGCGCAGGCGGATGCTCTTTGGCGTGACCTCGACCAGCTCATCATCATTGATGTAGGCGAGTGCGGCTTCGAGCGACAGGAGCTTCGGCGGCGTCAGCTTGACGGCCTCATCCTTGCCAGCTGCGCGGATATTGGTGAGCTGCTTTCCTTTCAGCACGTTGACTTCGAGATCATTGCCGCGCGTGTGTTCGCCAATGATCATACCTCGATAGACCTTGGTGCCTGGATCGATCAGCATCGGCCCACGGTCTTCGAGATTCCATAGTGCGTAAGCCACCGCATCGCCTTCACCATTCGAGATCAGCACGCCGGTATGGCGGCCACGAATGTCGCCGCGGTGGGGCACGTAATCGTGGAAAACACGGTTGAAGACAGCCGTGCCGCGCGTGTCCGACATCAGCTCGCCCTGATAGCCGATCAGCCCGCGTGTCGGGGCGTGGAACACAAGCCGGGTTCGACCCCCGCCGGAGGGTCGCATCTCAATGAGTTCGGCTTTCCGTTCGGCGAGTTTCTGAACCACCGCGCCAGAGAACTCGTCATCCACATCGATGGTGACTTCTTCAAGCGGCTCTTCACGCTGGCCCTGGTCGTTGTGGCGCATCAAGACCCGTGGCCGCGATACGCCGAGCTCAAAGCCCTCGCGTCGCATCGTCTCGATCAGGATCGAAAGCTGCAGTTCACCCCTGCCGGCGACCTCGAAGGCGTCGGTGTCGGGGCTATCGGTCACGCGCAGGGCAACATTGCCCTCGGCCTCCTTGATGAGTCGAGCGCGGATCACGCGGCTTTGGACCTTGTCGCCTTCTCGGCCGGCAAGCGGCGAATCGTTGACACGAAAGGTCATCGACAAGGTCGGCGGATCGATGGGTTGTGCCGGTAGCGCGTCAGTCACGCTGGGATCACATAGCGTATCAGCGACGGTCGCTTTCTCCATGCCGGCGATCGAGACAATGTCGCCGGCAGAGGCCTGCTCAAGCGGTGTCCGCTCCAGACCGCGAAAGGCGAGCACCTTGGAAATCCGTCCGGACTCAATTTGTGATCCGTCGCGGCTCAGAGCTTTGAACGGCATGTTCGGCTTGAGCGTGCCGGACGCGATGCGACCGGTCAGAATGCGCCCGAGATAGGGGTCCGCTTCAACCGTGGTCGCCAGCATGCTGAACGGGCCATCCTCGGTCTGAGGCTCCGGCACATGCCTGAGCACGAGGTCGAACAGCGGTGCCATATCGTCTTGAGGCCCGTCTGGTTCCAGTGCCATCCAACCCTGTTTCGCCGAGCCATAGAGGATCGGGAAATCGAGCTGTTCGTCGCTGGCATCGAGATTGGCGAACAAATCGAAGACCTCGTCTATGACCTCGGAGTGCCGCTCCTCGGGCTTGTCGATCTTGTTGACCGCGACAATGGGTTTGAGCCCGGCCTTCAGTGCCTTGCCGACAACGAACTTGGTCTGCGGCATCGGTCCTTCGGCTGCATCCACCAGCACGATCGCACCATCGACCATGCCGAGAATGCGCTCGACCTCGCCGCCAAAGTCGGCGTGACCGGGCGTGTCCACGATATTGATGCGATGGTCCTTCCACTGAACCGAGGTGACCTTTGCGAGGATGGTGATGCCGCGCTCGCGCTCAAGGTCGTTGGAATCCATTGCCCGTTCGGCGACTTGCTGATTGTCGCGGAACAGACCGGACTGCTGCAGCAGCTTGTCGACCAGCGTGGTCTTGCCATGGTCGACATGGGCAATGATGGCGATGTTGCGCAGACTCATAACGGTATTCCTGGCGCGACCGGCTCAAATGCTGCGGTGCGCGTGTTTCGAAACGATACGGTTGGCGAAGTTCATGCGCCGACTAGCATGGTTTGCTGCGCTGCGCACCCTGCTTTTGACGTCCGCGGCGCTCTGTCGCCCAAATGCAGAGGGCCGGTCTGATGGACCGGCCCTCCGACAGAGTTGGGAGTAGGAAGGCTGGCCTTTGCTCAGGCTGCTGCCACGCCTTTCAGGAAGGTTTCGACCTCATCGCGTAGTTTTCGGACGGTTTCATCGACATCGCTTGCCGTTCTGTCGACTTCCCGTGCTGCGGTCTCGGTCTCACCGACCGCCTGCGAGACGCCGCCGATGGTTTCGACAACCGTCTGGGTGCCTTCCGAAGCCACAACAATGCTCTGACTGATGTCCTGCGTTGCCGCGCCCTGCTGCCGGATCGCGCCAGCGATCTCTGTTGAGAGGCCGTTGATCTCCTCCATGACTGCAGCAATGCTCTCAATTCCGCTGGCTGCGTCCTGGGTTGAGCCCTGGATCTCGGTCACATGCGCGGCAATGTCTTCCGTGGCTTTGGCGGTTTGGGTTGCCAGTGCCTTCACCTCCGACGCCACAACTGCAAAGCCCTTGCCTGCTTCGCCGGCACGGGCGGCTTCAATGGTGGCATTCAGCGCCAGAAGGTTGGTCTGCTCGGCAATATCCTGGATCAGATTGACGACATCGCCGATCTTACGCGCTGCCTCGGCGAGCAGTTCGGTCCGGTGGGCCGATTCGCGCGCTGTCTGATCGGCATTTGTGACCACTTCGCTGGTGCGCTCGATCTGATTGCCTATTTCGGCGATGGAGGCAGACAGCTCTTCGGCAGCGCTGGCCACAGTGTGTACGTTGGCAGAAGCCTGCTCGGCTGCGCCGGTGACGGTCGATGCACGCTGATTGGTGTCGCTTGCGGTCGATGTCATCGAGCCGGCCGTGCTGCGCATCTCCTCCATCTTGGCGGAGACCGATTCGATCAGCGCTTCAGCCGAGTCGCGGAAACCGGCGATCTTCTCGTCGACCACCCGTTGGCGTTCCAGTCGTTCCGTGCTTTCGGTCTCGCTCTGTTCAGACAGGCGATGGCGTTCAACGACACCGTCACGCAGCGTTGCAAGCGCCCGCGACATTCTGCCAATCTCGTCGATCCGTTCGGCGTCGGGAATTGCAGTATCGGTATCACCTTCGGAGAGCGATTGAATCCGGTCCGACAGGCGGTGCAAGGGGCGACTCACAAGGCGCGACATGCCAATCACGATCAACGCCACAAGCGCTGAAAATGATATGGTCAGTGCTGTTGCGACTTTCATGATCGTGTTGGCAACGAACACATCGACTTCGGCCGATGACCATGCAATTCCGACATAACCGAATGGTCTTCCGTCATTATTGCGACCCGCGGCTGCGACGGTGATGGCGCCATCGGCAATCGGCAGAGAAAGTACGGTTTCACCGGTTGCACTGGTGAGTGCTGTTTTCATTGCCGCGTGTAGTTCGGCTGCGGACATCCTTTCGGTTCCGTGTTCGGTCAACAGGTTTCCGTCAACATCGATGGCAACGATCGCGTAGGCCGGCTTCTTGGGATCGTCGAGAACGGCCTGGTAGGAGTCAACGATTGCATCGGCCTTTTGCCAGCGTACCGCGCCGGCTGCATTGTTGGCGATCAGGCGTGTGACTTCCCGTTTTGCCTCAACGAACTCGCCGAAAACAGCGCCACGCGTAATCTGCGAGATAACATAGGTTGCGAATATCGTGGCCATCAGTCCGAACAGGACGGCGCCGATGACGAACTTTGCCGAGATGGATAGCGACCTGAGCTTGTTCAGGACGGTGCTGGAAGCTGGCTGGTCCATGGTTCTTTCTGTCCCCTGGGAGCTATAAAATTCTGGCTACTTGACGGGTCGGTCGATGCAAGGGGTCTCCCGGGGCGGTCGCAAACAGCCGCCGCCCTGGGGCCTTAGGGGAGAATCAGAGGGCGTCGACGTTGATGCCGAGCGTGATGGCGCCGATAGGTGCGCCTGACTCATCGGTGATCGAAACCGACACCTGCGACTGCAGGGTCTGTGTCGATTCATCCTTTTCGATTTCGTCGACAAAGATCGCGTTTGGGCCAACCTTGTAGGTCTTCTGCCACTTGGCCTCGTCGCCCTGCCAGTAGTCCGAGGTGACATCGCTCTGGCCAACATTGAGTCCCTTGGCATCCATGACGAACATCTCGGTGATCATGCCGGCTGCCGCGTTCTTCTTGTCCTTGAGGAAGGCGGAAAGGTCATTGGCGAGGATGCCTTCGATCATCGGACGATCCGAGGCGCCAGTCTCTGCGCGCCACTTCTGATCCATCTCTTCGATCTGGGCAGCGCTCATGCCAGCGGTCTTGTCGTTCTGTGCCTTGATGGCGGACACAACGGCCGGATCAGACAGCCAGCTCATGACGTTGGCGTTCACATATTCCTTGATCGGGCCCACGTGGGGGCCTTCAGTTGCCTGCGCATGACCGGTGGCCAACAGGGCGACACCAGCGACGGCTGCTGCCTTGAAGAGGTTAGATGCCATGGAAGATTCTCCTGTGTTTCGGTTCGCTTCTGCGAAGCGATAGGGGGAAATACGAACCCCAACAGGAGTAGCCGCCATATTTCTTGAGAAGAAATGAATGCACCTACCTTTAGTTGTGTATCAGACGATATAAGGTAGTATATCTATAATTGTATTATACAACTATAGAGTTTTCATTGCGACTCATACTATAGCTTTACACTGATTTATTGAGGCGGAGATGGCAGCGTCGCAGGTGAGCGACATCGTTAATCAGGCGTTAGCGTCAGACGTTGTCGAAGATCAATACAGCCCGGACTAAGGCCTTTGGGGGCCGTGCTGGATGCCGGAGTCAGCGCTGCGGCACCCGTGGGCCGGTTGGTCCGGCTGTGGATGCCGCCCAGTCCGTGCCACCGAGCATCATCAGTTCAGCGATGTTCTCCTGGCTGATGTAGCCGACGAAACGACCATCGATATCAGTCACGCCAATCAGCTTGTTGCCATCGGCCTGCATCCGTTCCAGCGCCTTGTCGAGACGAGTCGACACTTCGACCGTTGGCGCGGTCTCGCCAATCGCATCCAGGACAGGCATTGAAGGGCCATGGGCATGTAGACCGGCGACCATCTGCTCTCGGGTGAGAAATCCGCGCAGTCGGCCACCGCCATCGACGACCGGGAACTCGTGCTGGGTTGTTTCAAGCATCAGTTTTGCCGCCTGACCGACGGTTGCTCCGGTATCGAGCGGTTCGAAATGGGTGATCATGGCGCGATCGACCTTGAGTCGCCGAGCGAGTTGAACCAACTCGGTTGAGCCGGACTCAGCGGCGGCGGCGAGATAGACGAAGATGGCGATGAAAACGAGGATCGGATTTCCTGCCATCAGCCCGAAAAAGCCGAAAAAGAACGACAGTATCTGACCTGTGTTTGCGGCAATGCGTGTCGCCTTTGTGCGCGAGTAACGCGTTGCCAGCAGCGCGCGCAGAACCCGCCCACCATCCATTGGGAAGGCCGGGATCGTATTGAAGATCACGAGAAAGATATTGATCGCCGCGAGCCGGACGAGAAAACCGGGCTCGGGGTCATCAATCGTTTCCAATGTCGCCATATCAAGCGTTGCGCCCAACACCAGTATGAGAAACGCGGCGATGACCACGTTCACCAGTGGGCCGGCGATGGCGATGACGATTTCCTGACCGGGATCTTCAGGAATCCGCTCCAAACGCGCCATGCCTCCAATCGGTAGCAGCGTGATGTCGGGGGTTCGGATGCCGTAGCGACGCGCCGCCACTGCATGACCAAGCTCATGCAGGAGAACACAACCAAAGACCGCCGCAATGAACAGGACGCCGTCCATCGCTACCGCTGCGCCGCCTTCGACATAATGGGCTATCCCGATCCAGACGAGCAGGAGCAGGAATGTCAGATGGATGCGTATCTCAGAGCCAAAGACTGACCCGAGCGAAATTGACCACGCCATATTTTTAATATGGCGAGCGCAACTCCTCAGCGGAAGTAGTGCTGTTCGAGACCGCCGTTCTTTGCGGCCGTAATTGCTTACCTGCCGTCGCGGCGTGCGCGCGTTCTCAAGCGCAGCGCATTGAGCCGGATGAAGCCTTCTGCATCCTTCTGGTCATAGGCACCGCGATCATCTTCAAAGGTGACGAGATCGTCTGCGTAAAGTGATTTGGAGCTTTCGCGCCCTTCGACGATGACGTTGCCCTTATAGAGCTTGAGCCGGACGGTTCCCTCAACATGCTCCTGGCTCTTGTCGATCAGGGCCTGCAGCATCTCGCGCTCGGGGCTGAACCAGAAGCCGTAATAGATGAGCTCGGCATAGCGCGGCATCAGGCTGTCTTTGAGGTGGGCCGCTTCACGGTCAAGCGTTAGCGATTCCATGGCCCGGTGGGCTGTCAGCAGGATCGTGCCGCCGGGTGTCTCGTAGACACCACGCGACTTCATGCCGACATAGCGGTTCTCAACCAGATCGAGACGGCCAATCCCGTTGTCATGGCCGAGTCGATTGAGTTCGGTCAGCAGTGTTGCCGGGCTCATCGGTTTGCCATCGATTGAAACCGCATCGCCTTTGTTGAATCCGATTTCGACAATCGTTGGCGTATCCGGAGCGTTTTCTGGGGAAACCGTGCGCTGATAGACGTACTCTGGCGGGGTCTCGTTGGGGTCTTCGAGAACCTTGCCCTCCGATGACGAGTGCAGAAGGTTTGCATCAACCGAGAACGGCGCTTCACCCTGCTTATCCTTCGGCACCGGGATCTGATGCGCCTGCGCAAAATCGATCAGATCGGTGCGGGACTTGAAATCCCAGTCCCGCCAGGGCGCGATAATCTTGATGTCTGGATTGAGGGCATAGGCGGACAGTTCAAAGCGTACCTGATCGTTGCCCTTGCCGGTGGCGCCATGGGCAATGGCATCCGCACCTGTTTCGGCGGCAATCTCGATCAGACGCTTCGAAATCAGCGGCCGGGCAATGGAGGTGCCGAGCAGGTAGACGCCTTCATACAGCGCGTTGGCGCGGAACATCGGAAAGACGAAGTCACGTACGAATTCCTCGCGCAGATCCTCAATGAAGATGCTCTCATCGGGGATGCCGAGCAGTTGCGCTTTGTGCCGGGCCGGGCCGAGTTCTTCGCCCTGTCCCAGATCAGCGGTGAAGGTGACGACCTCTGCGCCGAGTTCGGTCTGCAGCCATTTGAGAATGATCGAGGTGTCGAGCCCGCCAGAATAGGCGAGCACGACCTTGCTTGCGTCGATGCCCATGATGTGTCCCTGGAACGCGGTCTGGAAAACTGAGATGCAGCACTAGCGCTCCTGTCGAACCGGCGCAATGTGGCTGCAGGCTGGCTCGCGCATACCTGCTCAGCTAGTCGCCATCTGCCAAAGCGTCAGGGTGACTGCGGCAGCGACGAAGACAAGTTGCACCATGTTGAGCTGCACTGAGCGCTTGTGCAGCGACTCAAACAGCGCGCCTGCGGACGCATCACCGGCCAGCATGGCATCGCGATGGGTGTTTATCCGCGGCATGAGAACCTGCCGGGCAAAGACGAAACCGATTGCACACGCCGCATAGAATATGGCCACAAATGGCATGGCGAGACTGGCAGCGAGCGCGGCGCCGGCGGTCAGTACACCCAGGATCAGGTAATAGCGCGGGAACACCGCACGAACGACCCGTCCCGCGTCGGCTTCACTCAGCCGCCCAAAAATCACAGGCGCGATCCCCGCGCCAAAGAACACGATAATGGCGGCGGACGCCGCACCGAGAACAAGAGACAGACTTGGCAATAACATCGGCGATCCGACCGTGATTGGAGAGCAACGCCGCCCGATATGGTGCAGAGCGATGCAAAGTCACGGGCTCTCGTGTTTGGCCCAGGCAATCGCCTGTTCCAATCGGTCATTTCCCCAGAACAGTTCTCCTCCTGTAGTAAGGAACGTTGGAGCACCGAACACGCCCGCAGCCAACGCTGTTTCGGTCTCGGTCCGCAGTGCATCCTTCACCGGTTGTGAGACGGCCATTTCGAGATAGCTGCTCGAAAGCCCGGCCGACTGAAGGCAATCAGACAGAACCTCAGCTTCGCCTATCGTCCGGCCCTGGCCGTATTCGGCGTGAAAGACGGTGCGCGAAAAGCATGGCAGGGCATCGGGCGCCGCCTGATCGTCCTGCGCGATGGCGGTAGCCACGCGGGCAGCCAGAATGGAGGGTTGGGGAAACGGCTCCGGACGCTTCAACGGCAGGTCATAGGCCTCGCACATCCGTTCCATATCGCGCCACATGTGGCGGCCCTTGTCGGGCTGCCAGTTGAACGGTGAGTCCGCCGGCCATTCGAGTTTGCGAAAGACGACGCCGAGCAGAAATGGCCGCCACCGGACTGTGACACCGGCTTCTTCGGCGACCGTGCCAATGCGCATTGCGGAGAGATATGTGTAAGTCGAGGCAAACTCGAGCCAGAAATCGAGGCGGGGCATTGTCGTTGTCCGCAATCGGGGTGGGCGCTTTGCGATATCAAGCCTGAGCTTGACCTTCGCCGCAAGAACGCAGCAATCGGGTGGTCATCCACGTTTCTGTCGGGCTAGTGTCTCGCCATCGATACGAGCTAAAACGAGACGCGAGATGCCTGAGTTCCTGCCTGCACTGCCGGTGATCGCAGCCTACAGCTTTGCCGTCGCGATTCTCGCGCTGACACCTGGTCCCGACATGACGCTGTTCCTTGGCCAGACCGTGGCCAATGGACGGCGTGCGGGCTTTGCCTCCATGGCCGGGGCATGCAGCGGACTGGTTGTGCATACGGCCTTTGCGGCGATCGGGTTGTCGGCGCTCTTAGCTGCATCGTCGACCGCATTTGAGATTCTCAAATGGGTGGGAGCGGCCTATCTCGGATGGCTCGCCTATGAAGCCCTGCGCCACGGCTCGGGGCTGACATCCGACCCCGCGCAGATGAAACAGACGACCCCGCGCGCCGCCTATCTCAAGGGGCTGACGATCAACTTGCTGAACCCGAAGATTGTGCTGTTCTTCGTGACCTTCCTGCCCCAGTTCGTCGCCGTGACGGACCCCTACGCGGTTTCCAAGCTGTTCTTCTTGGGCTTCTGGTTCATCCTGATTTCGGTGCCGCTGATTATCCCGATCATATTGGGTGCTGAACGCATCGCGGTGTTTCTCAAGCGATCCAAATCCGCGACCCGCATCTTCGACTGGCTCTTTGCTGGTGTGATGGGCGCATTTGCGGTGAAGCTCCTCTTCACGCAGGCGCGGTGACGCAAATTCCGTGATGACGACAGCTCAATTTCCGCTGTTTGCCTCGCGGCACGCTCTCAATGCGTCTGCGGCGTCCGTATATTCGGGCCCAATGGCAACATAAGCCTCCCACTCTTCGGTGCAGGGGCGGTCAGGAATCGATGGTGATTGCGTGTCGCCTTCGGGAGACTGGCTCGACCCAATACCACCCAGATCATCCCATCCGGATCCGAGATCAAATTGCTCGCCGCCCGAGCCGTCGCTTTCCTCGGAATTGTCATCCAGGCAATCGGCGAACCGTTGATAGGCATCCAGCGAATTCTGTCGCGCCAGATCAAATGCGTCCTGCTCGAGGCGGCAAGGGTCTTGGGTCGCGCCGCTTCCCGAGCCTGATCCCGAGCCAGAACCGGACAAGGAACTCTCACCGCCTAGAAGATCAAGCAAGATGTCGATCGGCAGAAGAATGCCATCAAACTGCTTGCCAAGCTTAGCTCGCCCCGCCGGTGGCGTTTTTTCCAGTTGCTGGATCGTGACAAAAACCGGAACCAGCAGGCTGCGCGCCATGGCCCTGCTGATGCGGATCTTGCGGGGAACATCCCGCCCCAGCAACAGTTCAAGTGCCTCTGCGATGCTGGACTTGCCGGCAATTAGCACCTTTTGGACGAGCTCGGGGTTCTTGAGGAGCCTTTGCGCTGGTGACTGATCGTTTTGCTTGCGCGCCGTCATCTTTGTCCTCCCCCGTGACTGCCAAATCGCTCGGCTCTTCAGGAACATGACCTTAGGGAGGGTGCGATGTGTTTCCAAGGCGAAAGGGGTGTCCGCAGCAAATGTGATCTAGGCTCAGCGTGCCATGTTCCGGGCTCAAAATCGGGCGTCTCAAGCTAGTGCTGCGGCTGCCCGCGCTCTTCTTCCCGTTGTAGCGATGACTGCAAACGACCAGCGTTGCGACCGGCAATGGCCCAGTAGACGGCACTGCCGATTACACCGGCTCCAAGACCGCCCAACATCCCGAGTAAAGCATCCTTGCTCGCGCCGGTGACCGCGAGGCCGGTCAAAAGGCCGACAAAGCCGCCCGCCGACAAGTGGGTGACCAATGTACGCCAGCCCCTG
>JBCDCP010000070.1:0-16231 GCA_039181495.1 Pseudomonadota bacterium | reverse complement strand
GTAATGCTCTTCAAGCGGAATGCCGCCGGGACCACGATCGCCGCCACCCGGTCTATTTATCACCCGTCCGTTGATCGTGATGCCTTTGTTGACCGCGTCATCCCGGGCCAGCTGGACCGGTCGCCCGCCGATATTCGGGCCATCCCCGGACACGTCAATCACCAGCCGTTCCCCGGCATAGGTGTTGCGCTCAATCAGCCCGACCGCAAAATCGATGGCCCCGGAAATCGAATTGTAGCCGCGCGCCGCCCTTGGCGAGGAGACAAGCGCATTGGCAAATACGGCGGCACTTTCGAGGTCGCTGATGACATGCCAGTCAACGATAAGGTGCTGCGAATCCGGGCCGCCCCATTCCGTATATGCAACAGCGATGCGTCCTCGAAGTCCGCGCTGGATCACCGCAATGACCTGGTTGGATGTGATCGCCTTGGCATAGCCGCTGCGCTGGAAGGCCAGTTCGTCGTCGTCGATGGAGCCTGAACCATCGGCCGCCAGGACCAGTTCAACGTCGACACGGGTCCGTTCACTCTGTGCGTAGGAGTGAAGTCCCGCAAACGGCACGAGGCCAGTCGCCCCCAGCACGCGCAAGAGCCAGCGCCGATCAAACCGTGACATGCCCGTCCGCTCCTTCAATCGCGCCACCCTTCAAGGTTACGCTGCCGGTGCGGCCCCGGTTTGCCGCGAGTCGTGAGCGCGCCGTCGGCATGTGGACTTCACGCCGAGTGAGCCCATTCCCAGTACAAAGCGCGGGCACGGGAATAGAGTGGCCCAGGCTGCAGTTCACGATCGTCGATCCGGTTGATCGGCAGCACCTTGGCGTAGTTCCCGGTGGACCAGAGTTCGTCGGCGTCCTTCAGTTCATCATAGGTGATGATGCGCTCCTGAACCTCGACGCCTGCATCGCGCAGCAAATGGATCACCCGCTGGCGGGTGATGCCGTTGAGAAAGGTGCCATTGGGATATGGCGTGTGGACGACACCGTCCTTGGCCATCATCAGATTAGCCGTTGCGAGCTCGGCAACATTGGAAAGCGCGTCGAGGACGACCGCGTTGTCATAGCCTTTTCCGCGCACTTCCATCAGCGCCCGGCCTGAATTGGGATACAGGCAGCCAGCTTTGGCATTCACAGGCGCTGATTCAATCGTGGGGCGGCGATACTGGGTCTGTGTAACCGAGAAACCCTGCGGTTCGGGCATCGGCGTTACGTGCAGGCACAGGCAAAACCGCGTCGACTCCGGCAGCGGCGGCACAGAGAAGTAGCCACCCTCTTCAGCCCAATACATTGGCCGGATGTAGAGTTCGGCCTTGTCGCCGAACATCTTGATACCCTCGCGGGAGAGTTCGACGATCTCGTCTGTTTCCATCGTCGGATTGAGACCGAGCGCGTGCGCGGAATTGTTGACCCGGTCGCAATGACGATCGAGATCCGGCGCGACACCTTCAAACGCGCGCGCGCCATCAAAAACTGACGAGCCGAGCCATGCAGCATGTGTCCGTGGTCCGATGATCGGAGGGTTTCCTTCGTGCCAGGTCCCGTCGATCCAGGTCCAGGTTTCCGACCATTCGGCCATCTTTCGTCTCCGCCCAGTGTTCATCGTTGTTGGCAGTGAAGGGCGGAATGATGCGCCGGTCAAGTCATCCCTCGGCAAAGCCCATATGTGCAGTTGCCACTTGGCCAGTTGCAAACGTTGACCCTATGCTGCCGACATGACGCTCGAAATCTATCTTGCCTATCTCGCAACCGTCGGCGTGTTCTTCGCAACACCGCCAGGCCCAAGCCAGATTCTGATGATCACCAACTCGATGCGGCATGGTGTCGTGCCAAGTCGTGCCACCGTTGCTGGTGATCTCAGCGCCAACTCACTGCAGATGATGGCGGCCGGGTTTGGCCTCGCAACCTTGATCTCCTCTTCGGCGACCGCCTTCATTGTCATCAAGTGGCTTGGGGTCGGCTATCTGGTCTGGGTCGGAATTCGGACATTTCGCGCAAGACCGGCAACCGGCAACGGCAAAGCGACCACCACCGCCAGCCCCCGCGAATTGTACATGCAGGGCTTTTTGACATCGGCAGCCAATCCCAAGGCAGTGTTCTTCTTCGCTGCTCTGTTCCCGCAATTCATCGATCCGGGAGCGCCGATCTGGCCGCAGCTCCTGGTCTTGGGCTCCACCTATCTCGTTATCGATGGGGTAATCCTGATGATCTACGGCTCGCTGGCGACGCGCGTCATGGGCGGCTTGCGGAACCAGCCTGTCTGGCTGAACCGGGTCTCCGGCAGTCTGATGATTGTGGCTGCCGGGCTGCTCGCGCTCAAGGATGGTCCTGCGCGGGTGCGCTAGATGCCCTCAGCCTGAATTGCCGAGCCGATCAATGATCCGGATCCATGAGCGGATCCCATGATGAAAGCTGGAAAGCGCGTATTTCTCGTTCGGGCTGTGAATCTGATCATCTTCAAGCGCAAAGCCGATCATCAGGCTGTCCAGACCCAGCACATCGCGGAATTTTCCAACGATGGGGATCGATCCGCCAGACCCGATCAGCACAGTGTCTTTGCCGAATTCATCCGACAGCGCTTCGCGCGCCGCAGAAAGCTCCGCGCCCTTGAGTGGCAACGTCAGGGCGGGGCTTGCGCCGTGGTTGATGAACTCGACCTGGCAGTCGCGCGGCAACCGTTCTTCCACGAAACGCCGGAAGCTCTCGCCGATTGCAGTCGGGTCCTGACCGTCAACAAGCCGGAACGAGACTTTGGCCGAGGCTTGTGATGGGATCACCGTCTTGGCGCCCTCGCCGGTATAGCCGCCAATGATACCGTTCACGTCACATGTCGGCCGCGCCCAGACCTGCTCCAGCACCGTGTAAGCCGTCTCGCCTGCCGGGATCGCAAGGCCGATATCGCCAAGAAAATCGGCGGCATCGAACCCCAGCCCGTCCCATTGCGTCTTGATGTCGGCCGGCAGCGGTGAAACGCCGTCATAGAAGCCGGGAACGGCAACCCGTCCCACTTCATCATGCAGGTCGGCCACGATACGGCCGAGCACGCGGATCGGGTTGCGCGCCGCCCCGCCGTAGAGCCCTGAATGCAGATCGCGGCTGGCGGCGGTGACAATGACCTCCTCCATCAGCAATCCACGCAACATGGTCGTAATGGCCGGCGTTTCCGGATTCCACATGTTGGTGTCGCACACCAGCGCGATGTCAGTCGTGAGCTCTTCCTTGTTCGCCGCGAGGAACGGCGCCAGGCTGCCTGAGCCCGATTCTTCCTCACCCTCAAGCAGCACGGTGATCGGAAGCGGCAATTCCTGACCCGCGGCCTTGTAGGCACGGCAGGCCTCGATAAAGGTCATCAGCTGTCCCTTATCGTCCGAGGCCCCGCGCGCGACGATTTCCTTGCCGCGCGCACCGTCAGCCATGCGGGGCTCAAAGGCAGGCGTTTCCCAGAGATCGAGCGGATCGGCCGGCTGCACGTCGTAATGGCCGTAGAACAGCACATGCGGCGCGTTTGTTCCGTTTGTACCCGCACCACTTCCGTTCACGCCGTGATGGGCGACCACCATGGGTTTGCCGCCGGTCTCGCGTGCCGACGCTTCAAAGCCAAGCGCATTAAGTTCCTCGACTAGCCAGTCCGCCGCTTTGCGGCAGTCTGAATCGTATTCCGGATCGGTCGAAATTGATGGAATCCGCAAGAGATCGAACAGTCGCTCGACGCTTGCATCCAGACCGTCATCGGCTGCAGACAAAATGGGATCGATGGCACTCATGGTCTTGTCCTAATGCTGCGGCGCCTGACGGCGCTCTATGTCTGTTATCGTCCGCGGAAGATCGACCCGAGGATACCGCGCACCACGGCGCGGCCGATGGTTGAGCCCATACCTTTGCCGAGCACGGCGCGGCCCACCTGCGTTCCGACCCGGTTGCCGACGCTGCGCACGACGGATTTCAGGATACGATCCTGCATCGTTCCGCCGCGGCCCGAGGAGGCCTTCTTTGCCGCCTTGGCTTCCTCCTCGGCCTTCAGGGCCTCTTCGGCTTCCTTGGCTCTAATCTCGGCGCGCTTGGACAGGATTTCGTGGGCCGACTCACGGTCGATCAGCTCGTCATATTGGCCGCGCACCGGGCTGTCGGCGAGAATGTCCTCGCGTTGCGTTGCCCGGATCGGTCCGATCTGCGAGGCGGGAGGCCGGATCAGAGTCCGCTCGACCATCGACGGCACGCCCTTTTCGCCGAGCGTGGAGACAAGCGCTTCGCCAACGCCGAGTTGCGTGATGGCTTCGGCGGTGTCGAAATCGGGGTTGGCGCGGAACGTCGAGGCTGCGGTCTTCACCGCCTTCTGGTCCCGCGGGGTATAGGCGCGCAGCGCGTGCTGAACCCGATTGCCCAGTTGGCCAAGAACGGTCTCGGGAATGTCGAGCGGGTTCTGAGTCACGAAATAGACCCCGACGCCTTTCGAGCGGATCAGGCGGACCACCTGTTCGATCTTGTCCATCAGGATCTTCGGCGCTTCATCAAACAGCAGATGCGCCTCATCGAAGAAGAACACCAGCTCCGGACGATCCGGATCGCCCACTTCGGGCAGTTCCTCGAACAACTCCGACATCAGAAACAGCAGGAACATGGCGTAGAGCCGGGGGCTCTGCATCAGCTTGTCGGCTGCCAGCACGGAAACATAACCGCGGCCACGCCGATCGATCCGCATCAGATCGCGGATGTCGAGCGCCGGTTCACCGAAAAACTGCGTTCCGCCCTGGTTCTCGAACACCAGGAGCTTGCGCTGGATCGCACCAATCGACTGGCTCGATACCGTGCCGTAGTCGGTGCGCAACTCATCGCGCTGTTCCTTGATCTCCATCAGAAGCGCCTTGAGATCGTTGAGATCGATCAATGCCAGCCCTTCATCATCGGCAATACGGAAGGCAATATTGAGTGCACCCTCCTGGGCATCGCTGAGATCGAGCATGCGGGACAACAAAAGCGGTCCCATCTCCGTAATCGTCGTCCTGATCGGATGACCTTGCTCGCCGAACAGATCCCAGAAGATCGTGGGCGCGGCCTCATATTCGAGGTCGCCAAGGCCAACCTCGCCAGCACGCTTGACGATGAAGTCTTTTGCTTCGCCCGCCACCGACAGGCCTGAGAGATCGCCTTTGGCATCGGCGCAGAACACCGGCACACCGGCATCAGAGAAGGCTTGAGCCAGGATCTGCAGCGTCACCGTTTTGCCGGTGCCGGTTGCCCCGGTCACCAGTCCATGACGGTTGGCAAGGCCAAGATTGAGAAATTGCTGCCCGTTGGGGCTAGCCCCGATAAGAATAGCGTCGTCGCGCATATGGCCCCCGGCATGGATGAGCGTCTGAAGTTCAGCTCAGCGCTTATACAAATCCAGCTCCTTTCGGCAAACCACGTATTGGCTTTGCCCAGATTACGCCGGATGGCTGATGCAGGTCCCGTTGCATGGGTCGAAAGCCACATGCGATAAACGTCCCAGAGCCATTAGCCCCGTTCGCAGGAACAGGGCGGATTACAGATCAGGGAAAAGCAGAATGGAAGAACTAATCAGCCGGCTGGTTTCCAATGTCGGGATCAGTGAAGAGCAGGCCGGCAAGGCCATCGAGATCATGCTCAACTTTCTCAAGCAATCCGGGCCGGCCGACAAGGTGAATGAACTGCTCGGCAAGATGCCCGGTGCGACCGATCTGGTCGGAACCGCCGAACAGAGCGGCGGCGGTCTCCTTGGCGGTATGGGCAACATGATGGGCGCCATGGGCGCTATGGGTCAGCTCACCTCGGTGGGCCTCGGCATGGGCGAGGTTCAGGGTGTGACCAAAGAAGTTGTTGGCTATGCCAAGGAACATGCCGGTTCTGATCTGGTCGACGAGGTCGTTGGCTCGATCCCGGGCATCAGCCAGTTCGTCTGAGCCAGTCGGCAGGCACAGCGAGGGATAGGCAAATGGCTGGCGGAGAAAGTGCAGTAGCGAGCCTCGTTGAAGGCGATCTGGTAGCTACGTTTCCGGCAGGCGACGAGACGGCCTGGCATGCCCTTGTTGAGACCGCGCTCAAGGGCCGGAGTTTCGACAAGGTCCTGCGGACCAAGACCCGGGATGGCTTCACGGTTGGCCCTCTCTATGGGCAGCGTGAAATGTCCAAGGCGCGTGCGGCGCGACTTGCTGCTGGCCCATGGACGATCAGCCAGCGTGTCGATCATCCTGACCCCGAAGCCGCTGCTGGCTTTGCGCTAGCTGACCTCGAAGGCGGCACCGATGGCCTGACGCTTGTCTCCAAAAAGGCTGCCAGCGCCGGTGGCTTTGGATTGGATCTAAATGCCGCCAGCCTCGCGGCGGTCTTCGCGGACATATTGCCGGACATCATCCGGTTGAGGATCGATGCACCGGCTGATGGGATGAGTGTTCTGAAGGCGATGGCCGATATCGCCGAGAGCAAGTCTCTCTCGCTATCCCAGCTCACAGTTGATCCTGGTTTCGACCCATCCTCAGTCTTGGCCAATGGGCTGGCCGAGGCACTGTCGCCGGCCGCCCATGGCCAGGCACTGAAGGACATCCTCGCTCTTGGTTTTGGTGGCACGATCGGGTCTGCCGACGGCAGGATCGCAGGCGACGCTGGGGCAACCGATAGCCAGGAGTTGGGTCTCGTTCTCGCGGGTCTTCTGGCTCACCTCAAGGCCGCTGAAGAGGCCGGGCTTGATGTCGAAGAGGTTGCCGGACGTCTCGAAGCCATCATCACCGCCGGTCCAGATACATTCGCAAGCCTGACGAAGACGCGCGTAATGCGGATGCTGTTTGCGCGTCTTCTCGATGCCAGCGGCATCAGCGATCAGCCGTTGCGTATTCATGCCGAAACAGCCTGGGCCCATGTGTCGGGTGCTGATCCGTACGTCAACATGCTGCGCGCGACCTCGGCCGTTGCCGGCGCAGGGCTGGGCGGCGCAGACTCTATTCTCGTACAGCCGCTGACGGCCGCTCTGGGTCTCGCTGACGGGTTTGCCCGGCGGATGGCCAGGAACATCCAGCTTGTGCTGATCGAGGAATCGTTTCTCCACAAGGTTGCCGACCCCGGTGCCGGGTCTGGCTACTTCGAACAGCGTTCAGCCGCATTGGCCGAGGCGGCATGGTCTGTCTTTCAGCAAGTCGAAAGCGAGGGCGGCATTACGCCAGCGCTACAATCGGGCTTGGTTGCGGATATGGTTGCTCAGTCGCGTGCAGCCTTTGAAGCCGAACTCGCCTGCCGCATGTCGCCGCTCACCGGTGTCACCGAGTATGCTGCATCGAAAGACGCGCTGCCCGATGTCTTGCCGATCGCGCCCACTGAAAGAGACCAGCGAAATGGCATACTGCCGAGGATGCGCTGGTCAGAGCCGTTTGAGGCGCTTCGTGCCCGCAGCCTGTCCTTGCGACAGGGCAGCGACACACCGGCGGTTTTCCTTGCCACCCTGGGCACTCTGCCGGAGTTCAACGCCCGTGCAACCTTCGCCGGCAACACATACGCCATTGCCGGGCTGACAAGCGCCACGGGCAAGGGCGGAACCGACATCGCCGCTGTCGTGTCGGAGGCAAAGTCTAGCCAGGCCAGGCTGGTTTGCCTGTGCACCTCGGACGAGGCTTATGCCGCACACGGCCCGCAACTCGCGGTGGCATTGCGCGAGGCGGGTCTTCAGGATTTGCACATGGCCGGAAAGCCGGATGAGGCCATGCAGGCGGCTGGCGTCACAACGGGCCCGAGCCTGCGCGGCGACGTCCTGTCGCTTCTGAACGAAACCCTTGAAGCGCTTGGTGCATAGGCCCCGATTTCGGCATAGCGCCAGGATCGGATAGACTGCAAAACCGATGGCAAGACAGAGCACGTGAAGATGACCAGCTCCCGTTTCCCGGACTTTGCGCAGACACCCTTTGCCCCAAAGGGTGAAGTGCCCGTGCGCGAGGATGCAAATTGGGAAACGCCAGAAGGTATCGCGATCAAGCCGCTCTATGACGCCGCCGATCGCGAAGGTCTCGAAACGCTAGATGGCTGGCCCGGTGTGGCACCATTCCTGCGCGGGCCTTATCCGACAATGTATGTCCAGAAGCCCTGGACGGTCCGTCAATATGCTGGGTTTTCGACAGCGGAGGATTCAAACGCCTTTTACCGGCGCAATCTCGCCGCCGGGCAAAAGGGGCTTTCGGTTGCGTTCGATCTTGCCACCCACCGTGGCTATGATTCAGACAACCCGCGTGTGACCGGCGATGTCGGCATGGCGGGCGTTGCCATTGATTCCATCTACGACATGCGCACGCTGTTCGACGGTATCCCGCTCGATCAGATGACCGTTTCGATGACCATGAATGGCGCAGTGCTCCCGGTGCTGGCGCTCTACATCGCCGCTGCCGAAGAGCAGGGTGTCAAGCAGGCCAAACTGGCGGGGACGATCCAGAACGACATCCTCAAGGAGTTCATGGTCCGCAACACCTATATCTATCCGCCAACGCCCTCGATGCGGATCATCGCCGACATTTTTGGCCACACCGCCGAGCATATGCCGCGTTTCAACTCGATTTCGATCTCCGGCTATCACATGCAGGAGGCCGGCGCGACGGCGGATCTGGAGCTTGGCTACACGCTCGCCGACGGGCTCGAATATGTCCGTACCGGTGTGAAGGCCGGGTTGCCCGTCGACCGATTTGCGCCGCGCCTGAGTTTCTTCTGGGCCATCGGCATGAACTACTTCATGGAGGTGGCGAAGCTGCGCGCTGCGCGGCTGATCTGGGCCAACCTGATGCATGGCTTTGAGCCCAAGGACCAGCGCTCGCTCAGCCTGCGGACCCATTCGCAGACATCGGGCTGGAGCCTGACCGCGCAGGATGTGTTCAACAACGTCACCCGCACCGCGATCGAAGCCATGGCCGCGACCCACGGACACACCCAGTCGCTGCATACCAACGCACTCGATGAGGCCCTCGCACTGCCAACCGACTTCTCCGCCCGCATTGCGCGCAACACCCAATTATTCCTGCAGCAGGAAGCGGGCACCTGCGACGTGATCGATCCCTGGGGTGGCAGTTATTTTGTCGAGCGGCTGACCATGGATCTGGCCCGCAAGGCGCTCGATCACATCGCCGAGGTCGAAGAGATGGGCGGTATGGCCGAGGCCATCGCGCAAGGCTTGCCGAAGCTCCGGATTGAAGAGGCAGCGGCCAAGACGCAGGCACGGATTGATTCGGGCCAGCAGACGCTTGTTGGCGTCAACAAGTTCCGTGTCGCGGAAGACGCCCAGATCGACATTCTGAAAGTCGACAACTCGGCAGTCCGTTCGGCTCAGATGGCAAAGCTCGAACGTCTGCGTTCCGAGCGCGACGAGGCATCGGCACAGGCCGCACTCGATGCGTTGACAAAAGTGGCCGAGACCGGCGAGGGCAATCTTCTCGAACGGGCGATTGCCGCAGCGCATGCGATGGCGACTGTCGGCGAGATTTCCGATGCTCTGGAGAAGGTCTGGGGCCGCCATCGCGCCGAGATCAGGGCCATTTCAGGCGTTTACCGCCGGGAGGCATCATCCATGGCAGATCAGGTTGAGAAGATCCGTGGGCTCGTCGAGCAATTCGTCGAGGATGAGGGTCGTCGGCCGCGTATTCTCGTCGCCAAGATCGGTCAGGACGGTCATGACAGGGGGCAGAAGGTCATTGCCTCGGCTTTTGCCGATCTCGGTTTCGATGTCGACATCGGCCCGCTCTTTGCCACGCCTGATGAGGCCGCACGCCAGGCCATTGAGAACGATGTCCACATTGTCGGTGTCTCGTCGCTTGCCGCCGGTCACCTGACGCTTGTGCCCGCGCTCAAGCAGGCTCTCAAAGCCGAGGGCCGCGAAGACATCATGATCGTGGTAGGGGGCGTGATCCCGCCGCAGGACTTCGATGAACTCCGTGCGGCCGGCGCCACTGCGATCTTTCCGCCCGGCACGGTTATCGCCGAGGCCGCCGAAGACCTCATCCATGCGCTCAACGCACAGTTGGGCCATTCAAAGGCGGCTGCGGAGTAGCCTCAGGCAGCCTTCTTCTCGGTCGCTTTGCGGATCTGTTTGGTCACGAACATCGTCACTGGAAACGACGCCACGAATCCGATGGCGGCTGCGATGATCATCATCTGCGCGGACTCACCCAAGGGCCCCGACGTCTCACGAATGGCGATCGCAAGCACCGACAATCCCGTGATGACCGGTGCGACAAAGATGAAAACAAGCGCGTTGAGCATGGCGCAACTCCCGTCCAGTGGTTTGCTCCCCTAAGAACCATTCCAATGAGATCGTAGCCTTTGCCGCTTGGCGCGCATTGCATCGGCGCAATTGCTCCCGTTTGGCAGGCGAGGCATGGTGTCGCAGTCGGGGCTGGCTCAAGTCTGACGGGTCCGGATGAGCAGCATGCGAGGTGTTGGATGGCGACGTGTTCTTTCGATTTTGCAGTGAGAGTGCTCGGCGTGCTGATTGCAGCACCGCTGCTGGCGGGGTGCCTTGTTTCCGAAGACGATCTGTATCGCGCCGCTCCGGTGTCTGTTCAGATTGATGACGGCCGCTACGATGTTCAGACGAGAGAACAGGGCGGTTCATTCACCCTGAAGGACCGCATCACTGTTCAGGCGACAGACAATTTCGCCGGGGTCGCACGCGACGAAAACGGCGATTTTTTCTTGTTTGGCATCCATGACATTGGCGACGGGTACTACATCGCCGCTAACGAGGTCAGGGGATTGCACTTTCGCTACATTCTGCTGAGGCCCGGTCGAGACGCCATTCTTGGCTGGTCGATGGAGTGTTTTTCGATCCAGGACCTGGGCCTGGATCAGAAATACGATATCGAGTCCGACTTCCTCAACTGCACCGTCAGCGATCGGGAAACCCTGGAAGCTGCAGCAATAGAGATCGCCGAGAACGAAGTACCGGATTTCCGGATCATTCCCAGCGCCGAGTGAAAATGCACTGCCGGCATCCGGTGTGAATCAGAACGGCAAAGCCATATTTGGCATGCCCCCCATACCGGGCATGCCTTGCGGCAACGGCATGACCTGCACGCCTGCCGGCGGCTCGAAAAGAGCCGCATCCTGGGATGACCGGTCGATAGAGGTCATGGTGGCCGTCACACCGTCCCCGACACTGCGAACCGGAATACCATCGGCTGTGATGCAGATATCAGATCCCTCGACCTGCCATACCGTGCAGGCTTCGCCCCCCACCGTATCACTCTGCCCGGTCGATTGACCGTTGGGGATTGCATCTGCCCCGGTGTTCATTTGCATGGCCATGCCCGGCATCATCGAGGACCACATCGTCGATTCACCACCATTGAGGTCACGCACCATGGTCATCTGCTGACCTTCGCTCTGCATATCGATGCGCATCTTCCCAAGCGTGGCGGAATAGGTCAGCCGCGATGGCCCATCGATCTCAGGCGCACCCTGCAGCTCCCACTGTGCCGAGAAATCCGTCTGCGGCAACGGAAGCTGCTCCGCCATCGCAACGGGCGGTAATGCGGTCAGGGCAACAAAAATCACTGCTGAACATAAGCGCGACATCGGCGGCTCCAATTCTCGGCGCGGTCTGATGCGCGCCATACCCGAAAACAGCCTATGAGCATGTCGCCGCTGGACCGTGACGTCCAGTATGATGTGGAGTTTTTCGGCTCTGACGACCTCGTCCGCATGAGGGCTTGCGTCTTGTGGCAGGCTTGCTTAGAGCGGCAACGCTATGACGCTTCCATCCCGACTCCCTCGTTGCAGATTCTTGCTTGCAGCATCAGTTTCGCTGCTGCTTGCCGCCTGCACGGGGAGCGGCACTGGCACGCCGGGGTCGGGTGCGATTTCTTCGGCGCCCGTCTCCGAGGCATTTGTGCTCAGAGCGTCCAACGCAGGCCCGATTACCGGGCAAACCCGTTTCAGCCAGTCGGAAATCGGCCGTCTCTATCCGGGCAAGCGGCTGCAAACGACCCGCATCGCCGATGACCAACGGACCTTTCACGCTCTGTCGGTTTATCACAACGATCTCCAGACAATCGCGATCGAACCGACCTCCGACAATGCCCGCATCAAGGCCGTTCATGGCCTCGGTCCGGACGTTTCCGGCCCCAATGGCGAACGCATCGGCATGCGCTTTGGTGCGCTCAGGGTGAACCCGGCCAATTGCCGCGTCGGCCAGAATTTGTGGCGCGGCATGCCAATCTGCACCGCCGCCGGCACCAGCAATGTGCTTCTGGTGTTTAACCCCGGCCAGCCCGATCTGGCCGAACAGGTGCGCATGCCGCCACGCAATGTCCTGCAACAGGCCTCGTTGCAGCGCATTGTCTGGCTTCCGGGGTGATCACTGCGGTGTCGAAGCAACCCGAACTCGCCCCGCAACGCTTCGATCTCGACCAGTTGGCCGCAGGCGTGGTCAAGGCTGATCGCGCCAGCCTGGCGCGTGCCATCACGCTGATTGAATCAACCAAGCCGGAGCACCGGCGGCTTGCGTCGGAGTTGATCCAGCGGCTTCTGCCGCGCACGGGAAAAGCCATCAGGCTTGGGATCAGTGGTGTCCCGGGTGTCGGCAAATCGACCACCATCGATCAGCTTGGCATGAACCTCGTCGAGGCTGGGCATCGCGTGGCGGTGTTGGCTGTCGACCCGTCGTCGAGCCGCCATGGCGGTTCAATTCTCGGCGATAAAACCCGCATGGCGCGGCTTTCGCTCGATGATCGCGCCTATGTCCGGCCATCACCATCTGCCGGCACCCTAGGAGGGGTGGCTGCGCGCACGCGGGAAACGATGTTGCTGTGCGAAGCAGCCGGCTTCGATGCGGTGATCGTTGAGACGGTCGGAACTGGCCAGTCCGAGACGACTGTTGCGGACATGGTCGACACCTTTCTTGTTCTGATGCTGCCCGGTGCCGGTGATGACCTGCAGGGCATCAAGAAGGGCATTCTCGAGATTGCCGATATCATTGCCATCAACAAGGCTGACGGTGAGGGCAAGCGGCTCGCCGATCGTGCCAAGGCCGACTATCTCGCAGCACTGAAAATCATGGCGCCGCGTGATGCGGGCTGGTTCCCGCCGGTGATGACGATGTCGGGCCTGCACAATGAGGGTTTGAAAGATGTCTGGGCAGAGGTGTCCCGTCATCGTGAGTTGATGCAGGCAAACAGCAATTTCGATCGTCGCCGCGCCGATCAACAGGTTCGCTGGATGTGGTCCATGGTCGAGGACGGTTTCCGGTTGAGATTGTCCGGCAGCAAGGACTCAAAAGCCCGGTTGCGCGAGATGGAAGACCGCGTGCGAGAAGGAGAGCTGGCCGCAAGCCTTGCCGCGGAACAACTGCTATCGGCGTTCAGTGGCGAATAAACCGCGACAGCAGAGGTGCTATGGTCATCAAGGCAAGCCCAATCGGAAACAGGGCACCCTTCGTGAGGTCATAGGCCGCAAGATAGTCGCCCCAGCTCAGTCCCAACACGCCGACGGCAAAGCTGCTCTCGACGAAGACGAGCAGTGCAACCCCCAATAGGCCGGTTGCGAGCAGGCGCATGCGGCTGCGCGGTGCAGCAAGCCGCAGGCCGAGCCATAGCCCCAGCGCGACAACGCCACCGATGACAAGGTGGAACTCGGCGAGATGGCCCGTGCGTTGACCGAGCTGTGGGATCAGCACGAACTCGCGCAGCGCTCCGAACAGAAACCCGATTCCGAACGCCCCGATACCGTAAGTAAGTCCCGCCGCAACGGACCGCATTGTCCGCAGCCGATCAGAAAAACGCCTGCAGCCCCGTCTGTGCACGGCCGAGGATGAGCGCATGGACATCATGCGTACCCTCATATGTGTTCACCGTTTCAAGGTTCTGGGCGTGGCGCATGACATGGTACTCGGCCTGAATGCCGTTGCCGCCATGCATGTCACGGGCAGCGCGCGCAATGTCGAGAGCCTTGCCGCAATTGTTGCGCTTCATCAGCGAGATCATCTCCGGTGCGGCGCGGCCTTCATCCATCAACCGTCCGAGCCGCAACGCACCCTGCAGCCCGAGCGCGATCTCGGTCTGCATGTCCGCCAGCTTTCGCTGGTGCAACTGGGTCTGCGCCAGCGGACGGCCGAACTGGACCCGGTCAAGGCCATATTGGCGGGCGCGGAGCCAGCAATCCTCGGCCGCTCCCATGGTGCCCCAGGCAATGCCGTAGCGGGCCGAGTTGAGGCAACCAAACGGTCCCTTAAGCCCGGACACATTGGGCAGAAGCGCGTCTTCGGAGACCTCCACGCCCTCCATGACGATTTCGCCCGTGACGGACGCGCGGAGTGACAGTTTGCCCTCGATCTTAGGCGCCGACAGGCCCTTCATGCCCTTTTCGAGCACAAATCCGCGGATCACGCCGTCATGGGCATCCGACTTCGCCCAGACCACAAACACGTCGGCGAAGGGCGAAGTGGTGATCCACATCATCGCGCCCGAGATCCGATAGACAGCAGACGTCTTCTCGGCGCGGGTCTTCATTCCGGCGGGGTCGGATCCCGCATCCGGCTCGGTCAGCCCAAAGCAGCCGATCCATTCACCCGTTGCCAGCTTGGGCAGGTACTTCTGGCGCTGGTCTTCGCTGCCATAGGCATTGATCGGGTGCATCACCAGTGAGGACTGAACGCTCATCATCGAGCGATAGCCCGAGTCGACCCGTTCGACTTCGCGCGCGACCAGACCGTAGGACACGTAGCCGGCACCGGCGCAGCCATAGCTTTCCGGCAGCGTCACGCCCAACAGGCCCTGTTCGCCCATCTCGCGCAGCACGTCCGGGTCGGTGGTTTCGTTGAGATAGGCGTGATTGACGCGTGGCAGCAGCTTGTCCTGCATGAAGGCGCGGGCAGCGTCCTCAATCATGCGCTCGTCTTCGGTCAGTTGCTCGGCCAGCAGAAACGGATCGTCCCACTGAAACTTCCCGCCCACTGCGGGTTTGTGCTGCTCGGTCGTGCTTGCTGGTCTCGGCATCACGTTCATGACGCGTCCTCGCCTGTTTGGACGCTGCCTGCTTCTGTGCGGCAGCGCGATGAGTGCCTGATTGTATGCCGTAACCCGGCGGGGTGCCACAAGGCTGCGCCGCATGGTGCAACGCATTGCTGCAATGCCTGGCATGCGTGTTGCGGCGTTGCGGTCATGATAACCGCAATCCGCTCTTTGACGCTCAAATGTGTTTCAGCCTGGCACGCGTTGGCCAGAACTGTGCCAGCATGGCCGAAAGTCGTGGCACGGTTTGTGGCCACATGTGCGGTTATGCTGCCGATTGCTGCTGGATTGGGCCAGCCGGTCGCACGGGCCCAGACAGCCCTTAACGATCACGCCTATCCCATGCGGTTTGCGACCCGTTCCGGGCTTGAGGCGAAGTCTCCGCATTGCGTCGGGTGTACGGTCGTCGTTGGGCAGGGGGTCATTACATCAGGCACGGACGCGCAGTTGCGCGCCTTCGTCAAACGCTGGGGCGGTGATCCGGCAAAGGCTGTTCTGCGGCTCCATTCTCCCGGTGGCGACCTGATTGCCGCGCTTCATCTTGGCAAGGCGATCCGAAGGGCGGGGTTTCAGACCGAAGCGTTGAGCAGCCGCCCATGCCAATCGGCCTGCACACTTGCTTTTGCCGGCGGTGTGGCTCGCGCCGCCCAGCGCAACGGGCTTGCCGTCCATGACATGTCGGTGGGATCGATCCAGGGAACGAATACCAGGCACCGGCAACGGGAGATTGCGCAAGGCTCGCCGCTCCGTCAGATCCTGCTGGCGGCCGTGCGGGATCATCTCGATCTGATGGGCATGAGCCAGCGTTTGGTCGACCAAGCGGCCGCAACCCCCTCGCATCGTATGGACAATCTCAACGCGGACGACCTGGCAGCGCTCAACATCACGCACATCCCGCATCGGCGCTGACCCTCATTTGATCAGCTTGAGGCCGTCCCGGAAGACTCCCGTGCCGGCCTTTTCCAGCCATTCAAAGACCACCATTTCCATGGTCACAATGCTGATGCCGGCCATGGCCATGCGCGCGATCGCCGTTTCCTTCGAGAATGCCTTGCGGGATGCCATGGCATCCACCACCGCTGCCACGTCATAGCCGCGGGCGCGAAACCCCAGCGCGCTCTGCAATACGCAGACATGGGATTCGATGCCGCAGATCACGAGCTGGTTGCGGCCTGTCTTCTTCAGCTTATCGGTGTGGCTGGCAATCCTCCGGTCGGCTGCGCAATCGTAATGCAGCTTATCGAAAACTTTCGGC
>JBCDCP010000069.1:0-16236 GCA_039181495.1 Pseudomonadota bacterium | reverse complement strand
TGCCAAACAGTCCACCGCTGCTGTTTTTTGAGACAAAACTCTTCTCGAGCGTCTTCACACTTAGAAGAGCTGGCAGATTGGCCATGCGGTCCGCCGCTTTGGCCTTGTTTTCAATGGCTTTTTTCTTGAGTTCTTCCGCATCGCCGATGGGCTTCTTGTCGCGCAGCGATACAAGCCGCTCTCCGGGCTTCATATCAAAGTGCGGCACGGCGGCGAGAAGAGCCTTCAGGTAGGGGTGCTGCGGGCGTCGGTAGATGTCGTCGACAGGGCCGGCTTCCATGATCTCGCCGTGATAGATGACCACGACCGTGTCGGCCATGTTCGCAACTACTCCAAGATCATGAGTGATCAGCAGCAGCGCCATGCCGAGTTCGGCCTGCAATTCGCGCAAAACGCCGAGCACCTGCGCCTGAACAGTGACATCCAGTGCGGTTGTTGGCTCGTCCGCGATCAGCAGCGCCGGCCGGCAGATCAGCGCCATGGCGATCATCGCGCGCTGGCGCAGCCCGCCTGACAGCTCAAATGTGTACATGTCATAGGCGCGGCTGGGGTAGGGAAAGCCAACCCGGGCCAGCATTGCTTCGGTGACCTTCCGCGCCTCTGCGGGACTCACATCACTATGAAGGCGCAGGGCCTCTTCGATCTGGTTGCCGATGGTGTGCACCGGCGACAGCGAGGTCATCGGCTCCTGAAAGATGATCGAAATCCGCCCGCCGCGGATCTTTCGCATCTCGTTGCTGGAGGGCAGCAGGTGAGCGATGTTGGTCGGCGCTCCCGGCTTGGCCGGATCGTTGAACAGGATGTCGCCGCCGGTGATGATGCCATTTTCGGGCAGAATTCCCATAACGGCCTGTGAAATCACTGATTTGCCAGAGCCTGATTCGCCAACAAGCGCTGTCACTTTGCCCGGCTCGATATCAAAGCTCACGCCCTTGACCACTTCGAGCGGTCGACCACGCAAGTCGAACTCAACGCGCAGGTCACGAACGGCCAGCAGTGGCTGTTGGCCGGCACTATCCGCCCCGGTCATGTTTGGGCCCTGCGCGGGTCTGGAGCCGGACGACGGTTTTTTCGTGTCGACGATGTTCAAGCCTGAAGGTCCTGCCGCCATTCAGGCGGATTTTGAGGCGTGGTCTTTGAGGTTATCGCGGCTTTCGCCGCATCTGTCGATGGGGTTGTTGGCTATGTCTACGGCGAATCGCGCCATCGCGGATGGATCGTGTTCGCACTGCAACGGCAGTGGTTGACGCGGGCGCCTAATATATAATGACTCGGCAGGCGGACGGTTCGACGGGGTGTCGCCGATTCGATGTTCGGTTTGGTTGGCTGTAGAATCAGATTGTGCTCATGCTGCCAGGTCACCGGTCATCGCTTTGGGCGAGCAACAGGCGTGCTGGTATAAGGACGGAACCGGGCGCGGTGGACCCTGAATCGCGATTCCTGCACAAAACCATCGATTTGGACCGTTTTTCCCGGTGCAGGCCGGCAACATCGTTGTGCAAATGCCACACCACTGCCCAAAGGCTGCTCAGCGGATGGTTAAACCGCGATTCTGAGTTGAACGGAAAAGGCCTCTGAGTAATGTGCAATCAGCGACACCGGGGGACCCGGACGTCGTAAGTGCTGATCGGCCTAATCTCCAAGACGGTCGGTACTTCGCGGGGAAAGGGGATTTCTCTTCCCGCTTCGTCAGACAGCGATTTGGTTTCGACCTCAGAGCAGACGACAGAGCGGTAAGATGCCAACCTGGTCCCTACTAAACTCAAACTGGAGGTCAGGATGAACACTCTCAAAAGCCTTCTCCTCGGTTCCGCCGCGACGCTTGTCATGGCAGCCGGGGCTCAGGCAGCGAGCGCTCCGGCTAGCTTCGACAAGTATACGCCGACGATCGACTGCCCAACCGGTTTCTGGAACACCACCGGAACCGACGTCTGCCTGCGTGTCAGCGGGTTCGCCCGTCTTGGCGTTGCAGCGCAAAGCGACGACCTGACGTACAAGTCACTGTTCCCGGGAACGTCAAACAGCCCGAACAATGTGGCTAACGTTCAGGACAATTCGTTCTGGTACACTGACGCTCGTCTGCGCTTTGACGCGCGCCGCAACACCGATGCTGGTCTGCTGCGCACCTATGTCGAAGTTCAGGCTCGCGACAGCGGCACCAACACTGGCGGCTCGCTCGACCTTCGTCTGGCGTTCATCCAGCTTGGTAACTGGGTCTTCGGTAAGGCGGTTTCGGCCTTCACCCACGGCGCTTCAACGCCGAATGGTGCCGATCCCACGCCGACCGGTCACACCATCCGTATCGCACAGGTCCGTTACACTTACACGATCGGCAACGGTCTGAGCCTGGCTCTGGCGCTGGAAAACCCGAACTATGAAGACCAAGCCGGTTCGGCCTGTGCGCTTGCACTGACTTCGGTTACGGCGGCTCGGGTTAACTGCTCGAATCGCGGTCTGAGCTGGGGCGCTGGTTCCGGTGGCAATGAAGTTCCGACTTTCGTCGCTGCTCTCAACTATGCGTCCGGTCCGTTGGACACGCAGCTGTCGGTTGCGGTCGTTGACAACGACTACGGGCAGACCTTCTTCCCGCGGAACACAGCGGCTGCCGCCACGACTGGTGTCCAGCAAGCGTTGTACGGCTCACCGACCGATAGTGTTGGTTATGCCGTTGGCTTCGGTATTGGTTACGAGTTGACGGAAGTCATCAACCTGTTTGGTAAGGTCGTCTATTCTGACCAGGCCTCCATGTACCAGATGGATTGGGTTGGTTCTTCTTCGACCAATGCCAACGAAGAGATCTTCGCCCTGCAGGGTGGTGCATCTTACGAAGTCACTGAAGATCTGACCCTACAGGTTGTTGGCGGTTGGGCTCAGATTGACTCGAACTTCGGTGCTCCCTCCGCTGCATACATTGCTGGTGCAGCTGCCGTAGGCGGCGGTCTTGCTCCTGTCACTCTTGCTGGTCTGCCGGTTGAAGGTGACACCTGGCACGTTCAGGGCATGTTCTCATGGCGTCCGATCGACGGTGTAGATATCATCGGCGAAGTGGTCTACCAAGAGTTCGACTGGGCGCTCACCAGCAACGCAGTCGGCGACGACAGGAACGACCTGCTCGGTGCTCTGCAGATCCAGGCTGAGTTGAACTAATCTCTCTTTCGAGAGCCCAGTAAGAAGCCCCGGCGGGAAACCGCCGGGGCTTTTTTCTTTGTGGCTTCAGATCGAAGCACCAAGGACGTCGGCCTGATTTCGCCAGGCAACCTGGGCCAGATTGACTATCCTCATTCTGCTGTGCTGTTTCGGGCGGATTGTTGCGCTATCCCCTTGTCATTGCTGTGCCGTTCCGGCAGATGAGTGACCATTCAGAAAAAGCGCGCTGCGCGCATTTGTTCATGTCTGGCGCTATTGAGCAGCGCTTCGCAGAACAACCGCCGGTCTCAAGGAGCATGCGCCATGTGTCGGCCACTCTATTGGTTTTGGGGTCTTATTCCGCTTGCCCTTGTGATGGTGCTCGCGCTGTATTTTCGCCCCACACCGATCGAGGCCGATCTGGCCAGCAGGACAAATGCAGCGCTTGTTGAAGCAGGAGAGGTGTGGGCCTCCATTGCCATCGATGGCCGCGATGTCAGTCTAACCGGGTCTGCACCCAACGAGGCTGCCAAGACACAGGCACGTGAGATCGCCCAGAGTGTCTGGGGCGTTCATGAGGTCAACGACAATACCGAATTGCTGGCCCTGGCTGACCCGTTCCTCTGGCGCGCGGAGCGCGACGCCGGAACTCTGTCATTGTCGGGCAACATCCCGTCGGCCGAAGCGCGCGGCGGCCTGGAGGCAACAGCCAATCAGCTGTTTGAAGGTGTGACGCTGAATTCTGATGGCCTGACCGCAGCGCGCGGCGTACCCGATCTTGCGCAATGGACGGCAGGGACTGAGTTCGCACTTGAGCAACTCGCCAAACTTGAAGCCGGTGTGGCGGCGCTTGAGAATCTCGACCTGACACTATCCGGAATTGCCCCTTCGCCCGAAGTTTATGAAGAGGTCCTCGGCGCTCTTGAGACGCTACCTGACGGCATAACTCTTGCCGAGAATGGCATAGAGATACCAACGGTCAGTCCGCACCGCTTCACAGTGGAGCGCGAGGAGGGGCGTCTCAACCTCACTGGATTCGCGCCCAGCTTTGAGGCACGCGCCGTGGCAGTCTCCGAAGCAGATCGCCTTTTTCCCGAAGCCAGTATCGAGAGCGACATCGCCGTTGCCGGCGGTGGCGTTGACGCCGGGCGTTGGAGCCAGGGCGCAACCTATCTTCTCGGCCAGCTCGCGCGATTGAGGGTCGGCAATGGCGAGATTTCCGATAACAGCATCACTGTTACCGGCGAAGCCGCGACCATAGCAGGTTATGAGGAAGCTCGCGCTGCCCTTGATGCGGTTCCCGCACCGTTCACCTTGAGTGGTGGTGATATCGCACCGGCACCGGCGGACAGCTTCACATGGACCGCTGCAATCGATCAGGAGACGGTCTCAATCGGAGGATTCGCACCGACTGAAGAGGTTGTCGGACGAATTGCAGAGGCGGCTGAAGCGGCACTTCCGAATCGGGAAATCAGGACGACGACGCAGGTCGCGGCTGGCCCTGTTGAATCGGTCATCTGGGGTGATCGTGCCGGCTACAGTCTTGGCCTTCTCAAAGGGTTGGAGCAGGGCCGTGTTCTGCTGACTCCGTCCGGTTTGTCAGTCGATGGCCGTGCGGCGAGCGTGGTCGACTATGAAGCGATCAAGGACGCATTGGCGGCCCTTCCGGAAGGTCTGGAACTGGTCCGGGATGGTGTCTTGCCTGCGGTCGTCACGCCATTTGTCTGGTCGGCTACTGTTGATGGAACAACCATCGAGACTGCTGGATTCGCTCCTACAGAAGACTTGCGCAACGAACTTGTTGGGGCGCTCTCCGATGCCAAGTCCGGTGCCGAGGTTGTGTCGACCGTCCGTATCGCCAATGGCGATGTGTCCGCTCCGGCTTATTCTTCCGCGGTCGAGTTAGCGGCGCGCATGGTGGGCCTGTTGTCGGAGGGCAGCGTCAGCCTGTCTGACAGCACGCTCTCCGTGGATGGGACCGCTGCTGATGTTGAGTCGTTCGACGCCGCCAATGCGCTGATCGCCAGCATTCCCGAAGGGCTCACAGAAGGGACTATCGATATCCGTCCCGCTGCGATTGGCGTCCTGTCATGGTCGGCGACGCGCGAAGGGCGCCGCATCGAGCTGGATGGATCTGTGCCCTCCGAAGCAATCCGTAAAGGGATACTCGATGCGGCGGCGGCAGAAGTGTCTGGCGCTAACATCATCGACAACATGGAGATTGGCGATGGTGGCGCGGAAGCGGCTATATGGGGCAATGGTGCCGCCTTTGCCTTGCGTCAGCTTGGCCGGCTGATCCGCGGTCGGGTTGCGCTCAATGGTACCGATTTCGCCATTGACGGCGTGGCGCCGGACTTTGATGCTTACAATGCGGTGTTGGGGGATGTTCCGGGTGCGATCCCTGGTGGTCTGCGCCTGGCTTCACGCAACATTCTGCCTCCGGCTATCTCGCCCTATGTCTGGGGTGCGCGCCGCGATGGTGTCGGCATGGCTCTGACCGGCCATGTCCCCGACACAGAGACGCGCGACGAAGTGGTGGCTTTCGCCCAGCGTCAGTTTGGTTCTGTTCCTGTTGCGGACACGATGACTCTTGCATCAGGCGCGCCGGTTGGCCTGATTGACGGCATTGGCGTGGGACTGACAGCGCTGCAGAACCTCAGTGCCGGCTCGGTTGCGCTGCTTGACCGGAAGATGACGGTGAGGGGTGTTGCGGACAACGCATCTGTGCGGGATCGCGTGGTCGAATTGCTGACGTCGGGGTTGCCGGAAGGGTATGAGTCTATTGCAGACATCCGCGTTCAGAACGCCGGACCCGCGCCAGTTGCGGCGGATGAGTGCCAGTCGCTTCTCAATGAAATCCTGTCCGGCAATATCATCCGGTTTGAGGTGAACAGCGCTGATCTGCGCGAAGAGAGCTTTACAGTTCTCGATCGCCTGCTGGAAACCGCTGAGCGTTGCCCGGAATCTCGGATCGAGATTGCCGGCCATACCGATGCCGACGGATCGGACGAGTATAATCGACGCCTGAGCCAGTCCCGCGCGGAGGCGGTCCGCCGCTATCTGGTGGATGGTGGCGTCGGCGGCGATCGCTTGACCGCGCGTGGTTATGGCGAGGCCGAACCCATTGCCAGCAACGACACCGATGCCGGCAAGGCACGCAACCGGCGAATCGAATTCAACATCCTGCAGTGAGGCCACTCCATGCTTTATCTGATGGCGCAGCTCTGGCTGTTTCTGCTCCTCGCTCTCGTTGTGGGCATCTTCACCGGCTGGCTGACGTGCAAGTCGCGCTAGAGCTGAATGTTGTGGGTTTCGCCAAAGGCGTGGCCCAGTTTGAAAACGACATCGCCCAACGTACTGGCAGGTCCTGGGGGACAACACGATGGACGCCCTGATTCTTCATACGATCCTGCTTCTTTTCGGGGCATTCCTGGTCGGATGTGTGCTTGGGTGCTGGCTCAAGGGGTTGTTTTCAGCGGATGAATCCGTGCCCGTTCGCGGCGCTAGCAGCAGTACCACGGTGGCGGCTGCGCCGGCCGCGCCTTCGGGTTCGTTTGACTGGATGGCGGAACGCACCGGCGACAGCATCATTCTTGACGGTATGGTCCCGACCATTGGGGATCGGGATGCCATTGTTGCCGACGCAAAGGCGCGGTTCTCTCGACTGTCTGTCGATGACAGGATGACGATCGGCGGCAAAGTGCCCGCTGGTTCTGATTGGCTTGCCTCTGCAACCTTTGCGCTCACCCAACTGGACAAGCTGTCCAATGGTGATGTGACGCTTAAGGGCTCATCTTATGCCTTGCGTGGCGTGGCTAGCAGCAAGAAGTCCTATGATGGGATTCGAAAGGCGCTGCCAGATGACCTGCCGACCGGTCTCCGGCTTGGCTCAATCGCTCTCGATACCCCTGCGGCCAGAGAACCTGCGGAACCCAAGCCCGAGCAGGCGGCGAAGCCCGAGCCTACTGCCGAAAGTAAGCCGGCACCGGCTGCGGTGGCGTCGACCGAGGGCGACGTTATCCCGGTTGAACTCGACCGCGATATGACAGGCAGACAGCCTCGGGGGCTGCAATCTGCCCGGAGCGGCAAGGCCGATGACCTGAAACGGATCAAGGGTATCGGCAAGGTAAATGAGGGCAAGCTCAATGCCTTCGGGATCTGGCACTTCGACCAGATCGCGTCCTGGACCGAAGACGAGATCGATTGGGTCAACGACTACATTGCCTTCCCAGGCCGCATCCAGCGCGAAGACTGGGTGGGGCAGGCAAAGGCCCTCGATGAGGGCGGCGACAAATAGGTCTTCAAACAGGGCCGATGCCGGAGCTTGATCTCTCAGCGCGCCGGTTAGTCCCGGCTCTTTCTGCGTTCGCAGACCTTCCCTGATCGACAACGGGCCGGTTTACGGTGCGATGACGAATTGGCGATCAGGCTGCTGCGGGCTGGGCGATCTCTGCTTCGCCGAGAAACTCGGAGATCCGAGACATCGTTGCATGATCACGCAGCATCGGCGCGTGACCCATTCCGGACACCGTCATTGTCGTGAAGTTAGCGTGCCGCCGGCGCATCTTGTTGACCGTCTCGGTTGACAGGATGTCCGAGTGCTCAGCCCGGAGACACAAGACCGGGACTGGCTTGAGCGTTTCGAACAGATGCCACGCCTCAGGTGTTGGCGTGTCCGCCTCGATGGGGTCGAGCGTCTTGGCGAGTTTGGGATCGAAGTCCATCGCAAGACCTTTGTCAGTGGCGACAAAGGTACGGTGGGCGTAGGCCTCCCAGTCCTCCTGCGTCAGGACTGGGAAAACCGCTTCGAGCATGCGCTTCAGCATGCCTGCTGCTTCAACAAATGATGCCGGCTGCGGCGGTTCATTGAGCATGCGCTTGATTCTGACGAGGCCCTGAGATTCAACGCGCGGGCCGACATCGTTGAGAATGACGCTCTTGAGCAGTCCCGGCCTCAGCGCGCCGATCAGCATCGCGATCAGTCCGCCGCGCGATGTGCCGACCACATGGGTGTGCTCGATATTGAGCGCGGTCATGATGTCGATGATGTCCGCGGTCTCGGTGGCCAGAGTATAGTTCTGCCATCTGCGGTCATGCCCGGAGCGCCCTCGGCCGCGGTAGTCGAGCGTGATGATGCGACGTCTGCCGCCCTCGGCCGATGAAAGCCATGTTGCGAGTTCCTCGAAGTCACGGCCATTGCGCGACAGGCCAGGCAGGCAAAGAACAGGCGGCTTCTCGGGGCTGTTTGGGGGCGGTGCGTAGGTCTTGACGAACAGCTTCACGCCATCCTGAGCTGTAATCGATTGCTCCTTCGGGGGCGGCGGCGGGGCCGGCGGTTCGATAGTGCCGCTACGCCGGCGGGGCGCACTTTTCTTGTCACCAGCGCTTTCTGGGGCCGGCCGGGCAGACTTTGCTGCTGCGGCTGGTGCTGTAGCTGTTTCAGCCTGCTTGGTGGCCATCACGTTCTGATCTCTCTGGTCAACTCAGGCCGGAACACTGAGCGGTGATCGTGCCAGGCGATCAGTTCGCGATCCCCCGGCTCAGATCGGCATTGATTGCAAGTCTGTCGGCGCGCCCCGTCAGGAGCACGCGATAGACCTGCAGGTTTTCCATAACTCGCATGACATAATTCCGCGTCTCGGTGAAGGGGATGAGCTCAACCCAATCGATCGGGTCGACATCGGCTCTGCGTGGATCGCCAAGACGTTCAATCCACTCGTCGACCCGGCCCTTACCAGCATTGTAACTGGCAATGGCCAGGATGTAGGAGCCGTCGAACTGACCGATCCTTCGTCCAAGATAGGTTGCACCAAAACGGGTGTTGTATGCGGGATCTGACGCCAGCTTGTTCTGGTCGAACCGCCAGCCGTTATTGCGCGCGATGCCCCGACCTGTTGCCGGCATGACCTGCATCAGACCCAATGCGCCTGCCGGACTGCGGGCTTTGGCGTTGAACTCGCTCTCCTGCCGCGCAATGGCGTAGACGAGCGGCATTTCGGGGCGGCCATCGCCCGCAACATCGGGCACCGTGCCGACCGGAAAGGCATGACGGTCAAAGGGCAGCCCGCGTTGCATGGCTTCCTTGCCGATGCGCACCTGCATGTTCGGCAAGCGCAACTCGCCGGCACGATGTGCAATATAGGCGATCTCGGCAGGGTTGGTCAGCCTTTTGCGCAGATCATAGAACACCGATGTCGCGTGCCAGGGCCGATTAGCGGCTGCATAGATTTCGATTGCCTGAAGCGGCGGAGAGGTGGCCAGTGATGCATCGATCGCCGGTGGAGGCGCGATGGTGATAGCCGCTTGGCCGAGCCCGTTCAGGGCCAGCTGCCCATAATAGGCCGTCGGGAAACGCGCGGCGGTTTGATAGGCTTGCACTGCACGACCCTGATCCCCCAAGGCGAGATAGGCGCGACCGAGCCAGTAGTGGCTTCTTGCGTGTGAGATGGGTGTTCGCGCGGCCTGGGTCATACGCTGGAAGTGAGACAGGGCTATGCGCGGATCGTTGAGAAAGCGCAGCGCAATCCATCCGGCATGAAACTCGGCCTCGATGAACAGCGAGTTCTTTTGCGCACCATGGCGGCTTGCCACCTGATAGGCCAGCTGCGGATTGCCCTTCTCGATAGCATGCCGCGCCACCAGACGCCGCTCGATCCACCAGGCATCACCATCGACGATGCCTTGCGTGGGGGCATCAGCGAACCGGCGCGCAGCTTCCAGTTCTTTGCCCGTGCGGCGCAGCCAGCGACCCTCGATGTAAGAGTAAGCGGGATCGCGCCGTGCGGAGCGCGGCACGGCACGCACCAACGCGCCGGCATTGCCCGCCCGTTTGTCGACCGCGACCCAGGCCTCACCCAGTGCCTTTTGGGCGCCACCCACATAGCCGGCTGCGCGTAGCCCAGAGGTGTTGTCTTCGCGGTATAGCAGCACGTCCATACGGGCTTTGTGGTCTTCCTTCGACAGGATATTGCCGAAACGACGAAGGGCAGATTCTTCGTGGCGCCGGCCATACAATCCCCCCGCACGCCAGGTGGCGCGTAGCGTTTGGGCTGCGGCCTGGCGGTTTCCGGTTGAATCCTGGGCGATGGCGAGTGCGAGCTGTCCCGCGCCGGTTGTTGGCGGCAACAGCGTCATCAGGTGAAGCACAGACTGGGCCTGTGGTGCTTCATCCAATAGGCGCTGCTCGAAGATCCGGCGCAGCCGTTCTTGCGGAAAATCTGGGTTTTGCGTCAGGAAGCGGGCGAGGCGATCGACTGTAATTGCGCTGTCACCGTCCCTTAACCAGGCATATTCAGCGGCCGCCCTCGCAGTCGGGTGACTGATCGTCTCGATGATCCGCAAGGCGCGGGCGTTGTCGTTGCCATCAAGCGCCTTCAATGCGTTGATTGCCTTTTGCCGCTCGCCGTTTGGGATATTGGCCGATTGTGACCGCCGTGGCGTCCAGGCGGCCTGTGGCTGGGGTATCGTTGCCAGAAGTGAGCCAGTCTGCGCACTGCCCGTCGAACGAGGGATGGGCCGGATCGGAGGCATTGGTGCCAGTTCGGGCAGCGCTACGGCGGGGGCAACGGCAGGTGCAGCAGCGGGCGGTTGAGCCGGGTGTGCCTGTGGGATTGGAGCTTGCGGGATGGCCGCATTGGGTATCGTACTGGGCGGCAGCAAGGTGCCGGTGGCCGCTGGTGTGGTCTGTCCGTGGCCCAGCGCCTGGAATTGTTGCTCAATGAGATTGCCAATTCCGTCAGCCGTTTGCGCTTTGACCGGCGCGACTCCAAAGATCGCGAAGCTGGCTGCAGCAAGGCTGAAGGCAAAGGCGCGCATGGCGTTCTCCCAGAGACGGTTCGGTTTCCATCTCGCGCTTGCAGACAAGACCTGAGCGCATGCGCTCTAATATTGTCGTATTGGCCGATTCAGGACACGCTTGAAGTGTAACAGTCTGAAGGCGCCCTGACTGTGTCATTGCGCACGTTTTGAGGCGATACTCGGGCAACAGGGTTAGGGAAGCGTTTCCAGTCCACCTTCGGTGACGTTTGCCCGTAGCGCTTAACTGCGCTGCCATTGGATCAAATCGCTCAAATCAATGGTGGCGGATTGCGGCTTGGGCATGTGCGGACTATGGTCCGCCGCTCTTGTGCGCGGTGGTGTTTTGGCTACGACCGCGGCTCAATTTCTGTACGGAGTCCGTCATGTTTCATGGCTCAATGCCCGCGCTTATCACACCGTTCCGCAATGGATCGGTTGATGAAGACGCATATGCCGCCTTTATCGACTGGCAGATCGATGAGGGCACTCACGGGTTGGTTCCGGTTGGAACTACCGGCGAGTCCCCGACATTGAGCCATCCCGAACACAAACGGGCGGTGTCGCTGTGTGTTGAAGTTGCGAACAAGCGTGTGCCGGTGATTGCAGGGGCTGGATCGAACAACACCGTTGAGTCGATCGAACTGGCCCAGCACGCGCAGGAAGCGGGTGCGGATGCCGTTCTCGCAGTCTGCCCCTATTACAACCGGCCGACGCAGGAAGGACTGTTTCTGCACTACAAGGCGCTTGCTGAGGCCATCGACATCCCGGTGTTCATCTACAACGTGCCGGGACGCACCGTGACCGACATCTCGGTTGAGACCATTGCCCGGCTCAACGATGAATGTTCGAACATCATCGGGGTCAAGGATGCGACAGCCAACCTGATGCGTGTGTCGCTGCAGCGCGCGGCCTGCGGATCCGATTTCATCCAGGTTTCCGGCGAAGACGGTACGGCGCTCGCATTCAATGCCCATGGCGGCAGGGGCTGCATCTCGGTCACGGCCAATGTTGCTCCAAAGCTCTGCTCGGAATTCCAGGAGGCGACACTGAAGGGCGATTTCGAGACCGCGCTGGATATTCAGGACAAGCTGATCCCATTGCATCAGGCGCTGTTCCTGGAAACGAGCCCGGCACCGGTCAAATATGCCTGTTCACTCCTGGGCAAGTGCTCGCCCGATATTCGTTTGCCGCTTGCGCCGGTATCAGAGGGTGTGCAGCAGCAGGTTCGTGCTGCAATGACTCACGCCGGCCTTCTCAACGCCTAGGCTCATCCCGGTGGGAGTTGCCAAGCAGGATGAAGCGTTATGGCGCAGAAAAAGAAGAGCTCACAGAGCGCGCCCGGCGGCCGTCGCATCGTTGCTGACAATCGCCGTGCACGCTTTGACTATGAGTTCAAGGACACATTTGAAGCCGGCATCCAGCTGTTTGGGACGGAGGTGAAATCGCTGCGCGAGGGGCGGGCGACGATCTCGGAATCCTATGCCGGGCCATCTGGCGACGAGTTGTTTCTGTTCAACGCCTATATCCCGGAATACGAGCCAGCGAACCGCTTCAACCATGAAGCGCGCAGGCCAAGACGGCTGTTGCTTCACCGGCGTGAGATCAACCGGTTGCTCGGTGCTGTGCAGCGCGAAGGCATGTCGATCATTCCGGTCAAGCTCTACTTTAATGAGCAGGGCCGCGCGAAGCTGGAATTGGCACTGGCGCGCGGCAAGAAGACGTATGACAAGCGCGAGACAGAGAAACGCCGCGATTGGGAGCGGGACAAGGCGCGGCTGATGCGCGAACGTGGATAGTGAGACCTGATGCAGAACCTGAGCGATCTTCCTGACGACCTGCCTGCTCCAGAGGATGACGGAGCAGCGCAGCATCTGCCCGGTACCAGGTTGCCCGATATGGACTTGCCGGCGACGGACGGCCGTATGGTCGACCTCTCAGCCTTGGCCGGCAGGACCGTGCTTTACATCTATCCCATGACCGGCCAGCCGGGCACAGCACTGCCGGATGGCTGGGACGAGATTCCCGGTGCCCGCGGCTGTACCCCACAGTCCTGCGCATTCCGCGATCACTTTGGCGAACTGAAAGCCGCTGGTGCGACCCATGTATTTGGGCTGTCAACGCAAGAAACCGGCTATCAGCAGGAGGCAGCCGACCGGCTGCATCTGCCGTTCCTTCTGCTCTCTGATGCAAGGCACGACCTGGGAGAAGCGTTGGCAATACCAGAGTTTTCGGCTGATGGAATGCGCCTTTACAAGCGGATGGCCCTGATCATCGATGACGGCGTCATCACGCATTGCTTCTATCCGGTCTTCCCGCCTGACCGGAACGCTGGTGATGTGCTTGAGTGGTTGACCGGTAACCCGGTGCCTGTCTGAGGCGCTGACGGTCAGAGCCCTGCCGCTTTCTTGGCTGTGTTCACCGCATCGATGAACATGGACCGCGTCAGCCGTCCGGTCTGCGTGTTGTAGCGCGAGCAATGATAGCTGTTGACCATGCGAAGATCGCCCACCGTATGCACCGCACCGTGCGCGAATTTGTAGGCCGAAGGTTTGTCGCCGAGAGCACGTAGCGTTGCCTCATGGGCAATGCGGCCGAGTGTGAGGATTGCGCGAAGATTGGGTCCCTGGTCGAGGGTCGCCATCAGGAAACCGTTGCAGGTGCGGATTTCGCCGGGTGTTGGCTTGTTCTGTGGCGGGACGCAGCGAACAGCATTGGTGATCAGGCAGTTCTCTAGGGTGAGCCCATCGTCAGGCCGCTTGTCGTACAGGCCGGTCGCCAATCCAGTTTGGATGAGCACGTCGTAGAGCAGATCCCCAGCATAATCCCCGGTGAAAGGCCGTCCGGTGCGGTTTGCACCTTTCAGTCCGGGTGCCAGGCCGACGATCAGGAGGCGTGCGCCACCCTGGCCAAAATTCGGAACTGGCGCATTGAAGAATTCAGGGCGAAGAACACGGTTATCAGCACGGAATTGCGCCAATCGCGGGCAAAGAACGCAATCGGATCTCGGTTCGAGGCCTGTTACATTCAGCATCGGCTTTGGCAGCGTCTTTGAAGAACGTGCGACCTAGCGATCAGCGAACGCTTCGCCGCTGTCCATGAAGTCGTCATCCTCTGCCATGTTGCCATTGGGTTCATCGTCATCCGATGTCCGACGGGGAGGGCGCTCGCCTGGTGCACGGGCGATCTTGTCTAGGATGGCGGCGATTTCGATGAAGTGATCGGCCTGTCGGCGAAGCTCATCGGCGATCATCGGCGGCTGCGTTTTCAGTGTCGAAGCAACCGTAACGCGCTTGCCTTTGCGCTGGACGGCTTCGACCAGCCGCCTGAAGTCACCATCTCCGGAAAAAATGACGATATGATCGACCTGATCGGACAATTCCATGACGTCAATCGTCAATTCGGTGTCCATGTTGCCTTTGACCTTCCGGCGCCCAAGCGAATCAGTGAACTCCTTCATTGGCTTGGTCACGACCGTGTAACCATTGTAGTCGAGCCAATCGATCAAGGGCCGGACCGAGGAATACTCCTGATCTTCGGCCAGTGCCGTGTAGTAGTAGGCACGAACCAAATAGGCCGTCTCCTGGAATAGGCTGAGCAGCTTGCGAAAGTCTATGTCGATGTTGAGGCCGCGCGCCGTTGAGTAGAGATTGGCCCCGTCAATAAAGACGGCGACGCGTTCAAGATTGTGGAAGTTCATGTAGTTGTTGCCGTTTCGCGCCCGGATCGAGTTAGGCGATAAATTGTTATCTGAGGTTAGTTGCCGGAGGTCGGTACCAATGGTCCAGCCCACCAACCGGTTTATCTGCTTATCCACTTTTACCCCGTAGATGATCGCGAATGCTGGCGGTGATGTTTGGCCAAATCATGTTGTCATGTGGCGGTTCCGAAACGTTTAGCCGCTATGCGGTCAGTGCAAGGGTGGTTGATGTGGCGTGATTGCTCGCCTATAAGCCGATCAATCCGCTGAGTTGGGATTAACGTAGGCTGGCCGCCTTGAAGCTGGCCAGTGAAACTGATTCCGCCGCAAGCCCTGGCAATCTGGAGCGCCCCATGGCCCGAGTGACCGTTGAAGACTGCGTTGACAAGGTCGATAACCGATTTGAACTGGTCTTGTTGGCCAGTCATCGTGCTCGAATGATCTCGACAGGGGCGCCGATTACCATTGATCGTGATCGGGACAAGAATCCCGTGGTGGCGCTGCGCGAGATCGCCGACGAGACGCTATCGCCGGAAGACCTGCGCGAGGACCTCATACACTCGCTTCAAACCCAGGTCGAGGTTGATGAGCCTGAAGAAGAGCTCGATGGCGAAGAAATCGACGCGCCGGATGGTGAGAGCGAAGGCGAGGGCGAGCGTTTCGGCGCCATCAGCGAAGAAGAGTTCCTGCAAAAGCTCGAAGGGCTCACGCCGCCTGAACGCGACGACTGATAGGCCTCACAACAAAGACCGCCATGAAGGGGGCGCCAATGCGCCCTTTCATGGCTGGCGATCTGCGCTAACATCAACGTCATGATGCGCCAGTACGAATTGGTGGAGCGCGTCGGGCGGTACAACCCGCAGACCAATGACGCGCTGCTCAACAAAGCCTATGTGTACGCCATGCGTGCTCATGGGGCTCAGAAGCGCGCGTCGGGCGATCCTTACTTCTCGCACCCCCTGGAAGTTGCCGGGATCCTCACCGATCTGAAGCTCGACGATGCAACAATCGTCGCCGCGTTGTTGCACGATACCGTCGAAGACACCGATGCGACGATCGAGGAGATCACCGACCTCTTCGGCAGCGATATTGCGGTGCTCGTCGATGGCCTGACCAAGATCAAGAAACTTGACCGGGTTACGCGGGAGGCCAAACAGGCGGAGAACCTGCGCAAGCTCCTGTTGGCCATGGCACGTGATGTGCGGGTCCTGCTGATCAAACTCGCCGACCGGCTGCACAATATGCGCACGCTTGGCTATGTGCCGGAGAATAAACGCCAGCGCATTGCCGAAGAGACGATGGATCTCTATGCGCCGCTGGCCGGCCGAATGGGCATCCAATGGATGCGCGACGAACTCGAGGATCTCAGCTTCATTACGCTGCAGCCCGAAGCCTACGCGATGATCACCGGCCGGCTGACTTCGCTTCGGGTTAAATCCGACTTGCTTATCGCCGAGATCACCGAGGAACTGACTGATCTCATGGGGATCGCCGGTATCGATGGAGACATCACCGGCCGAGAAAAACGTCCCTACTCGATCTGGCGCAAGCTGCAGCGCAAGTCCCTTTCGTTCGAAAAACTGTCGGACATTTTCGGATTTCGGATCGTGGTTGAC
>JBCDCP010000068.1:0-16572 GCA_039181495.1 Pseudomonadota bacterium | reverse complement strand
TGGCGATTGGTGACCAGCAGGTTGGGTCCGATCCGCGTTGCGCTGCCAACCGGATCGAAGCTCGAAACGGGAAAAACAGCCTGCCGGATCTGGCACACTGCGGCCGGATGCGGACAGTCGCCCAGGATCTCCGGCTCATCGCTGCTTGCATCGACCACCGGCTCGCCACCAAAAACCAGGGAGACGGTTTGCGGCTGACCGTCCCGCTGGATTGTCACATCGATCGAGTCCTGCTCCTGCGGGAGGATGGCCAGGGCTGCAATGGCATCACGTGGAGTCCGGATCACCCGCTCGCCGATCTCGACGACGACATCACCCGGTCTGATCCCTGCCTGAGCGGCAGCACCGGTGTCGCTTAGGGTCCGGACGACCGGCGCCGCAAGCGTGGCGAGCTGATTGCGTGCCGGTGTCTCAAGTCGCCATCCGGGTGAGGGGTAGCGGACATCACCATCAGTGATCAGAGCATCGACAACCCGAATCAGAAGGTCAGTCGAGACGGCGAAATTGATGCCGATATTGGTGTCGGAGCCCGAGGCAAAGATCGCCGACATCATGCCGACAAGGCGGCCATCAGAGTCGACCAATGCGCCGCCCGAAACCCCGGGATTGGAGGCCGCATCCGTCTGGACGAAATCCTCCACCGGATTGAACCCGGCATTGGACACATTCAGGGCGGAGACCACGCCGCAAGTGGTCGACAGGCCCAGACCATAGGCATTGCCGATTGTGCAGACAGGCTGGGTCAGCCGTGGCGGCAGCGCGATTGGAATTGCGGGCAGGGCGATGTCCACCCCGAGAACAGCAATGTCGCTCGCTGCATCCTGCGCGATCAGCCGTGCTGGTACCACGCGACCATCGGACAGACGCACATCGATCCGTTCGGCCGGCTCGACCACATGCCAGGCCGTCGCAATGATACCCGAATACAGAACAACGCCGCTGCCTTCCGGTGCGACACCAGGCGGACCGCCCCGTCCGCCTTGCGCCCGGCCCGGCCAGACAGGCAGGACGGACACCACCGATCTCAGGGTTTCTTCGGGAAAGGCGTGGGCCGTACGCGGCAGGCCGCCGGCCAGAACCAGAAGTGTCGCGATTGCAATCGACAGGACCGAAGCCATTGCGGGTGTCCTGGAGGTCTTCCGGCGCAGTATCACTGTGCGATCCCATCCTGCGAGCGTGCGTCTTGCCGCGCACCGTTGCCGCATCATAGTCCCCGGAGTGTCAGCGCGGAAGCCAGTAGCAGCCCCGGCTGCGCAGTCACCCGTCGCGAAGATCGGGATCGCCCCATCCGCCGCCTCCGGGTGAGCGGATCTCAAAGGCATCACCGATTTCGACCTCGGTCGAGTCATTGCCTTCAAGTTTTTGGCGAGACCCATCCTTGCGGATGACCCAGTTCTCGCCCGGTGCGCCACGCGCGCCGCCCTCGAACCCTGCCGGCCCGGTTTTCCGATTAGACGACAGGGTGGTGACGGTCATCGCTTCAAGGAAGCGCAAACGCCGGATAATGCCGTCGCCGCCCTGCCAGCGTCCCGCACCACCTGATCCACCCCGTATCGAGAACTCCTCCACCCGCACCGGGAAACGCTGTTCCAACACCTCGGGGTCAGTCATTCTCGTATTGGTCATGTGGGCATGCACCGCACTCTGACCGTCAAAGCCGGGGCCGGCGCCGGTGCCGCCGCAGATCGTTTCATAGTTCTGGAGCCGGTCATTGCCCCAGACGAAGTTGTTCATGGTGCCTTGCGAGCCGGCGATCACCTCGAGTGCGGCAAACAGGCAGTCTGCAATGGCCTGGCTGACTTCAGTATTCCCGGCGATCACCGCAGCCGGATAGCGCGGGTTGATCATCGAGCCTTCCGGCGCAGTGATCTTGAGCGGCTTCAGACAGCCCTCATTCATCGGAATGTCCGCGCCAACAAGCGTACGGAACACATACAGCACAACCGCGTAGCAGACGGCCATCGGCGCGTTGTAGTTTCCGCGGTCCTGCGATGATGTGCCGGTGAAATCGATATGCGCCTGCGCGTTGTCGTGATCGACTGTGATGGTCACTTCAATTGCATTGCCGTTGTCCAGAACGTGGCGGTAATGCCCGTCATGCAGCGTTCCGATCACCCGGCGGACCGAGGCTTCCGCGTTGTTCTGCACGTGGTGCATGTAGGCCTGAACGACATCAAGGCCGAAGGTGCGAATGGCGCGATGCGTTTCTCTGATGCCCGTGGCATTGGCCGCAATCTGGGCTTCGAGATCAGCCATATTCTGATCGATGTTGCGGCAAGGATACTTGCCTGATGCGAGCAGGTCGCGCGTTTCGGCATCGCGCAATTTGCCGTCCTCGACCAGTTTGAAGTTGTCGATGACAACGCCCTCTTCGTCGATATGGGTCGAGTCCGGCGGGGCCGAACCAGGCGTGCGTCCGCCGATATCGGCATGGTGGCCGCGCGAGGCGACATAGAACAGGATCTCGTCGCCCTCTTCGTCGAAAACGGGCGTCACGACGGTCACGTCGGGCAGATGCGTTCCGCCATTGAACGGTGCGTTGAGCATGTAGGCGTCGCCGGGCTTCATGCTGCCGGCATTGAGCCGCGCGACCGTGCGCACGCTGTCGCTCATCGAGCCCAGATGGACCGGCACGTGCGGTGCGTTGGCGACCAGACCGCCGGTCGCATCAAACAGCGCGCATGAGAAATCGAGCCGCTCCTTGATGTTGACCGAATGTGCGGTGTTGGCCAGCGTCGCCCCCATCTGCTCGGCAATCGACATGAACAGGTTGTTGAACACCTCCAGCATGATCGGATCCGCATCGGTACCGATCGCCGTCTCGCGGGCCAGGGGTTCAGTGCGCTCAAGCACCAGATTGCCGGCTTTGTCTGCGGTGGCCGTCCAGCCCGGCTCAACGATCGTCGTGCCGGTAGGCTCGGTAAGAATGGCGGGCCCGCCAATCGCCTGACCGTGCCGCATGGCTTCACGGCTGAAGATCGGTGCTTCCTGCCACGCGCCATCGCAGTAGACCGATGTTCGATCAATGGGCTCGGCGTCGGTATTACTCAGCGACGAAACGGCCTGTCCGAGTTCGGCTCCACCGCCGATGGCTTCGGCTTCGAGCATGTCGATGATCAGGGTTCGACCGGGCGGCGCAAAACCGAACCGCGCCATATGGGCCTCGTGGAAATCGGTCCGCATCTGTTCGACATCCGTCAGCGGGACATCGAGCGTCTGGTGCGAGCCCTCATAGCGCAGATGAGCGCGGCATTGCGTCTCGATCGCGGACTGCGCGACGCCTTGCTCGGCCACTTCCGCGCGCGCGTCTTTCGTCAGCTCGTCTGCCAGCCCGAGGACCGACCGCAAAGCCTCCAATGGCTGGTCGACTTGCCGTTCGCGGATCGCGCGGATGTCCGCCAGTCCCATGCCGTAGGCCGACAACACGCCTGCGTGCGGATGGATGAACACGCTGGTCATACCGAGCACATCGGCAACCAGGCAGGCGTGCTGTCCACCCGCGCCACCGAAGCTGTTCAGCGTATACCGGGTCACGTCATAGCCGCGTTGGACAGAAATCTTCTTGATCGCGTTGGCCATGTTCAGAACCCCGATCCGCAGGAAGCCGCCTGCGGTTTCTTCGGGGCTCAAGAGCGGCTGACCCGTCTCGTCGGCAATCTCCTTGGCCAGCGCTTGGAACTTCTTTCTGACGATTTCCGCATCGAGCGGCTCATCGCCATTCGGCCCGAAGACATGTGGAAAATGATCGGGATTGAGCTTCCCGAGCATTACGTTGCAATCGGTGATCGCCAGCGGTCCGCCGCGCCGGTAGCAGGCCGGGCCGGGATCTGCGCCAGCGCTGTCGGGCCCAACCTGAAAACGGCCATCACGAAAAGTCAGGATCGAGCCGCCGCCGGCCGCGACTGTGTGAATGCTCATCATCGGTGCCCGCATGCGTACGCCGGCTACTTCGGTCTCGAAGGCCCGTTCGTACTGGCCGGCATAATGGCAGACATCCGTCGATGTGCCGCCCATATCGAAACCGATCAGATGGTCGAAACCCGCCTCGGCGGCCGTTCGCACCATGCCGACAACGCCACCAGCGGGGCCTGACAGGATCGCGTCCTTGCCTTGAAACAGCCGCGCATCGGTCAGCCCGCCATTGGACTGCATGAAGTAGAGCTTGGCCGTCTCGCCGTTGTCATTGTCGAACGCGCTGACGACCCGGTCGACATAGCGGCGCAGCACCGGAGAGAGATAGGCGTCAACCACAGTCGTGTCGCCACGGCCGACCAGCTTGATGAGACGTGAGGTCTCGGCGCTCGTCGAGACCTGAGTGAAGCCGATCTCGCGGGCGATGTTGGCAACCTGCTCCTCGTGTTCGGGGTTGAGATAAGCGTGCACGAACGCGATGGCGACACCGCGGATACCCTTGGCGAAGGCCTGCTTTAGCGACGCTCGTGCGGCATCCACATCAAGCGGTTGCAGCACGGCGCCCGAGGCATCGAGCCGCTCGGGCACTTCGGCCACATCCGCATAGAGCAGTTCTGGCAGCTCGATCTTCAGCGCAAACAGCTTCGGCCTGTTCTGGTAGCCAATGCGGAGCTGGTCGCCGAAGCCTTGTGTGATCATCAGCAGTGTCGGGTCGCCCTTACGCTCCAGCAGCGCGTTGGTGGCAACCGTCGTGCCCATTTTCACATCGCGAATTCGGGCGGGCGGCAGCTTGCTGCCCTGAGGCAGCGCCAGAAGCTGCCGCATGCCTTCCACCGCCGCATCCTGATAGAGCTCAGGGTTCTCGGACAGCAGCTTGTGGGTCACCACCGCGCCATCGGGATTCACCGCAACGATATCGGTGAACGTGCCGCCACGATCGATCCAGAACTGCCACATGGCACAACTCCTCTCAGGCGCGAGGTTTCATGAACCGCACGGAATTCTCTTGCGTTTACGTGTCTGTCGTGTTGCCCGCTAGCGCATTTCAGTAGACCAACGACGGTAGCCACAACGCCAGCCCCGGTACGGCCATCAGGAGCGCGATCATCGCGAACATGGTCAGTACAAACGGAGCGGCGCCGACCATCACATCGAGCATCTCGCCACGCTCCCGAATCCCCTGCACGACATAAAGGTTGATGCCGATGGGCGGTGTAATCAGCGCCGTTTCAAGAATGACCATCAGCAGGATACCGAACCACACCGGATCATATCCCAACGCCACCACGATCGGTGTGATCAACGGCGCGATCGTCAGCAGCATGGACAGCGTTTCCATGAAGCAACCAAGGATCACCAACAGGGCAACGATCAGGAGCATTGTCTGGAATGGTGTCAGGCCAAGTCCCGTGACGAAATCCGCCAAGGCTTGTGTGAGCCCGATGACGGACAAAACGAAATTCAGGAACACCGCTGCAAGGATGATCAGCATGATCATTGCCGTCGTGCGCATGGTGCCTTCGACTGCGGCCCGCATCATCGGCAGCGTCAGCTTGCGGTTCCACGCAGCCAGCACCATCGCCGCCACGACGCCCAGCGAGGCCGCTTCTGTGGGTGTTGCGATGCCTGCATAGATTGATCCGACAACCACGAGAAAGATGCCGATCGGTGGGATAAGTGCAGGCAGAACGCGGATGCGCTCCGCCCAGTCCACCGTAATCCTCTCGCCACCCCAGCCAGGCCGCATGACGCAGACCACGACGATGGTGACCATGAACAACAGCGCCAGCAGGAAGCCGGGGATAAAGCCAGCCAGATACAGTTCTGGCACCGAAGTATCGGTCAACAGACCGTAGAGGATCAGATTGATCGACGGTGGGATGAGGATCCCCAGCGTGCCGCCAGCGGCCACTGTGCCAAGAAAAAGCCGCTCATTGTAGTGGCGCTTCTTGATCTGCGGCACGGCGATTGTGCCGATCGTAGCGGCCGTTGCCACGGACGACCCCGATGTCGCGGCAAACAAGGCGCTCGATCCGATATTCGAGTGCATCAACCCGCCCGGCAACCAACCGAGCCATTTGACGATGCCGTCATACATCCGCTCGGTGATGCCGGCTCTGAGCAGGATTTCGCCAAGTAGCACGAACATCGGGATGGCAACGAGAATGAAGTCGGTGCCGGTCTGCCAGACCATGTCGCCCAGCGCGCGATGCAGCGGCATCGGGCTGTGCATGTATTGCAGTGTCAGCCCGAGCCAGCCGAGCGCCGCCGCAATCGGTACCGCGAGCGCGATCAGAACGATCAGGATGATGAGCGTCTGGATCAGCATCTTACCGGCCTTGGTCCTCAAGGTCCGGTGCTTCGTCCTCGATCTGCTCGTCGATGGACTTGATGCCAATCAGCCGGTCGGCCTGTGCCGGATCGCCCCTCAGCACCGCGATCAGCGCGGCAACGAAGATCAGAGCGCCGCAGACAACGAAGAACAGCCAGCCGGCGAGCCATGGAATTTGCGGGATCGCCAGCGGCGTGCGCATCGGCGTGATCGAGCGCGAGCCGAACTGCAGCGTGTCGGCAACCAGTCCCCAGGCCATATAGCTGACAACGACACCGAAGCCGACCAGCAAAGCGAGACCGATCAGGCTGGCCGCCAGCTTGCCCCAACGCGGAAACAGATTGTAGGCGGCATCGACCCGGATATGCGCGCGCTCGAACAACGCAAAGGCCAGCGCGAAACTCGTTGCCACACCAAAGGCGTAACCGGATATCTCATCCGCACCGCCAATGCTGATATTGAACAGCTTGCGCAGTGTGACTTCGACTGTCACCAGCAGAGCCGAGAATACGATCAGCGCGCCTCCGGCCCAGGCCAGCCAGCGGCTCAGTCGTTCAGCAAATGTGACCAGCGGGGCCATGGCGGGAGGGCCTCAACGAGAGGAAGGAGGGATTGAGCGGCCGGAGCAATCCCCGGCCGCTCCTGATTGCTGTGGTTGATCAGTTGGCGCTGGCGGTCAGGCCGATGATCTTGCCAACCGTATTGTTCCAGTTTTCGGCACACTCGGCACCGCAGCGCTCGGCCCACCGGGCGAGCACGACATCGGTCGCGATCTTGTCGCGCGCGGCCAGGTCGTCGGCGCCCGGCTCGACCAGCTTCATGCTGCCGGGGTCTCCGATGGCGCAATCGCCGCCGGTGATGCAGGAGATCGCAACAGCATCTTCCTTGGCGGTTTCCTCCCACATCCGGTCGGTCAGCGCCGTGACTTCCTTGCTCAGCATCTCCTGCTGTGCAGCCGTCATGGAGTTCCACTTGTCCATATTCATGGCGCCGAAGGCCAGGCCCCAGCCGACCCGCATGGTGAAGGCATGGGTGGCCACCTGGTACCATTTGGCGTTGTAGGCCGGCATCGTTCCGGTGATGCCGCAATCAACCACGCCCTTCTCAAGTGCGGGGATCACCTCGGCAAACGGAACGGTGACAGAGGTTCCACCGACACCCTCGACAAAGTCACCCAAGGACGTGGTGTAGACGCGGATCTTCTTGCCCTCCAGATCAGCGATTGAGTTAATCTCGGCATTGCACCACAGCATCTGGCTGGGGAACGGATAGAGCATCATCAGTTTGGCGTTGTAGATTTCTGCAAACGCCTTTTCGAGGATCGGGAAGTAGGCGTCGGCCACCTTGCGCTGGGTCTCGATATCCTGTGTCACCGAGGACAGATCGCCGCCTTCGAACACGGCATTCTCGGCGGCCACATATCCGGGCAGGCCAAACGCAAAATCGAACACGCCATTCTTCACCAGACGCATGATCTCGAAACCCTTGAGGCCAAGCTCGGTTTGCGGCCGGATCTCTCCCAGGATCTGGCCTCCGGTCGCCTCGGTGATCTGTTCATTCCAGAACGGACCTTCATGTTTGGTGAAGTTGGTCAGGTTGCCCCAGGTGCCCACCGCCTTGATGGTCACTGGCCGATCTTCGGTCGCCGCCGGGGCAGCCAGCACAGCGGCCCCAATCGTAGCGGCCATGAGCGTCGTTATTGTCTTGCGCATTGTCGTTCTCCCTCGTTCTTGCATTCAGCTTTCTGGTTGACTGGATCTTGGGTTTTGTTCGTTTCTCAACGCACGGAAACCGGTTCGAATTCGCCGACATCGGTAATCAGCATGCAACCGGGCTTGTGCGTGATGCACAAGGGCACGTCGGCATTTTGGATCGCGTTTTGCGGGGTGACGCCGCAACCCCAGAACATTGGAACCGCATCACTGCCTATTTGTGGCGGCGCATCGCCCCAGTCTGGATCGTAGAGATCGGCGATGCCGATCTCCGCCGGATCGCCGACATGGATCGGAGCGCCGTGGGCCCAAGGGTAGCGGGCTGAGATTTCTCTGGCCTGCTCGACCTGATGGCGTGGAAGTGCGCGCATCGAGACTACCGTCCCGCCGCCGAACGGGCCGACTTTCTCGGATTCGACCGAGGTCCGGTACATCGGCACGGTCTTGTTGTTTTCGATGTGCCAGAGCCGGATACCTGCATCCAGCAAGGCGCGCTCGAATGTGAATGAGCACCCGATGGCAAAGGCCACCATCTCCTCGGTCCAAAGATCGCGGATGTCCGTTGGGCTGCTCTCGAGCGCACCTTGGCGGTAGACATTGTAGCCCGGAAGGTCCGTTCGGATATCGATGTCGTCCCCAAGTGAGGGGATGAAGGGCACGCCCGGTTCCGACTTACCGACCACGGGGCACGGCCTGGGATTGAGCCGGCAATATTGATGGAAGTCGTCGGCATAGCTCGCTGGCAGAATGGCGAGGTTTGCCTGCAACCTGCCCGGCGCAAATCCTGCCGTGTGGCCGGTATGCGACCCGGCACGGATCGCAGCCCTGACGTCCGCCGCCTGCTGGTTTCTCGGCGGGGCAATCATCTGCTCTGCGGTAGCCGAACCTGATATCGCCATGGCATCACCCATCCATTGACCGGCAAGGCGGTCTCAAATCTGGTTTGGATAGGCTTGCGAAAAAGACTGATCAGGTCAAATCGCAAAAATTGTTCAGATTCGATCAGAATTTTCGATCGATTGCGTTTCATGAGCGACGTCGGCCGCGATCCGAGCGGCGGCAGCAGCCAGAGTATTCGGTGGGTCAGCGACATAAGAGGCGGTGAAGCGCAGGGCATCGGGCGTCCAGCCGGGGTCGAACGCGCGAATGCGGCCCGCGGCAAGGTCGCCATGCGCCAACGCGTGCGGCAGCGCACCCACACCGAGCCCCGCTGCCACAAGGCGAAAGCAGGCCGACAGCGATGACGAGGGAAACATCGAGATGCCGGGGCCGTAGCGTTCGAGCAGCGCGGTCCGCAGCTCGCGATAGGGTCGGGTGTTGCGCGCGTAGGTGACAACGGACGTTGACCGGAACAGCGCCGCTGGGTCATCGGGCAGGTCGAGGCTTGTCGGAGCGAACCATCCCAGCGGGAAGTCTGGCACCGCGACGTTGTCGACGCTGAACTCGGATACCGGCCCCATCAGAATGGCCAGATCAAGCGACCTGTTGAGCAGAGCTTCCCGCAGATTGACCGAGATATCGACCGAGATGTCGACCGCGAGTTTGGGATAGGCGCTGCGCAGGCAGGCGACGAAATCCGGCAACCACGCCTGGACGATGGTCTCCGACACGCCAAGCCGGAGATGCAGGTCGATGTCAGCGGGCTCCGCCACATCGCGCAGGATCATCTGGTTGAGCTGGGCATGCTGCTCGGCGTAACGCACCAGTGCCTCGCCCCGCTTGGTCAGAACAAGACGGCCGGAAACCCGCTCGAAAACAGCGGTTCCGAGTGTCTGCTCCAGCTTCTGGATGCGCGCGGTGACGGCCGGTTGCGATAGGTGCATATGCTCGGACGCGCGCCGGATGCCGCCAAAGCGGACGACCATCAGCAGTGTCTCAAGCTGTTCGGTGCTCAGACCGCTCGCCATGGCTGCAGCTCTCCCGCAAAGCCTCAATTCGGCATAGGTGGGATGGAGTTGCCTGACGCTGACCCGATGCGTCAACCGCGCATGCGCGATCCGGACGGATCGAAGGCGGCGCCCTTAAGGATGCGGCCGGACACCCTCGCGCCGGCGATGTCGATCTCGACCGCCATGCCATCGTCCAATTCCGTTCTGTCATGGATGTCTGCAAGAGCGATCGGCTGGTCGATCCGGAAGCCGAATGCCGCCGAGGTTGTCTTGCCAACGATGCGGCCATCGAACAGGACAGGTTCGTTGCCGATCGGCACCGCGGTTCGATCTTCCAGAATGATCGTCAGTAGCCGGTTTGCGCGCCGCGTCTCCGGCAATGACGAGAGCGCTTCGGCGCCATTAAAGCCCCCGCCTTCTCGCAGGACGAAACTGAGTCCTGCCTGATGGGGATTGGTGTCGGTATCGATGTCGTGCCCGTAGGCCAGAAAGCGTTTCTCGATCCGCATCGAGGTTTGGGCGAACAGTCCAGCCGGTTTCGCCCCGGCCACGAGTATTGCTTCTGCCAGTCTTTGCGCGTGCGTGGCTGAACAGGTCAGCTCCCAGCCGGCCTCGCCGACATACGACAGACGGGCGGAAAGAACCTCGACACCTGCCAGTTGGAAAGATCCGGCCCTGAAGTACTTAAGCTGGTCTAACCCCACACCACCCAACGCGCCTGCGATTTTGCCGGCTTCCGGCCCCATAAGGCCCAGCACGGCATAGTCTCCAGTCGCATCAGAGAGTTCGACCTGCTCGTCTTTATGCAGATGTCGCCTGAGCCATCCCAGATCACGGCGTATCGCGGCGGTCCCGACATAGAGTCGGTAATGATCATGCGCGATCCTGATGGCCGTGAGATCTGAAAGGATACCGCCACTCTCATTGAGCATCAGCGTGTAGATGACGCTGCCGGATGAGCGGTCCATACGGTTTGTGCAGATGCGGCTCAGAAAGTCGCATGCGTCCGGCCCGCGCACATCGATCTTTCCGAATGTCGATTGGTCAAACAGGGCCGCGTGCTGATGTGCTGCCAGTACTTCCTCGCGGACATGCGTGTGCCAATCCGGCTCTCCGAATGAAAGCGCGGGTTCGGACGCCTTGCCGAAATAGAGCGGCCGCTCCCAGCCATAAACCTGGCCAAAATGGGCAGAATGGCCGCGCCACAGATCGTTACAGGGCACTGGCCTTAGATGGCGCGCGGTCTGCCACTGACGGCCAGGATAGGTGATCTCATAGTGCTTGCCGAGCACCTCGGGCGCGCGGGCGGCAAGCGCTTCGGCCGAGTTGAAACAGGCTGGAAAGCGGTTTGGGTCAACCTCGTGGAGGTCCATTGGTGGGGCGCCATTGAAGATCGCATGGGCCAGCGCCATGCCGGCTCCGCCGCCGGTGGCCACGCCGACCGAGTTCATGCCGCAGCCGAGAAACAGCCCGGCTGTGTCGGCCACCTCACCGAGCAGGAACGAGCCATCAGGCGTGAAGCTCTCCGGCCCGTTCAGCAGCATTTTGACCTCTGCCGTTTCGAGCGCGGGCAGCCGGTGCAGGGCATTGAGCATCATCGGCTCGAAGTGATCCCAGTCTTCAGGCAGAAGCTGGAACGCGAAATCCGGCCCCAGCCGGTCCGGATCGATCGGCTTGCCCAGTGGCTCAAAGCAGCCGACCAAAAGACCGCCGGAGTCATCGCGAATGTAGAGATGCCGGTCATGATCCGAGAGCGTCGGGACATTGCCGCGGATGCCCTCGATCGGCTTGGTCAGGAGATAGAAGTGCTCGCAAGGCCAGACCGGAACGTCAGCACCAGCCATCCCGCCGGCCTCGCGGCTCCAAAGCCCGGTACACAGGGCAACAGCTTCACAGCGGATGGTGCCCTTGGTCGTTTCGACTCCATGGATCCGATCGTCGCGCGTGGCAATTCCGGTCACCGCCGTGTTCTCAAACACCCTGCCGCCGCGGGCCTTGACCCCCTTCGCCAGAGCCGCACACAGATCAGATGGGCTGACGCGACCATCGTCCGGCGACCACACCGCGCCGATGACATCGTCCCCATTCATCAGCGGCCAGCGTTCCAGCGCCTCGGCGGTCGTGATCGTTTCTGCGCGGACGTCAAACAACCCGGCCAGCGCCGCCTGACGGTCAATATGGACCATCCTGTCCGGCGTCGTTGCGATCGACAGCGAGCCTTTCCCGATCCAGCCTGTTGCCTGACCGGTTTCAGCCTCGAGGTTCTGATACAGCGCGATCGAATACCGGATAAGCTCTGTCAGATTGCGGCTCGATCTGAGCGCCCGGACCTGCGCTGCCGAGTGCCACGTGGTGCCGGACGTCAGTTGGTTGCGTTCAACCAGTATGGCATCTGACACGCCCGCTTTGGCCAGATGATAGAGCGTCGAACAGCCCATCACGCCGCCGCCGATAACAACGACAGATGCGTGTGCCGGAATGTCCGCTGCGGCCACTGGAAGGTCCTTTCAGAACACGGTCTGAAACAAATGATTGGCTGATTGACATGTCAAGAAACAATCGCAACACTCATTGAAACAGTTGGAGCGCGCTGTATGGCAGCAGGGGCCGCCTCAGTCCGGGAAGCGATTTCTACGCACTACGCCAGCCTGACGGGCAAGCAACGTTCAGCGGCCGACTTCATCGCGCGCAACCCGCTGGATGTGGCCACGCGCAGTCTCCGGCGCGTTGCCGCCGATGCCTCCATTTCGCCCGCTACCTTTTCCCGCCTGGCGCGGCAGATCGGATTTCCGAGCTATGAGGATCTCCGCGAGGCAAGCCGCGAAGATATCGGTCAGCAGGCCGGCATTCTGTCTGAAAAGGCCAAGCGCCTGCAGTCCGAGGCCCAATCCGGAACGACAGGGTTTCTCGGCCGACAGTCGGAGGCGTGCGTCGGGAACATCGACGCCCAGGCCCGGTCTTTTGCATCTGACAAGCTGGAAGCAGCAGCCGACGCATTGGACCGCGCGCGTCGGGTGATCGTGCTTGCCAGCCGGGGATCAGCCGGGCTGGCTGACTATTTCTGCTACATGGGGAATTGGGTGTCGCCGAACTGGTCGCGCGCCGAGCGGCGTGGCGGTGGCGTCGGACAATCGCTGGTCGACCTGACATCCGACGACATCGTTTTTGTCATCGTGAAGGTGCCATTCGCAAACCGCTCCGTCCGGGCTGCGGCACTGGCTGCGGAAGCTGGGGCAACCGTCATGCTTGTTACCGACAGTCATACCTGTCCGGCGCTGCAACATGCCGCCCATCAGTTCATCGTCCCGACAGAAAGCCCGCAGTTCTTTCCTTCCTATGCCGCCACCGTGGTGCTGCTAGAAGTACTGATCGGAATGCTGGTTGCGCGGGGCGGGAAGCAGGTCCAAACTCGAATTCAGAAAATGGAGGAACAGAACCAGGCCTTGGACCGTGGCAGCTAGACTGCACGCACCATGAAGCAAGCAAGCCCGCGGACAAGCGGGCATCGCGCAAAACAGGGGAAGTCATCATGAAGAAAATGCTCGCAGCCACCACTGCAATGGCAATGCTGATGTCGTCGACGGCGGCCTTTGCAGCATCGTGCACCAACGAGACATGGAACCGCGTCATGGAGCGCGGCAAGATCGTTGTCGGCGTCAAGGCGGATTACAAGCCCTGGGGCTTCCGCGACACCAATGGCGATATCGTTGGCATGGAAGTCGACATGGCCATGGACGTGGCCGACAAGATGGGCGTCGATATCGAGGTCATCGCGGTGCAATCCTCGAACCGCATGCAGTTCCTTGAACAGGGCAAGATCGACCTGATGATCGCCACCATGTCGGACCGCAAGGATCGGCGCGAGATCGTCGGCATTGTTGGCCCGAATTACTATACCTCGGGCACCAACATCATGTCGCCCAAGGCGCTGGGTCTGACCAGCTGGGAAGACCTCAACGGCAAGCCGGTCTGCGGCAAGCAGGGCGCGTTCTACAATCAGATCGTGGAAGAGCGCTACGGGGCTGAGATCATCGCCTTCACCGGCAATGCCGAAGCCAAACAGGCGCTTCGCGACAAGAAGTGCATTGCCTGGGTCTATGACGACTCGTCCATCGGCTCGGATCTTGCTTCCGGCAATTGGGACGATTTCGAAATGCCGCTGAACTCCGAGGATGACAACCCTTGGGCGCTGGCTGTGCCAACGGCTGAAAAGGACTGCGTCTTCGGCCGCTTCATGTCCGGCATGCAATATGCCTGGCACAGCGAAGGCACATTGATCGAGCTTGAGAAGAAGTGGGGCATTCAACCCACCGCCTACCTCAAGGACAAGAATGAGCGGTTCGCGGACTGGCTCGCCGAATAACACCAGAACCAATCAGGGCACCCTTTCGAGGGTGCCCTTTTTCTTTGTGATGACAAGCCGGGTTTTGGGGGCTTGATGCTCGACGCGTTCCGCGAATTTTTCATCCAGCTGGCAGCCGATCATCCGCGCTGGAACTTCATCTTCTTCTACGAGGAGCGGTCCTGGGACCGGATCGTCGAGGGTCTCTACTACACGATCATGCTGTCGGTGGCCTGCGTTATCCTGTCGGTCATCATCGGTGTGGTCGGCGCCTGGGCGCAAGGCTCGCCATCGCGCCTGGTGCGCGCGATCGTGCAGGGCTACATCCAGTTCTTCCGCAACACGCCGCCCTTCGTGCAGCTGCTGTTCTTCTATTTTGCGCTTGGGCAGTTCACGCCGACCTATTCGCCCGATGGCTGGCTCGAAGTGCCGATCATCTCCAATGTCGGTTGGGCAATCATCTCGCTGTCTTTCTTCGCCGGCGCGTTCAATGTCGAGATCTTCCGGGCTGGCATCGAGGCGGTGCCTGAATCGACGCGCGAAGCCTCGGATTCGCTCGGCTTCACCCGCATGCAAACCTACAAGGAGGTGGTTCTGCCGCTGGCGTTTAGGGTGTCGTTGCCAGCGCTCAACAACAATCTGGTCAATCTGGTGAAGACCACCACTCAGGCCTTCGCCATCGCGGTGCCCGAGCTGCTGTATCAGTCGGTCACCATCTGGAACGATTTCCCGAGCGCACAGTACCCCACGATGGTGCTGTTGTTCGTGGTCTATATCGGCCTGGTCGGAATTCTCGTCTTGGGCATGACCCGTTGGGAGCGCCAGTTGGCGATCCCCGGCTATGGAACGCGGGCATGAGCGGGCGTTACTCGAACATACCCGGGATCCCCGGTGTGACGATGGCGGGAACGACCGATCTTCCGGTCCTCAAGCCGTTCGATCCGTCTGGCCGTACGTTCCACGATCCGCTGATGTTCTCGCGCTTCCTCGCCGGAACAGGCTGGCGTGGGATGTTGTGCATTGCCGCGATAGTCGCGCTTTGGCCCGCGATGGCTCTGGCGCAGTCAAACTACACCTACACGGAGGCCTTTCAGGCGCTCTGGAAGTGGATCCCCTTCATTGTTGGCAGCGGATTTCTGTTCAACATCCTGATCAGCTTCTTCTCGATGGCGATCGGCACCGTGCTCGGCATCGTTCTCGGGCTGATGCAGATTTCGCCATTGGGGCTGATCCGTTATCCGGCCATTTTCATCACCCAGCTGTTTCGTAACTCGCCTTGGCTGGTGCTGCTGTTCATTGTGCTTCTGGCCTTCCCGTTCGAGTTCGAAATCTTCGGGCTGATCATTCCCTTCCCAGCCTGGATGAAGGCGGTGATTGGGCTCTCGCTACCGATCATGGCCAACATCGCCGAAGTGGTGCGCGGTGCGATCAATTCGGTGCCCTCGGGCCAGTGGGAGGCGGCCGAGAGTCTCGCCTTTTCACGTCGCCAGACCCTGTTTGAGATCATCCTGCCGCAATGCTTCAAGCGCATGATCCCGCCATGGATGAACTGGTACGCCATCCTCACCATGGCGACCCCGCTCTGCTCGCTGCTTGGTGTCGAGGAGATCATCAATCTGTCGCGCCAGGCCATCGAGGCGGAGGACAATCACCCCGAATTGCTGGTGCCGTTCTTCGGCTTCGCGCTGCTGATCTTCTTTGCCTATTGCTACCCGATCGCCCGCGCGACCATCGCGCTCGAACGCAAATTCGCGGTCAAACTCTGAACCTTGGAACCGATGTCATGACCGATGCAGCAACCGCCAATACCCAAAATGGTTGGACTCCCGATCAACCGATCGTCTCGATCCGCGATGTGCATAAGAGCTTCGGAGACCTCGAGGTGCTCAAGGGCGTGTCCTTCGATGTCATGAAGGGCGAAGTGATCTGCATCATCGGCCCGTCCGGCTCAGGCAAGTCCACCCTGATCCGCTGTATCAATGCGCTGAACGACATCCAGTCCGGATCGATCACGGTGGAGGGGCAGGAGGTTCACACGCCGGATCTCGACAAGCTGGAGCTCCGCAAGAAGGTCGGCATGGTGTTCCAGCAATACAATCTATTCCCGCACAAGACCGCGCTCGAGAACATCATGATGGCGCCGGTGAAGGTGCTCAAGGAGGATCCCAACGAGGTTCGTGAGCGCGCCCGCAAACTGCTTGCCAAAGTGCGGCTTGAAGGCAAGGAAGACTCCTATCCTGGCGAGCTCTCCGGCGGCCAGCAGCAGCGTGTGGCGATTGCCCGTTCACTCGCCATGCAGCCGGACGTGATGCTGTTCGATGAGGTCACCGCGGCGCTCGACCCCGAGACGGTCAAGGAAGTGCTGGTGACCATCAAGGATCTGGC
>JBCDCP010000067.1:0-17131 GCA_039181495.1 Pseudomonadota bacterium | reverse complement strand
TGTGTGCGGGGCAATGACCCTAGAGGGCGCACCGCACCTGAAAGAGGAGCACTTGCCGGTCTTTGACTGCGCCAATCCATGTGGTCGGATCGGCAAGCGCTACCTTTCAGTGGAAAGCCACATCCGCATGATGGCGGCCGCCCAGCCCTTCATCTCGGGCGCCATCTCCAAGACGATCAACATGCCCAATGAGGCCACGGTCGAGGACTGCAAGGAAGCCTACATGCTGTCCTGGCGGCTGGCACTCAAGGCCAACGCGCTTTATCGCGACGGCTCCAAGCTATCGCAGCCGCTGAACGCCCAGATTCTGACGGATGATGACGACGATGAAGACGAGGTCATCGAACAGCTGAGCAGCGGCCCGCAACAGTCGCGCGCGGTGGCTCTGGCCGAGAAGATCACCGAAAAGGTGGTGGAACGCGTCATCGAGAAGGAACGCATCCTTCGCGACCGTGAGAAGCTGCCCAACCGGCGTAAGGGCTACACCCAGAAGGCGGTTGTCGGCGGACACAAGGTGTACTTGCGCACTGGCGAGTATGAGGATGGCAGGATCGGCGAAATCTTCATCGACATGCACAAGGAAGGTGCAGCCTTCCGCTCGCTGATGAACAATTTCGCCATCGCCGTATCGCTGGGCCTGCAATACGGCGTGCCGCTCGATGAATTCGTCGATGCCTTCACCTTCACCCGGTTTGAACCGGCCGGCATGGTTCAGGGCAATGAGGCGATCAAGAACGCCACGTCGATCCTCGACTATGTGTTCCGAGAGCTGGCGATCTCTTATCTCGACCGTGAGGATCTGGCCCATGTCACACCGTCTGATCTGACCACCAGCGTTGGTGGTGGCGGCGAGGACGGCGATGCGGCCCCGGCAGAACCGCCAGCAGCACGTTACGTGTCCACCGGCCTCGTCCGCGGCAAGCCGAACGAGAAGCTCGTTGTGGTGCGCGGCGGGGCTGATACCGGCGGCGGTGGAGCGATTGCAGCGCCCAAGGCACTGGCCGATCAGAGCACGCGAACCGTGGGCCATCTCAGTGCCCGCGCGCAGCAGGCAGCACTGGCCACCGCTGTCGCCGAGCCGATCGTTGAGATTGAGGCCACGTCTGTGACGGAGGCAGCTCCGGCGGCGATTGTGGCGACTGTACCGCAGCCAGCGAGCATACCTGAAGAAGTGCCTGCGGCGCCGCCAGCGGCAGCACGCTCCAGCCGCGACGAGCATGCCCGCATGGCGGCCGAGGCTCGCATGAAGGGGTACGAAGGAGAAAACTGCTCCGAGTGCGGAAATTTCACCATGGTGCGCAATGGCACATGCCTCAAATGCGACACCTGCGGTGCGACGAGCGGGTGTTCCTGATCCCGCTGTTCGCACCAGCATCCGGGACCCAAGCGTTTCCTCCCCGGTAGAAGCCGAACTGGCCCGTCTTGAGTGCAGACGGGCCTTTTCTTTGCACAGCTTCCGGGCGACTCGGCAGATGTGCGGCTATTCGCCGGACACCGCCCTCTCCTACTCCGCGGAGAGCTGCTGCATCGCCTTGGCCCATTCCTCGACATGGTAGGACTGGACGATCTTGCCGTTCTCCACGGTGTGAATGTCGATCGTCATGATCTCGAAGCTATTGCCCTTGGGCTCAATGCCGAAGACCGGTTTGACAGGCGTACCGGTGGCCTTTGAGCGCACGATGTAGCGGTTGCCGTCCTGCAGGATCTCCTGCACGTCCCAGTTGAGATCGGGTATCGCCGCGCCGAATCCGGCGAGAGTCTTGACCATGCCTTCGGCACCGGGCCCGCCACGCGGCGTCGGGATCGATTCCCAGTCCTCGACGATCACCTTGCGGGTTACATCTGCCAGATCTTCCCGCGTCGGCTTGCTGAGCAGCTCTTCGTAGAAAGCTCGCACGACCTGAAGATCGTCGGCTACAGCTGGCCTTGGGATCAAGACCAGAAGCGTCATGCCGAGGATGGCAAATACAGGCAAGCGAAGAAGATAAAGGTACATCACATCTGTCCCTCTGTAAGTTGCAAGACGACCGTTAGGGCCGACGGCAACAAGCTAGCGATGCAACCCAAAATTCGGTAGAAACGAAAAATATAATCATTTCTTCGATCACATCGAATAATTATGACCCACTTCAGCGATCTGCGCTTGCTCCGATATTTTGTCGCCGTTGCCAGCCGGGGCTCGATCCGACGGGCCGCAGAGACATTGTCGGTCGGTTCACCCGTGGTCAGCGCATCAATCAAGGCGCTTGAACAGCGGCTCGGCGTGAGCCTGATGACCCGAAACACGAGGCGGATAGCGCTAACGGACGCGGGCCGAAAGGTATTGGCCCACGCCGAGGCCATGCTGGCAGCGGCAGATGCGGCTTTCGCCATCGGTCAGACGGATTCCGCAAGGGCTTCGGGGCCGCTATCGCTGACCCTCCCCTCGGAGCTTGCCGCCTACTGGCTGCCGCCGCAGCTTGATCGCTTTCTGGAACGCTACCCGAATGTTCGCCCGTTTGTGTCTGCCGACGACCGGATCGTGGATCTGAACTCGAGCCCGTTCGATCTCGCATTGCGCGGGGTAAGCAATGCCGGAGACGAACCTATCGAGAACCTTGTCAACCATGTGCCTTTGCGACTGGTCGCAGCGCCCGGTTCGCTGGCAGAGAAGATCGCACGAGAATGGACGCAAGATGGGCTTGTGACTGCACTGCCCTTCATCGCTTCAGGCCCTCGACACAAGCCCTTGACGGCGCGAACTCCCGACCATGACGCCCCGCCGATCACGATCCCCCATGATGCGCCCTTTCAGGTGGACAACCAGTTGGTTGCGCGTGCGCTTGCCGTGCGCGGCATCGGGGCGGCCTTGCTGCTCCAACCCACAGTCGAAGAGGCACTCAGCGACGGTAGTCTGGTCCAATTGTTACCGCATCTGGATTTCGGACATGTCGGGCTCCGGGCCGTTGCACGCGACCCTCTGCCCAGCGTTTCTACACGGATGTTCATCAACTTTCTGACACAGCAGACCTGAGCAAGGCCCAAGCGGCAACAGATCGATTGCATCGCTCGTTCCAAGGCCGCATGAAGACCGGATGCTGGATTCCTCGGTTCTCCTCACTCTTGTGCCCCCAGGGCTGGAGCCGGTCGCTGCCGCGCTCCTGATCTTTGCGAGCTTCTTCACCTCCGCAGCCATGGCCGCTCTCGGGGTTGGTGGCGGACTGATGATGCTGTCACTGATGGCCTCTCTGATGCCCATTGCGGCCCTCATTCCGGTCCACGGCATGGTGCAGCTTGGCTCCAATGCCGGCCGGGCGGTTGTGCAGCGGACTCACATCCGCTGGGGGCTTCTTGTGCCGTTTCTCATCGGCAGCGTCGTAGGCGCGGTTACTGGCGGCATGTTTGTCGTCACGCTGAATGACGCCATCCTGCGGCTCGCCATCGGGCTATTCATTCTCTACGCCGTCTGGGGACCCAAGCCGAACTTTTCCGGCGCGGCAAAGACCGCCCTGCTCAGCATCGGCGGATTGATCTCGACCTTCCTGACAATGTTCTTCGGCGCCACCGGCCCCTTCGCCATGGCCATCGCACAGCCTCTGATCGATCAGAGGCAAGCGCTCGTCGGTACCCACGCGGCGATGATGACCATTCAGCACATCCTCAAGCTGGTGGTATTCGGAGCGCTTGGCTTCGCTTTTGGTCCGTGGCTGCCCTTCGTTGCCGCGATGATTGCGACCGGCTTTCTGGGCACGCTGTTGGGCCTGCGTCTGTTGGCGATGATGCCGGAACAGACCTTCAGGACGATCTTCAAGTGGGCCATCACGATACTGGCACTGGACCTAATACGCCGTGGCGTAACCGCTCTCATGGTCTGAAAACCGACCCGACGAAGCGGAAAACACCAGCCGGAACGGTCAGTTCTCACCCAAGCCTGACCGCGATTGGCTGATTGACACGCCAGCGCCCAAGTTCCGCCAAAACGTGACATACGGCCTATGATTTATTTATGTGAAACAGATATCTATGTGTGTCTGATGAGATATCGATTCAGGTCGATGATGGGGCTTGGAGTGCCGCCTCGACCGCCCCACGCATGGATGGGGCCATCGGCGAGACATGCGAAGGAAACGCTTCCAGCAGACGCCCGTCCCGTCCGATCAGATATTTGTGGAAATTCCAGCGTGGCGCGTTTCGGGCGCCCAGTTCGTCGCGGGCCCATCGGTAAAAGGGATGGGCCGATGCGCCCCTCACTTGTGTCTTGCCGGTCATCGGAAACTGAACGCCATAGGTCCCGGAGCAGAATGCCCGGATCTCTTCCTCCGTGCCTGGCTCCTGCTGCCCGAAATCGTTTGACGGCACACCGATGATGGTCAGGCCTTGGGCGGCGTATCGTTCGTGGAGTTTCTGCAGGTCGGAATACTGGTTGGTGAAGCCACAGCGCGATGCGGTGTTGACCACAAGGACCGCACGCCCCGCATAGTCCCTCATCCGCAACGTCCCTCCGTCAATACTCGGAAAACTGAAGCTGTGCGCCGTGCGGCTGGAGAGGCTGGATGCCCGCCCGGGGCTGGCAAATGCAGCCATTGCGACAGCGCTACCGGTGACCAAAAGGCCGAGAAATGCCCGACGGGCAACGGCGGCGGAGATTCGTCGTGTGATGCACGGCATGGACGGCTCCATCGGCAACGGTGGGGTCTCAGGTGTGAGTGGTTGTTTGGATTTACGCACGCTGCCAAAGGGCGGTTTTGCGTTTTGGCCGGCCAACGCCGTTCAAATCGCCATCCACTTATGAGGAACTGTCTTGACTCACAGCTTGCTGCTGCGCCTCGACGCAAGCGAGCGCGGTCATGTTGACGACACCGCGTGCGGTGACGCTCGGTGTGAGGATGTGCGCTGGTTTCGCAGCGCCAAGCAGCACAGGTCCCACGGGCAGCGCATCGGCTATCGATTTCAGCAGTTCATTGGCGATATTGGCTGCATCGAGATTGGGCATGATGAGGATGTTGGCGGACCCCTTCAGCCGCGAGCCCGGGAAAATCCGTGTCCGAAGTGTCTCGGACAGTGCCATGGCGCCATGCATTTCGCCCTCGACTTCCAGTTCCGGTGCCGTTTCGTGCAAGAGCCTCAAAGCCTCGCGCATCTTCTGTGCGCTCTCGGTGTCGCGGCTGCCAAAATTCGAATGCGACAGCAGTGCGATGCGCGGATCGATGCCAAAGCGCCTCGCTTCGCGCGCAGCGAGCTTGGTCATCTCGACAATTTCCATGGCCGTTGGATCCGGCGTGATCTGGGTATCGGCAATGAAATAGGCGCCCTCGGACATGATCAGCAGGCTGAGGGCCGAGAAATCATGCACGCCCTCTGCCCGGCCGATGACGTCGCTGATCGCGGTCAGGTGCCGGGCGTAACGCCCTTCCAGCCCGCAAATCAGCGCATCGGCGTCGCCACGATGAAGCGCAATGGCGGCAATCACAGTCGAGTTTGTGCGCACGATGGTGCGCGCCGCATCTGGCGTAATGCCCTTTCGGCAGGTCAGCGACTGGTAGCTCTCGACATAGTCGCGGTAGCGCGGGTCGTCCTCGGGATTGATAAGATCAAAGTGCTCGTCGCGCTTGAGTGACAGACCGAAACGCCGCATGCGCACATCGATCACATTTGGACGCCCGATCAGGATCGGGCGCGCCAGTCCTTCTTCGACCGCGACCTGGGCTGCCCGCAAGACACGCTCGTCCTCGCCATCGGCATAGATCACGCGCTTTGGATCGGTTTTCGCTTCGGCGAAAATCGGCTTCATGATGAAGCCGGAGCGGAACACAAACCGGTTGAGACGCTCTTCATAGGCAGCGAAATCCTCGATCGGCCGGGTCGCGACGCCGCTGTCCATGGCGGCCTTCGCCACCGCCGGCGCGATCCACAGAATAAGCCGTGGATCGACCGGATTGGGGATCAGGCTATCAGAACCGAATGTGCGTACTTCGCCACCGGTAGCCTTGGCCGCGACATCCGAGGATGCTGCCTGAGCCAGTTCGGCAATGGCCATAACGGCAGCGCGTTTCATCTCTTCATTGATGGTTGTGGCCCCGCAATCGAGTGCACCGCGGAAGATGTAGGGAAAGCAGAGAACGTTGTTGACCTGATTGGGAAAGTCACTGCGTCCAGTGCAGATCATCGCGTCATCACGCGCCTCGCGCGCCGTTTCAGGCATGATCTCAGGCACCGGATTGGCCAACGCCATGACCAACGGGTCCTTGGCCATCTTCTTGAGGTGTTCAGGGGTTAGAACGCCCGGTGCCGACAGCCCCAGGAACACATCGGCGTCCGGGATCACATCCATCAGGCTTCGCGCTTCGGTGGGTTGTGCGAACTTCGCCTTCCAGGCATCCATGCCCTTCTCGCGGCCCTCATAGACCACACCATCAATATCCGTGACCCAGACGTTCTCGCGGCGAATGCCAAGGGACAGAAGCTGATTGAGACAGGCCAGCGCAGCCGCGCCGGCACCGGATGTGACAACTTTGACATCAGCAACGTCCTTGCCGGCCAATTTCAGTCCGTTCATCACCGCAGCACCGACGATGATGGCCGTGCCGTGCTGGTCATCATGGAAGACCGGAATATTCATCCGCGCACGGAGACGATCCTCGACCTCGAAACACTCTGGCGCCTTGATATCTTCGAGATTTATGCCGCCGAAAGTTGGCTCAAGGGCAGCAACCACTTCGACCATGCGATCAACGTCTAGCGCGTCGAGTTCGATGTCGAAGACGTCAATGCCGGCGAACTTCTTGAACAGCACCGCCTTGCCTTCCATCACGGGCTTGGAGGCAAGCGGACCGATGGCGCCGAGGCCGAGCACGGCTGTTCCATTGGTGACCACCGCAACGAGATTGCTGCGTGAGGTGTAATCGGCTGCAGTGGCCGGATCCTCCGCGATTGCCTCGCAGGCTGCGGCTACGCCGGGGGAATAGGCCAGCGCCAGATCGCGCTGATTGCCTAACGGCTTGGTTGCACGGATTTCAAGTTTTCCGGGCGTCGGGTGGCGATGGTAGACCAGCGCGCCCGATTTAAGATCGTCCGAGATCTTGCTGCCGCCTGCGGCCATGTCCCATTTCCCCCGCCAATGACGCGTCTTTTCCGACGCTTATGGCAGACAGTAACGGTCAGCGCAGCACACGCAACCGGCGCAGCACTTGTTCCCTGCGGACGATGACCGCTCAGCTCTTGTCGACGGGCACGAGCCGGATGTTGAGCTCTCGGAGTTGGCGGGCGGAAACCTCCGATGGCGCACCGAGCATGAGATCCTCGGCCCGCTGGTTCATCGGGAACAACGTCACTTCGCGAAGGTTTTCTTCGCGTGCCAGCAGCATGACAATCCTGTCTATGCCAGGAGCAATGCCACCATGGGGCGGCGCGCCATAGGAGAACGCCCGCAACATGCCGCCGAACTTCTCCTCGAGCACGCTTTCGTCGTAGCCGGCAATGGCGAAGGCCTTACGCATGATGTCGGGTAAATGGTTCCGGATCGCCCCCGAGGACAGTTCCACACCATTGCAGACGATATCGTACTGGTAGGCCTTAACCTCCAGCGGGTCCTGAGACTCGAGCGCCTCAAGGCCGCCCTGCGGCATGGAAAACGGGTTATGGGAGAAATCGACCTTCTTCTCCTCTTCGTTCCACTCGAACATGGGATAATCGACGATCCAGCAGAACTCGAACTGGTTCTCATCAATGAGTTCGAGATCACTGCCGACCTTGGTGCGTGCCGAACCAGCAAAATCGGCGAATTTCTCCGGCCGGCCAGCGACGAAGAAACAGGCATCGCCGGTGTTGAGTTCAAGCTGAGCCCGAATGGCTTCGGTGCGGTCCGCGCCGATGTTCCGGGCAAGCGGGCCGGCGCCGGGTTCCTCGCCCTCGCCCGCCTCGCGCCAGAAGATGTAGCCAAGACCGGGTTGCCCCTCACTCTGAGCCCACGAATTCATCCGGTCGCAAAACGCCCGGCTGCCACCCTTCGGTGCCGGAATGGCCCAGACACGGACCTTGTCATCGGAGGCGATCATGTTTGCGAAGATCTTGAATCCCGACCCGTCGAAATGCTGAGTCACATCTTCCATCACGATCGGATTGCGCAAGTCGGGCTTGTCTGACCCATATTTCGACATCGCTTCGGCATAGGGGATACGCGGGAAGACGGGTGTGACCGAGCGGTCATCGGCGAATTCCTCGAACAGCTCGCGGATCACCGGCTCGACGGCGGCAAAAACATCTTCCTGCTCGACAAAACTCATCTCGATGTCGAGCTGATAGAATTCGCCGGGCGAGCGGTCAGCACGCGCGTCCTCGTCGCGGAAGCAGGGTGCGATCTGAAAGTAGCGGTCGAAGCCTGCGATCATGACCAGCTGTTTGAACTGCTGTGGTGCCTGGGGCAGCGCATAGAACTGGCCCGGATGCTGCCGTGCCGGCACAAGAAAGTCGCGCGCACCTTCGGGGCTTGATGCGGTGAGGATCGGGGTCTGAAACTCGAAGAAACCGTTTGCCACCATCAATTCGCGGATGCGGCTTATAATCCTGCTGCGGAGCATGATGTTCTCGTGAATGCGCTCACGGCGCAGGTCGAGAAACCGGTATTTGAGCCGAATATCCTCCGGATAGTCCTGATCGCCGAAAACGGGAAGCGGCAGTTCTCCGGCCGCGGACAGGATCTCAATCTCAGCGGCAAACACCTCGACATCGCCTGTTGGCAGGTTGGGGTTCACGGTGTCGGCATCGCGCGCCTTGACCTTGCCGTCGACACGGATCACCCATTCGGAGCGGACCGTTTCAGCCAATGTGAAGGCGGGCGAGTCAGGGTCTGCCACCACCTGAGTTATGCCGTAGTGGTCGCGCAGATCGATGAACAGCAAACCGCCATGGTCACGCACACGGTGCACCCAACCCGAAAGGCGGACGGAGTTGCCGGCGTCTGAAGCGCGCAGGTCAGCGCATGTCTTGCTGCGATAGCGATGCATTGGAGATATCCGGAAAAGCCGCTTGAGAATTCGCGCGGACAAGCACAAAGATCAGAGACCTTGTCAAGGCGAGCGCTGGACTGGCAGCTCTGATAGCGGCGAAGCTCACAAGGCTCTAGCTGATCCGGCGCGGAAAGCACGACTCATGACCCGAATTCGACCGTTGGTTCCCCTGCTCGCAGCGGCCGGCGTCCTGCTTGCTGCCAACGGCCTGCAGGGCACGCTCGTGGCGTTGCGGGCCAGCTCCGAGGGTTTTTCCACGGTCTATATCGGCGTGATCAGTGCGGCCTATTTCATTGGCTACCTGACTGCCAGCATCTTTGCGCCACGATTGCTGCAATCGGTGGGGCATATTCGTGTCTTTGCAGCCATGGCCGCGCTCTCGGCAATCGGCACGTTGCTCCTCGTCGTCGCGATTGACCCCATTTCCTGGACCATCATTCGGCTGATGATGGGCTTCTGCTTCTCGGGGCTGTTCACAACGGTCGAGAGCTGGCTGAACGCCAGCGCCGAACAAGGCAGCCGCGCCCGGCTCCTGTCGATCTACCGAATCATCGATCTTGGTGCGGTGACTGGCGCGCAGTTTCTGATCCCGGTTTTCGGGGTCGAGGGTTACGTCATTTTCTCGATGACCGCGATCCTGTTTGCATTTTCGCTGGTTCCGATTTCACTCAGCGACCGATCACGGCCCGCTCCACCAGACAATTTTCATTTCGATCTGAAGGCGATCTGGGCTCTATCGCCACTCGCCTGCATGAGCTGCATGAGCATCGGCATGACCAATTCAGCCTTCCGGCTGATCTCGCCGCTCTATGCCCGGGACATCGGACTGGATGATGCCGGCGTGGCCACATTCATCAGTGCAGGCATCGCCGGTGGTGTCTTGCTGCAGTATCCGCTTGGCTGGTTGTCTGATCGGTTCAACCGGCGCACCGCTATTGCCATTGCGACCAGCGGTGCGGTCTTGTCGGGGCTGTTTTTGTCGCTGATCGCTGAAAACGATCCCACCCTCAACATGATCGGCATCTTCGCCTTTGGCGCATTCGCTTTGCCGATCTATTCGCTGTCGGCGGCGCACGCCAATGACCGTGCTGCGGATACCCAGTATGTGCTGGTGGCTGCCGGGCTGACCTTCTTCTTCGCCATTGGCGCGATCATCGGGCCGCTGCTTGCCTCCTTCGTCATGGATCGTTACGGCACCGCAGCGCTGTTCATCTACACCAGCCTCATCCATGGTTCGCTGCTGGCTTACACCGGTCTGCGTGCCCTGCGTGGTCCGCGTGTGGCGGTGACCGGTCGCTTCGTCGGCTTGCTGCGTACTTCGCCCGTGCTATATCGGCTGGCGCGGCGAGACTCCGCGTCTGACGACTGAATTTGGGGCGAATGAGAACAATCGCGACAACAAAGGCCCTCAAACAGGCCTGTGCGGAACTGGCCAAAGGCCCGTTTCTGACAATCGACACAGAATTCCTGCGGGAAACGACCTATTATCCCAAGCTCTGTCTGATCCAGATGTCGGGACCGGGCAAGGATGTGGTGCTGGTCGACCCGCTTGAAAACAAACTCGACCTTGGGCCCTTCTGGTCACTGATGATCGAAGAGCCTGTGCTCAAGGTGTTTCATGCCGCACGGCAGGATATCGAGATCATCTACCACGCGACCGGCAAGGTCCCCTCACCTGTTTTCGACACACAGGTCGCCGCAGCCGTTTGCGGCTATGGCGAGTCGGTTGGCTACGACGCGCTCGTTCAGAAGATCAGCGGAACTGAGATCGATAAGTCATCACGGTTCACCGATTGGAGCCGCCGACCACTGACCGACAAGCAGGCGAACTACGCGGCTGCTGACGTGCTGCACCTGGTGGATGTTTACCAGACGTTGCACGGCAAACTCGGCGATAACGGGCGGAGCAGCTGGCTTGCCGAGGAAATGGCGATCCTGACTGCCGAAGACACCTATCGCATGGAACCGGACAACGCCTGGCAACGGCTCAAGAACCGGGCCCGCAAACCGCGTGAACTGCTGCGCCTGAGGCGGCTTGCCGCCTGGCGCGAAGAACAGGCGCAGTCGCGCAATGTGCCACGCGGACGCATCCTGAAAGACGACGCCATCTATGAGCTGTCGACGCAAGGTCCCAAGGACACCGAGTCCATGGAACGGCTGCGGGCAGTACCCAGGGGATTTGGCAAGTCAAAGGACGGCAAGGCTATCGCTAATCTGATCAGCGAACTCGAGGATATTCCCAAGGAAGAACTGCCCAAACTTCCCAAACATGCGCGCAATGCGCCAGCACCCCAGGCGGTTGTCGATCTGTTGCGCGCACTGTTGAAGCATGTCGGTGACCAGCATGGCGTGGCCACGCGCATGATCGCCAATGCTGAGGATCTCGATGCAATCGCCCGCGAAGCCGAGGCGGATGTACCAGCGCTGAAGGGCTGGCGCCGGAAACTGTTTGGCGAGGAAGCTTTGAAGCTCAAGCGCGGGGAAATCGCTCTCGCCGCTCACGGCAAACGTCTAGAGATCATCGACGTTCTACCTGACGGAGATTGATACGCCTATACGTGCGTAACTGTGTGGCGCTCGACTGTCGCGCTATGTGCCGAACCGGATTTCCTGTCCAAGGTCGACCAGCCGCGCAAGATGCTTGAGCCGACTCGCCACGCGCGGTCCGTCAAGCGCTTCATGACCTGATGGGATCGACAGCACCAGTTTTCCATCCTGTTGGGTCAGCGGCATAATTCCGAGCACACCGGGCATGCTTGCTGAAATGAGATAGGCGATACGGAGCGCACATCCCAGCACTCTGGCCCGCTCGAGATGGCGGGGCGGTGCGATCTCGGTCAGACGGAGTGGCAACCCTTCGCCGTTCAAGCCGTTGTGGCGTACCGCGATCGCTGTGGCGATAAAGACGCGGCCCGGATGGTCAACACCAACGAACGCGGCATTTGTGACAATGTTGACGCTCTGCTCGCCTCGATAATCGGGATGTGCACGCCAGCCGATATCGGCAAGAAGGCAGGCCGCGTGACGCAGGCGCTTTTCCGAGACGGTCTCGTCGAGATCGAGCGTTGCAAACAGCTTGTCGGTCCAGGCAATCAGTTCTTCGCCGTGCTGTGGCGAGCGCGACCGCAGGCCACCGAGATCACGCGCGGCTTCGATTAGCGGGTCCTGGTTCTGGACACCTTCATCAAGCAGTCCGAACAGCAGGCCTTCGCGGACACCGAGCGCCGAGACGACGAGACGGGACGGCTGCATCCGTTCCAGAACCGCTTCCAAGACCAGCGCCCCATAGGGCAACAAGTCCTGCCGCGCCTGCGAAACCGCTTCGATACCAGGCAGGTTGAGGTCCTTTGCACGGATGACCTGACGCAGAAAATCCACCGCCTTGCCAGTGGGCACTGCGTAGTGATGCATGACACGCAACGGATGCTCACTCTGTGCCATATGCAGTCGCGCCAGCGCCCGGAACGTTCCGCCGATGGCATAGAAGTCACGGCCACGACCCGTATCAAAGAGATCGCAAGCCTCTACGACGTCCTTGACGTGAGCTGCTGCCTTCTTGCTGGTGTTGCCGAAGGAGTCACGCAGTCGTAAGCCGCCGAGCGGCAGGGTGACCCCCTCGCCCAGCGCCTGGCCGGCAACGTCGATCAGCTCAAGGCTGCCGCCGCCCATGTCACCGGCCAATCCGTTGGGCCGGTCGAGACCAGAGACGACTCCAAACCCCGCCAAGCGCGCCTCGTCGCGACCGGTCAGGATCGATAATGGCGCCTGGCAGGCCTCCATTGCCATCTCCGCAAAGGCCTGCCCATTTTCCGCTTCGCGGACCGCGGCTGTCGCCAAGACGTGTATCGAACCAACATGCATCTGGTCGGCGAGAGCACGATAACGCTTGAGGGTCGCCAAGGCGTTCTCCACGGCGTCATCATTGAGACGGCCGGTTGAGGCAATCTCGCTGCCCAGCCCGCAAAGCGCTTTTTCATTGAAGATCGGCGTCGGTGCGCGCGTCAGACCCTCATAGACAACCAGCCGCACCGAGTTTGACCCGATGTCGATAATGCCCACCGGTGTCAGGCCGCTGAGGCGCCCCGGTGCCGTTTGCATGCCCCCCTCTCCGGCCTCAGAATCGGAAGGATTTGGCGAGACTGACTGGAGAATGTTTGCGAAGCGAGCGGCCACGGCCTGACAGACTTGGATTGGTCATGAAAAATTTGTGCGCGTTGAACGGTTCCTCGCCCTCGGCCAGCTGGATGCGGGTCGATTGGCCATCCCCGTCTATGCCCCAGCTTTGCTGATTGTCGAGCAGATTTGCCACCATAATCTGCCCGAGAACCTGTTCATGCACAGTTGGATTTGTGATCGAGACCATCGACTCGACCCGGCGATCAAGATTGCGCGGCATAAGGTCTGCCGATCCGATATAGACCCGGGCGCTGGATGACGGCATCTGCTTGCCATTGGCAAAGCACAGAATGCGCGAGTGTTCGAGGAACCGGCCGACAATGGACTTGACCCGGATGTTCTCCGAAAGGCCCTTGATACCCGGGCGGAGGCAACAAATCCCGCGGATGACCAGATCGACCTTCACGCCCGCTTGGGAAGCCCGGTAAAATCCGTCGATCACTTCGGGATCGACCAGCGAGTTCATCTTGCACCAGATCTGGGCCGGTTTGCCGGCCTTGGCGTTGACAATCTCCTGATCGATTCCCTGAAGGATCATCGGCTTCATGGTCATCGGCGACATGGCCATGACTTCAAGGTCTTTGGGCTGGGCGTAACCGGTGATGAAATTGAAGATTCGCGCCACATCGCGGGCGATCACCGGATCAGCAGTGAAGAATGACAGATCGGTGTAAATCCGTGCTGTGATCGGATGATAGTTGCCTGTCCCGATATGGCAGTACGTCGTCAAATGGCCGGCCTCGCGGCGCACCACCATGGACAGCTTTGAGTGGGTCTTGAGCTCCATGAAGCCAAAGACGACCTGAACGCCGGCCCGTTCGAGATCCCGCGCCCAACGGATGTTGGCCTCCTCGTCGAACCGGGCCTTGAGTTCGACCAGCGCAGTGACAGACTTGCCGGCCTCGGCCGCTTCGCTCAGGGCGCGAATAATCGGACTGTCCTTCGATGTCCTGTACAGCGTCTGTTTGATCGCAAGAACATCAGGATCGCGGGCGGCCTGGTTGAGATACTGCACCACGACGTCGAAGGACTCGTAGGGGTGGTGAACAATCAGGTCCTTCGCCTTGATCGCGGCGAAACAATCGCCACCAAACTCCCGGATGCGTTCGGGAAAGCGGGGCGTATAAGGTTTGAACTTCAGTTCCGGCCGGTCGATATCGACGAGCTGGCTGAGGTCGTTCAGTGCCAGCATGCCATCGAGTGTGACGACTCCGTCTTCCTCCACATCAAGCGCCTCGGCCACGATCCCGGCCAGTGTCTCTGGCATGGCGCTTTCGATCTCAAGTCTGGTCACCGAACCACGACGGCGGCGCTTCAGCATGGTTTCGAAGGTCCGGACCAGGTCTTCAGCTTCTTCCTCAATCTCGATGTCTGAGTCGCGAACAATCCGAAACGCCCCCATACCCTTGACCTCATAGCCAGGAAAGAGGCGGTCGATATAGAGCCCGATCGTGTCCTCGAGACTGATAAAGCGGGTCACATTCGGCCGGCGCGGTTCAGGCGGCAATGGGATGAACCGTTCGATCTGTGACGGCACACGGATCAAGGCCGTCATCCCACCGCCCTTTCGCGCCAGTTCAAGAGCCAGCGAAAAGCCGAGATTCGGAATGAACGGGAATGGGTGTGCCGGGTCGACGGCGAGAGGCGTCAGAACCGGAAAGACGTAGCTCAGGAAGTGCTCATCGAGCCACGCCCGTTCGCGCTGGGTCAGTTCGTTGCCGTGGACGATGACGATGCTCTCATCCTTGAGCAGTTTCTTGAGCCGCAACCAACTCTTCTGCTGAGCGCTGGTCAAATCGTTTACGGCGTCGGTGATGCGCTCGAGCTGCTGCGCCGGTGTCAGGCCATCAGGACTAGGCGTTGTGATACCGGCGCGCACCTGCTCGACCAGTCCGGAAACCCGGACCATGAAGAACTCGTTGAGGTTATTGCCGGAAATCGACAGGAAGCGGACCCGCTCTAACAACGGGTGGGCCTCATTGCCGGCCTCCTCCATGACGCGCTTGTTGAACGACAGCCAGGAGAGTTCTCTGTTGTTGAAGCGTTCGGGCAGCGCCATCCACTCGTCAAAACTGCGCACCTGGTTGCGCGCCGGGCCAGCCTTCGCGCTACCGGCGCTGCGGACCCTTGTGGCTGCTACATTTTCGGTTTCGACTGCCGCTGTGCCGGTCTTGTCCATCGTCCTTACATGATCCTTGAGACAAGCCCCCTTGATCCGATATGGGGGCTTGTGAGGTCCATGCCTATGATCATGCCACAGGCGCAGGTGAATCGGTCAGGTTATGGGCCGCAAGATTAACCGGTTTGTGACAGTATCGCTAAGGCTTCACGCGCCACCGGCACTGTCAGATGGCGCTTCTTGCTGATGGTCAGCCTTTCCACCTCGGCAACGAATTGCCGTGCGGCAGCAAATGTGCGCTCCAGCCTGGAGCTCGCATAGGTAATCGCTTTGGAATCAACCATGATTTGCCGATCCGCCAGCTGTTTCATGATCACGGCGGTCAGCAGCGCATCGTCTGGCGGCTCAATTGTGACCACGGGAATGGCCGCCAGTCGTGATTTGAGATCGTGGGTGGCCGATGGCCATTGCGATGGCGGCACCGTTGCGGTGAGCAGCACTCGGGCCCGGCCATGTGCACTGGCATTGAGCAACTGGAACAGCGCTTCATCCTGATCGCGTGACGGGACAGGCGCATCTTCGATAACGGCATCGGTGCCGGCAATAACGTGTTCGGCGAATTCTCGGTCGAGATCGGCTGCGCTGGCCACTACCGCACGCTGTTGATGGGCCCAGATCTGGGCCAAATGGCTCTTTCCTGCACCTAAGGGTGCGACGATGGCCAATGTGGGAAACGACCAGTCCTCAGGTGCATCGATTGCGTGTCGCGCCAGTGCACTGCCGGCGCTTTCAATGAAATCATCGCGTGCCATGGCGGTTTCAAACGGCAGATCGAGCGCCAATTGTCTGGGTTGTTCGTCAGCCATGGATCGGCCTCAGTCCCGCGACGGGTCGTCCGGGCCCCTGTCTGTCCGCATGGCGGCCGAGCCGGCATAGATCGGGCTGTCGAGATACCGTTCCTGTCCAAACCTGACGAGCACCCCGATTGCCGCTGCAATCGGTACCGCAAGCAGCATGCCTACAAAACCGAACAGATAGCCAAAGGCAAACAGCGCGAACATGAGCGTCACCGGATGAAGTCCGACATGCCCGCCAACCAACTTGGGCTGCAAAATGTTCCCCTCGAGGGCCTGACCGGCAAAGAACACCGCCGCCACCGCCGCGACCATGGTCCAGTCGGGCCAGAACTGAACCAGCGCCACGCCGACAGCAATGATGAAACCGGAAATCGATCCGATATAGGGAATGAAGCTGATCAGTCCCGCAGCAAGACCAATCAAAAGAGCGAAATTCAGTCCCAGTAAGCTCAGTCCGACCGCGTAGAACACACCCAACACGACGCAAACCGTACTCTGTCCGCGGACGAAGCCAGCAAGCGCGCCGTCAACTTCAGAGGCCAGCCTCGCGATTGTGTCCCGCTGGTCGCGTGGCAACAGACCATCAATGCGTTCCACCATACGGTCCCAGTCCACCAGCATGTAGAAGGCGACCACCGGCGTCACGACGAACAGTGACAGCACATTGACAATGGCCATGCCGCCGCTCAGGACCGATTGCAGGAGCCCTGCCAGCCACTCCGCCAGGGTCGTTGCAAAGCCACCGATATTGCTTTCTATCTCACCAGACCGCTCGCGGATGAGCTGGCCCAGCCAGCCATCTGACCAGGACGTCGCCAGTTCCCTTAAGCGGGCCGTGTATTCGGGCAAACGCGCCACAAATCCTTCGATCTGCGAGAGTAACGCCGGCACCAGCGCGACGATCGCGCCGATAAATAGCAACAGGAAAATGCCCAGGATCAGAAGCGAGGCGGCAATGCGCGGTACGCCACGCCGCTCCAGCCAGTCCGCAACCG
>JBCDCP010000066.1:0-17352 GCA_039181495.1 Pseudomonadota bacterium | reverse complement strand
GGTAAACTTGCGTCTTGTAGAGATCCTTGATCGGATTGAAGCCGCCATTCATGTCGCCATACAGCGTGGCATAGCCGACTGAGACCTCCGACTTGTTGCCAGTCGTCACCACCATCGGCCCGAATTTGTTTGATATCGCCATCAGCAACGTGCCACGGGCGCGCGACTGGATGTTCTCTTCGGTGATATCGGGATCGTGGCCGTTGAACACCGGCTTGAGCGCGGTGTTGAAACCGGTGACCGGCTCCTCGATCGGCACGATGTCATAGCGCACACCGAGCTTTTCGGCGCAATCGGCGGCATCCGAGAGGCTCTCATTGGAGGTGTAGCGGTAGGGCAGCATGACGCAATGGACGCGATCGGGGCCCAACGCATCGACAGCCATGGCCGCGCAGATCGCCGAATCGATGCCGCCCGAAAGGCCGAGCACAACGGATTCAAACCCGATCTTCTCGACATAATCGCGCAGGCCCAGCACGCAGGCCTGCCAGATCAGCGTATCGCCATCGCCGAGCCCGGCATTCGGACCCTCGTCACACACCCAACCGTCATCGCCGCGCCGCCAGCGCGTCAGCGCCACTTCCTCTGCGAAGGCCGTCATCTGGAAGCCCAGTGTGCGGTCCGGGTTAAGGCCGAAGGATGCCCCATCGAAGACCAGTTCATCCTGGCCTCCGACCTGATTGACGTAGACCATCGGCAAACCGGTCTCGACGATGCGGGCGACAGCGACGTTCAATCGTGTTTCATGCTTGCCGGTATTCCACGGCGAACCGTTCGGCACGATCAGAAGCTCAGTTCCGGTTTCCTCAAGCGTTTCGCAGACATCGGGTTCCCAGATGTCTTCGCAGATCGGCACGCCGATCCGAACGCCACGGAAGTTGATCGGCCCCGGCATCGGACCGACGTCAAACACCCTCATTTCGTCGAACACGCCGTAATTGGGCAGTTCCACTTTGTGGCGTAGTGCCGAGATGTCGCCGCCATCGAGCAGTGCTACGGAATTGTAGAGGTTGTCACCCTCCCGCCATGGCGAGCCGATGATCACAGCCGGTCCGCCATCCGACGTTTCGGCGGCGAAGGCCTCGACGGCGGCCATGCAGGCGGCGTGAAATGACGGCTTGAGCACAAGATCCTCCGGCGGATAGCCGGAGACGTACAGCTCGGGAAAGACCACAAGGTCAGCGCCGAGCGCTGCCGCCTCGGCCCGCATCGCCCGGGCCTTGTTCATGTTGCCCGCAATATCGCCCATGACCGGATTGGCCTGGGCGACGGCGATGGCAATCGTATCGAGGATATCGTCGCTCATACCGGGCGATGTAGCGTGAGCTGCGAATTTTAGGAAGGGGTTTGCCGCATGGCTGAGCCCTGCTCAGTTCAGCAATCGACACTATCTGTCCAACACAGCGGCCGCCCGAGAAGAATGGCGGCTGCAAACACGTGCCAGTTGGATAGTGGATGAATAGTCAGAACCCCGCCTGGGAACCGGAAAGCGTTATCGAGTGGCTTATCGCCGAGGGGCGGTTCGATGATGATGTCTCAGCGATTGCTGCTGGTCTCGGGCAAAGGATTCACGATGCGGGCGCGCCGCTCTGGCGGTTTCGGCTCGGAATGCGGACGCTGCATCCGCTTATCGCGGCGGTGGGCGGCATCTGGGAACGCGATGGCGCCGAAGTGCAGCAGGCTCCCGTAACGCACGGGCTTGATAGCAGGCCGAGCTACATCGGCAGCCCCATGCAGATCATTGCCAGCACCGGACAAACCTTCCGCAGACGGCTTACCGAACCGCTCGGCAACGACGATCACCTCGTTCTGCACGAATTGCGAGACCGCGGCGCAACCGACTATTTCGGGGTACCGCTGGTGTTTTCGACAGGTGGCGGAGGGCTCGCAATCTTCACCACCGATCGAGCTGGCGGTTTCAGCGACTACGACCTCGCCGGCTTCCGGCACATCGTCGATGTCCTCCAGCTGATCGCCGAAATACAGTACAAGAACCGTGTCTCGATTGCTGTGGCCGAATCCTATCTCGGGCCGCGGACAGGACGACGGGTGTTGGACGGACGGATCACCCGCGGACATGTGGAGACCATCCAGGCCGCGATACTTGTCAGCGATATCCGCAACTGGACCGGACTAAGCTCCCGCCTGCCACCCGATCAGATGTTGTCGCTGGTCAACCGGTACTTCGAGATCATGGCCGGGGCCATCGAGGACCATGGCGGTGAGATCATCAAATTCATCGGCGACAGTGTGCTCGCCATTTTCGAGGTCGATGGCGACGAGCAGAGTGCACGGCAAGTCTGCGATCAGGCGGTTGCTGCTGCCCGGCGCGCGGTTGCGAGGAATGACGACGGCGGCTCAGGCGCGCTCAAATTCGGCATCGGGCTGCACTTCGGCTCAGTGATCTACGGCAACATTGGCGCCGAGACACGGATCGACTTCACCGTGTTGGGTCAGCCGGTCAATGTGGCGGTCCGCATCGAGGGCCTTTGCGGCGCACGGAGACACCCGGTGCTCTACTCCGCAGAGATCGCAAACCGGCTGTCGAGCCCGAGCCTCCTCATCGGCAGCGAAACCCTCAAGGGGCATGACGACGACTTCGACATCTATGCCCCCGATCCCCAGGGGATGCTGGAATAGCGCGTCGCGGTTCAGCCCCGTCCCTGGGTGCGATGATTGAGTTCCGCAATGATCGTGCTGGCGGTCTTTTCGCAGCAACCGGGAATGACCGCATGCACAAGTGCGGCGCCGCCGGCGGTGAACAAACGAGCCGAGAACCACAGCGCAAAACGGAAGTGTTCGAGATAGGTCTCATCGACTTTGCGTGGATGATCGAGGAAGAATCGGGCAATCATGGCAATGGCTCCAATCGGTTTGAGTGCTTTCAGTCTGCCATGACCGTTCCAGAAATAATTCCCAAAGTTTCGACACTGTGATACTATTCTGGGATATTTTCCCATTGAATGGCGCAATCACTGATGGATCAGATTGACCAACGCTTGTTGAGCGAGCTCCAGGACGATGCCGGGCAGAGCCTGGACACCCTGAGCAACCGTGTCGGGTTGTCACGCAATGCGTGCTGGAACCGGATCAAGCGGCTTGAAGATACTGGTGTGATCCGCAAGCGCGTGGCCTTGATAGACCCGGCGGCCGTCAATCTAGGATTGAGCGTGTTCATCGCGGTGCGCACCAATGAACACGATTCGGGATGGCTTGAGCGCTTCTCCCGCGCCACGCGAGAGATGCCGGAGATCCTCGGCGTCTATCGGACGTCTGGTGACCTTGACTATCTGGTGCATGCCCGCGTGCCGGATATGCCAGGCTATGACGATCTCTATCAGCGCCTTATTCGGAGGGTCAGGCTGGCGGATGTTTCAGCCAGCTTCGTCATGGAAGAGATCAAGGAGACGACAGCCTTGCCAATGACGCATGTCCGCTAACGCCACATTGCTAGCGGGATAAGCACGTTCAGGCGGGGCTGTCCCCGAACGCAAATGCATCCATCTTGATGACACCGCGATCGGTGCTGGTGTGCAGCCGGCGACCGGGCGTTCGGCTTCCGTTTGTCGCCGCCCCGATAGCCACATAGAGCGGCATCAGATGCTCTTCGGTGGGGTGGTTGTCGGCCCCATGGGGCGCGTTGCGATAGTCGATCAGGGCCTCAGTGTCGCCCTGTTCGATCTTCTCGCGCAGCCAGTCGGCAAATGCATCAACCCAGTCAGGCGGGGTTGCGTCTACGTCATACCCGCCGCGGAAGAATGCCTCGAGATTGTGTGTCGCCGCTCCCGACCCGACAATCAGAACGCCCTGCTGGCGCAACGGTGCCAGGGCCTGGCCGATCCGGAAATGCCAGTCCGCGCCGGCGTCAGGCGAGACCGACAGTTGCGCCACGGGAATGTCCGCCTCGGGATACATCAGATGCAGAGGCGTCCAGACACCATGATCAAACCCCCGCGTCTCGACGATCCGGGGCGCAAACCCGGCAGCGGCAAGCAGGTCGGCTGCCTGGTTTGACACCTCAACCGCCCCGGGTGCGGGATAGACAATGTCGCGCAGGGCCTGATCAAAGCCGCCGAAATCATAAACTGTCTCCGGCGCTGGGTCGGTCGTCAGCGTCGGCACATCGGCTTCGAAATGCGCGCTGACAACAAGGATTGCCTTGGGCTCTGGCCAGTCCGATACCGATCCCCGCAAGAACCGATTGGCGGCGATGTCCCGGATAACGAGATCGGGCGCCCCATGGGACACAAACAGGGTTGGTAACGACAACTGTGCATCGGCAGTCATAAACGAAGCCTCTGGAGCAAGAGTGGCGGCGCCCCACTGAGGTATTGTTCCGTACTCTCTACATAAAGGCCGGGCAAAGGAATTTCCTGTTCCGAAATCCCGAACAATGCATCTCGGATGAGGTTGGCGCGTGTCTGCCTACAGGAGATCGTGTTCCGGAAGGCCGTCGGTGATCTCGTAATAGTCCGATTTTTCGCTGACACGCATGTGGTAGGAGGCATTCAAGCCCGTGGGCTGGTCCAACGTGCCAGCCATGATGGAGACATGTTCTCCGTGATCGGGCCGCCAAAAGAGCACGGATCCGCAGATGGCGCAGAACTGCCGGGTGGCATTGTCTGTCGCCCGCCAATCGGTCAGGTTTTCTGAGCCATGGACGGTGAGATCACCCGGAGCCACCGCCGTGGCCGCCACGATGTGACCTGACTGGCGGCGACAGCTTTTGCAATGGCAGAAAATCACCGGGCGGAACGGCCCGGTGGCGGCGTAAGCGACCGCCCCGCAGGCACATCCGCCGGTGAGTGTCTTTTCAGCCATGGCAGCCCCCTGCCCGTCGCGAAAATGGGGCGCGCGTCTACTCTCCCGCAGCCCGCAGAGGCTCTGCCCGCCGGCCATTGCGGGTCTTGCGCAGCTCCTCCGATATCAGGAAAGCAAGCTCGAGCGCCTGATCGCCATTCAGCCGTGGGTCGCAATGGGTGTGATAGCGGTCCGACAGATCGGAATCGCTGATCGCATGCGCGCCGCCCGTGCATTCAGTGACGTTCTTGCCGGTCATCTCCACATGCACGCCACCCGGATGGGTGCCTTCTGCCGCATGAACCTCGAAGAAGGTTCGGACCTCGCCAAGAATCCGGTCAAATGGCCGGGTCTTGAAGCCGCTGGCTGCCTTGACCGTGTTGCCGTGCATCGGATCGCAGGACCAAACAACGGTGCGCCCCTCGCTCTCCACAGCACGGATCAGCTTCGGCAGGTGCTCCCCCGCCTTGTCAGCGCCAAAGCGAACGATCAGCGTCAGTCGTCCGGCCTCATCCTGCGGGTTCAGCGCGTCGATCAGGCGGATCAGCTCGTCCGGTTCAAGGCTCGGGCCACATTTGAGGCCGATCGGATTCTTGATGCCGCGGAAGAACTCGACATGGGCGTGATCAGGCTGGCGGGTCCGGTCACCGATCCACAGGAAGTGACCGGCGGTGTCGTACCATTCACCGGAGGTGGAATCGATCCGGGTCAGCGCCTCATCATAGTTGAGCAACAGTGCTTCATGGCTCGTATAAAATGCCGTCGAACGGAGCTGCGGCACAGCTTCCGGTGTCACGCCGCAGGCGCGCATGAAGGACAGGGTTTCGCCAATCCGGTCCGCAAGCGCTTCGTAACGTTCGCTCTGCGGTGAGTTGGAGAGAAACCCGAGCGTCCACTCATGGACATGCTCAAGGTTGGCATAGCCGCCCTGGGCAAAGGCACGCAGCAGGTTCAGCGTCGCCGCGGACTGCCGGTAGGCCTTCAGCATCCGTTCGGGATCAGGAATACGGGCGGCTTCGTCGAACTCGATGCCATTGATGATGTCGCCGCGATAGCTCGGCAGTTCCACGCCATCAATTGTCTCAGTGGGCGCCGAACGTGGCTTTGCGAATTGGCCGGCGATGCGGCCCACCTTCACTACCGGCTGGCTCGCGCCATAGGTCATCACCACCGACATCTGCAGGAAGACGCGGAAGAAGTCGCGAATGTTGTCGGGATGGTGCTCGGCGAAGCTCTCGGCGCAATCGCCGCCCTGAAGCAGGAATCCGTGGCCCCTGGCAACCTCAGCCAGATCGGCCTTCAGGTTGCGTGCCTCCCCTGCAAAAACCAGCGGCGGGAAGGTCGCAAGTTCCTTTTCGACGTTCGTAAGCCGGTTCTGATCTGGGTAGTCCGGCACCTGCTGGATCGGCTTTTCGCGCCAGCTCTGGGGGTTCCACGTCTCGGTCATGGCGGTGTCTCCCGCTACTCTTTCACGCAATCGGCGCGTGTCGAACACGCTTCTTGGAATTGTTGGTTGGCGTCGATCGATCTGCTGTCTTGCCGATAAGCGCAGAGCAAATCCGCTCGCTTGCGCGCTGCTGTCGACGCGTTTTCAAAACCATCTACGGCGAAACGGCATTGCGAGACAAGCCATCACATCGTAACAGGTCCTGGCATATTTATTGGAATTATTCTAAACTACTCTGATTGTTGGTTCAAAGTCTAAGGACATGCGGTTGGAAACCGGCGCCCATCTCGAGCACGATCACAGCCCGCTGGCCGTTGCCAAACGGCTGGGTGACGGGCCGCCGGTGAGTCATTTGCGCGATTGGATCTATGGCGGCATCGATGGTGCGGTAACGACATTTGCCATTGTCGCCGGTGCACTCGGGGCCGATCTCTCGACCCGTTTCGTGATCATCATGGGCATTGCCAATATGGTCGCCGACGGCTTCTCCATGGCGGCAGCCAATTACACCAGTACGCAAGCCGAGAAAGACAATCACGAGCGCGTTCGTGCCATGGAGGAACGCCACATATTGCTCGACCCCGAGGGTGAGCATGAGGAGCTTCGCCAGATTTACGCGCGCAAGGGTTTTGAAGGCGAAGACCTCGATGCTCTGGTTGACCTCACAACCAAACGCAAGCGTCACTGGATCGATGTCATGATGGCCGAGGAACACGGGCTCGCCCCGATCGAGCGTTCCGCCAATCGGGCTGCGGTCACAACCTTCGTCGCCTTCGTGGCCTGCGGGTCTATCCCCCTCATTCCATTCATTTTTCTGGTTCCGCAGGCCGGACTTTGGGCGCTCCTGGCGACTGGCCTGACGTTCTTTCTGATCGGCACAGTCAAGGCGCGATGGTCGCTTGCGCCATGGTGGCGGTCCGGACTTGCGACGCTGGCCATCGGCATGACCGCTGCCGGCATCGCATTTCTGCTCGGAGAAGGGCTTGCAAATCTAATCTGAAAGGCGCAGATGCGGTTTTGATGCTGGTCCGCGTTGCATTCCAGCAGCCACCGATAGAGACCGCCGAGACGTGGCGGCTCTTGGGCCACGGAGGCGACCATGCGCGCGATGCTCTCTGCCAGCGGCACCCTGCTGCTTTCCGTATTCATCCAGGTCTGCGGGTCGGGCCTTATGTTCGGCATCATTCCGCTGCGCGCGGAAGCCGAGGAATTCTCGCGCGCCGTGATTGGTGGCATCGGCGCTGCGTTCTTTTTCGGCATGCTGGTGGGCTGTCTGATTTCGCCAGCGCTGATCCGTCAGGCGGGCCACGTGCGGGCCTATACGGCCGCAGCGGCAATTATCACCGCCACCCCCCTCGCCCATGCCCTGTTCGTCGACCCCTATGCCTGGATCGGCCTACGCTTCCTGTCGGGTATCTCCGGGGCGATCATCTTCGCGGCTATCGAAAGCTGGCTTAACCAGCAGGCCAGCAACGAATCCCGTGGAACCGTTCTGGCGATCTACAACGTGATCAACTTCCTGGCCATGGCCATCGGTCAGCAATTGATGCGGCTCTACGAGATCGACAGTTTCGAGCTGTTTTCGCTCGGCGCCATTCTGGTTGTGCTGTCGGTGCTGCCGGTCGCGCTGACCCGTGTCGCGCCACCGCCGCTGCCTGAGACGATCTCGGTGCGCATCGGGTTCGTCTATTCGATCTCGCCGCTGGCGATGGTTGGCTGTTTTTGTGTCGGCCTGACCAATTCGTCCTTCTGGAGCCTGACACCGGTGTTCGGAACCGATCTCGGCCTCGGGCCAGCCGGTGTGGCGAACTTCTTCTCCGCCGCCATTCTTGGCGCCGTGGTCTCACTATTCCCGATGGGCCGGCTGTCAGATCTGTTCGACCGCCGCCTTGTGATGTCGATAGCCTCGATCGGTACGGTTGCCGCCAGCCTGGCGCTGGTTTTCGTTGCGATCGACGGACAGGCGGACGAGCTGACCTTATACGCGCTGTCCTTTGCCTGGGGCGCCACGGCGATGCCGATCTACGCCCTGGCCTGTGCGCACGGCAACGACTTTGCCGAGCCCAAGGACATGGTGGAAGTGGCGACCGTCTTGCTGCTCACCTACACCACTGGCGCCAGTATCGGGCCGTTTGTCGCCGGGCAAATCATGGCCGTGTTCGGCTCCGGCTCGCTGTTCATCTGGGCCGCGATTGCGCACTTGTTGCTGGTGATGTGGAGTGCTTATCGCGCCACGCAACGCGCCTCGATCCCGGCCGAGGACCGCGACCGGTTCGTTGCTGTTACACGCACCTCGCCGCTTGTTTCCGAACTCAATCCGATCATCCCGACCGGAGAAGACTCGCCTGATGAGACCGCTGATGTCGAATTCGGACCCGATGACGGCGAATGGGATGTCTGGGAGGGCTGGCGCGACGACGATGAAGATTCAGACCGCGCGGTTCAGGGCTAGCGTCGGCTCTAGTGTCAGTTGCGTCTATGGTCCTGCTTCGTAGGGGGAATTGCCCTTGCCGGTCAGTCATGCAAACGTTTCTGCCATGACGATCCCTGAGCCGACTTTCACCATTGGCATCGAAGAAGAGTATCTGCTTGTTGACCGGCAGACACGCGACCTCGCCGTCGATCCGCCCGAAGACCTTCTGACCACATGCGAGAAGGAGCTGGAAGGCCGGGTCAGTCCCGAATTCCTGCGCTGCCAGATCGAAGTTGGTACGCCGGTTTGCGAGTCGGTGGACAAGGCGCGCGAGGAGCTGAGCCATCTCCGCAAGACAATCGGCGGTATTGCCAACCAGCATGGGCTCGCACCAATCGCTGCCTCAACGCACCCCTTTGCCCGGTGGCGCGACCAGCACCACACAGACAAGGAACGCTACAACGTCCTTGCCCGCGATATGCAGGGTGTCGTTCGCCGGATGCTGATCTGCGGCATGCATGTGCATGTCGCCATCGAGAACGACGCACTGCGCAACGACATCACGTCCCAGGCCAGCTACTTCCTGCCGCATCTGCTCGCGATGTCGACATCGTCGCCGTTCTGGCAGGGACTCGATACAGGTCTGAAGAGTTACCGTCTGACCGTGTTCCAGGCCATGCCGCGCACCGGACTACCCGAACGTTTCGACAGCTATGAGGAGTACAAGCGCACGGTCCAGGTTCTGGTGAAGGCTGGGATGATCGAGGATGCCACCAAGATCTGGTGGGATCTGCGCCCCTCGGACCGTTTCCCGACCCTGGAGATGCGGGTTACCGACACCTGCACGCGGCTCGACGACGCACTGACCATCGCGGCGATCTTCCGCTGTCTGTGCCGGATGTTGTGGCGGCTTCGGCGTAACAATCAGCGTTGGCGCTATTACTCCAACTTCCTGATCGATGAAAACCGCTGGCTCGCGCAGCGTTTCGGCGTCGATGCGAAACTGATCGATTACGGTCGCGGTGAATGCCTGCCTTACCTCGAGCTCGCGGACGAGATCATCGAACTCCTGCGCGAAGACGCCGAGTTCTTTGGCTGCGTTGAGGATCTGGAACGGGCGCGCGACATCGCTAGGCACGGCACCTCAGCGGACCGACAGCTCAAACTCTATCGCGATGCTCTGGAAGATGGCGTCAGCGAAGAAGATGCCATGAAGGCGGTCGTCGACCATCTGATCGCCGAAACGGCAGCTGTCTAGCGCCAAAAACAACCACCTACTCGGCCGCGTCTTTCATATAGCGCTCAGAACGGGTTCTGAGCGTGACCAGTTCCTCTGCGGCCGTGGGATGCACCGCGACCGTGCGGTCGAAGTCGGCCTTGGTCGCGCCCATCTTGATGGCGATGCCAAGGAGCTGGCTCATCTCGCCAGCCCCGTCTCCCACGACATGGACACCGAGAACACGATCCGTTTGCCCATCAACCACGATCTTCATCAGCATGCGCTCGCTTGAGCCCGGAAATGCCTTCTTCATGGTCCGAAAATCTGTGCGATAGATATCGACCATTTGATGGGTTGCCCGCGCCTCTTGTTCGGTCAGCCCGACGGTGCCGATCTCGGGCGTTGTGAACACCGCCGTTGCCACATCGGCATGGTCCATTCTGGTCGGCATGCCGCCAAAAACCGTGTCGGCGAAGGCATGGCCTTCTCGAATAGCAACTGGCGTGAGATTGATCCGGTCAGTGACATCACCCACGGCGTAGATGTGATCCTGCGAGGTCTGCGAAAAGGCATCGACAATGATCTCGCCCTTCGCGCCTTGCGCAACGCCAACCCCCTGCAGTCCCAGGCCATGCACATTCGGGTTGCGTCCGATGGCGAACATAATCTGGTCAGCTTCCAGCACCTTGCCGCCTGACGTATGCCCGACAAGCCCTTGTGGCGTCTCTTCGAGTTTAGTGAAGACCTCACCGAGGATCACCTTGAGGCCTTTCCGTTCGAGTTGCTCGCGCGTGAAGGTGCGCACCTCATCGTCGAACCCACGCAGGATTTCATCGCCGCGATAGATCAGCGTCGTATCGGCGCCGAGGCCGCAAAAGATGCTTGCGAACTCAACAGCGATGTATCCGCCGCCAGCGATCACGATCCGTTTGGGCATCTCGTCGAGATGAAATACGGCGTTCGAGGTGATCGCATGTTCCATACCCGGCAATCTGTCATCGAGCTTGGGATATCCGCCGGTGGCAATAAGGATGCGATCAGCCGTTACCTTCTGCTCGCTGCCATCACCGGACTTGAGGATCAGTGTGTGCGCATCAGCAAAGCGCGCATGGGCATCGAACAGCGTCACGCCCGCCTTTTTGAGGTTTGTCCGGTAAATCTCCTCGAGTCGATCGATCTCTTCGTCCTTTCGGCCGATCAGTGTGCTCCAGTCGAATGACCGTTCGCCCACCGTCCAGCCATAGCCGGACGCCTCTTCGAATTCGTTGGCGAAGCGGCTGGCATAGACCATCAGCTTCTTGGGCACACATCCGCGGATAACGCAGGTGCCGCCGTAGCGGTCATATTCAGCGAGCCCGACCTTTGCGCCGTGTTGTGACGAAATGCGTGCCGCGCGCACACCGCCCGAACCGCCACCGATGACAAAGAGATCGTAGTCGTAGTTATGGCTCGCCATGGCGATACCGTCCTTTCAAACCCGACCGCGGGTCTCAATTCCGCTTTGGGTTGCGATGATGGCTCCATCCGCGATCCCGATAAACAGGCCATGCTCGACGACCCCGGGGATCGCGGAGAGGTTCTGGGCCAACTTCTCGGGGTATTCCATGCGACGGAAATCGCAGTCGACAATGATGTTGCCCTGGTCGGTGATATAGGGATTACCGTTTTCCTGCAGGCGGATCGTGATCGGCCCCCCGCAACTGGCATTGCGGGCTGCCTGTTCGATCTCACGCCGGGTGCTCTCGACACCGAAACGGACGATCTCGATCGGCAATGGGAAATCCCCAATGACGTCCACGATCTTGGACTGATCGGCAATCACAATCATGCGCCGTGACGCGGTCGCAACGATCTTCTCACGCAACAGCGCGCCACCGCCACCCTTGATCAACCTTAACTCAGGGTCGATCTCATCTGCACCGTCGACGCACAGATCAAGCTCTACCAATTGATCCAGATCGCCGAGCGGAATGCCCACCTCGTTGGCCTGCCTGCGCGTCACTTCGGAGGTAGGGACACCGATACATTCGAGCCCGTCGGCCTTGATCCTCGTACCGAGCGCCTCGATGAACCGGGCAGCCGTGGACCCGGTCCCCAGCCCAAGTTTCATGCCGGGTTTGACGAGCGCTGCCGCACGCTCACCCACCTGGCGCTTGAGATCGTCCTGATCAGCCATTCCGCTTGTCCCCGGATTGCGACCGGCTAGCCGCCAAGCCCGCCCATCAGGACGTATTTCAGCTCGGTATATTCCTCGATCGCGTGGTGCGATCCCTCGCGGCCAAGCCCGGATTGCTTGACCCCGCCAAAGGGTGCGACTTCGGTCGAGATAATCCCTTCATTGACGCCGATGATGCCGTATTCGAGCGCCTCGGCAACGCGGAAACAGCGGCCAACATCGCGGGCATAAAAATAGGCTGCGAGCCCGAATGGCGTGTCGTTCGCCATTCCGATTACCTCCTCCTCGGTATGGAAGCGGAACAAAGGTGCGACAGGGCCGAAGGTCTCCTCGCGGGTGATCAGCATGCGCGTCGTCACATTCTTCAGAACGGTCGGCTCGAAAAATGTGCCGCCCAGGCTGTGGCGTTTGCCGCCTGTGACGAGTTGGGCGCCCATGCCGACCGCATCGGCAATATGGGTCTCGACCTTGTCGATTGCTGCTGCATTGATCAGAGGGCCGGTTGTGACGCCGACCTCCATGCCATCGCCGACCTTGAGCTTGACCACTTCGGCAGCAAACTTCTCGGCAAACGCATCATAGACGCCGTCCTGGACATAGATCCGGTTGGCGCAAACGCAGGTCTGGCCAGCATTGCGGAACTTGGACGCCATCGCGCCCTGCACCGCGGCGTCCAGATCGGCATCGTCAAAAACAATGAACGGGGCGTTGCCGCCAAGTTCGAGCGACACCTTCTTCACGGAGTCGGAAGCTTGCTTCATCAACAGTTTTCCGACCGGCGTCGAACCGGTAAAGCCAATCGCTCTGACCTTGTCATGGCCGGTCAGCACCTTGCCGATTTCGACCGCATCTCCGGTGATGATATTGAGCACGCCCGGCGGGATGCCCGCTTCATCGGCCAGCACCGCCAGCGCAAGCGCCGACAGCGGCGTATCGGGCGCTGGCTTGACCACGGTGGTGCAGCCGGCAGCGAGGCCGGGCGCCACCTTCCGTGTGATCATCGCGGCCGGGAAAGTCCACGGCGTGATGGCCGCCACCACCCCGATGGGCTGTCGCAGAACAACGATGCGCCCATCCGGCCTGTGGGAGGGAATTGTCTCGCCATAAATGCGCTTAGCTTCCTCGGCGAAGAACTCGATGAAAGACGCTGCGTAGTCGATCTCACCACGTGCTTCGGCAAGCGGCTTGCCCTGCTCCGCGGTCATGATCTTGGCGAGATCTTCCTTGTTGGCGATCATCAGCTCGAACCAGCGGCGCAGAATGTTGGCGCGCTCCTTGGCCAGCATCTTCGCCCAGCCCGCAAATGCCTCATGGGCCCGTTCGACCGCGTCGTTGGCCTCGGACGCTCCCAGATAGGGAACCGCCGTAATGCGGTCGCCCGTGGCGGGGTTCGTCACCGGATCGGTACTGGAGCCTATCCACTGGCCGTTGACGTAGCATTGGCTACGCAGAAGATCGGGGCGTTCGAGCTGGCTTTGCAGGTCCATGGCGGGTCCTCCTGAACTGTGTCTTGGCACCAATGCCCTTTTTCGCATTCAACGGACACTTGGCTTCATGAGTATGTTGTTAGCGTCGGCAATCGACCGGCGCATGACGAAACCGTCGATGCGCGCGATGTGTTGGCTTATCGACGCGGTGGGACAGGTGGGATCGGCAGATCGCTCTTTGGTTCCTTTGCACTGCGTTCTTGCCGGAGACGCTCATAGAGCGCGGTGACGGTCTTGGCGGCATCAGACGTCGCAGCCGGGGTCTCCCCGGTATCCTTTTCAGGTGCCTCTTCCTGGCGGCTAGGCAAGCCTCCATTGAGACGTTCCATGGCCCTATCAAGGGCGTGCTCAAGCGTGTCGTCCGGTGGAGGCGGCGGCGGCGGACTGACGCCGTTGCCACGTGAACGCTGCTGATCGGGTTGTTTCTCCGAAGACGCGGACGGTACATCTTGGGGTGTCTCAGGCCGAGCAACAGCATCAGACCCTGCACTTGGGGTCGAAGGTTTTGAGGCATCGGTGGGCCTGTCACCTGGCGGAGGACTTGGCGGAAATCCCGGCGGTGACGGGGCGACCGCGGCGAGCTTGCGCAAACCATCAGGTTCATCGAGCAGTCTCAGAAAATCGGTGATCTCTTTGGGTGGCGGCGGAATCTCGGGCTTTTTCGGGCTATCCGCAGGGCCAGGAGTCTGGACGGATTCTGCCTCAACCGCCGGCTGGGTCTCAGACGGCGGCTCTGTCAAAGAACTGGCGCTGACCGGACTGTCCTGCACCTCGGGCTCCGGAGGCGGCTTGGGTCTCGAACGCGCCCCCGCTGCGAGTGCTTCGAGCGTCTTGGGCGGCTGGGCCGGGCGGGGCGGACCAGCGATCTGATTTGGGACAGGCCCGTTACTGCCGGTTGGCGGCGGGCCTTGCGGCTCTGCAGCACCACGTGGCGCCAGGCGCAGTTTTTCGGCAAGCGACGCATAGGGCTGTTCGGTCTCAACGCCCGGATCAGGCGTCTGCGCCGCCGGTTGGTTGGCATCAAGCCCATCGAAATCGTAGCGCGGCTGGCCAGGATTGACGGACCAACCCGAGACGCTGGCATTGACCGGCACCCCGAACCCGTCTCTTGCATCCGGGAACTGTGATTGGGCCGCTTCAGTTGGAGACGCACCGGCCATCGGATCGGGCCCGGGTGACGGTGACTCGATGTTCGGCATCTCGGCTGGCATTGCCTGTGGCGGCACCCCGGCAGGATCCTGCGTCACGTCATTGTAAGCCTCGGGCGGCGGCAAAGCAGCCATCGCGTTCTGCGGCTGTGCTGGCGCTGTGGCTTCCGGCGGTGGTGCGGGGGCTTGCTGGACCGCAGCCGCTTGAGGTGGCTGCTGATTGAGGCGCTGCTGGCGTTCCTCAAAACGCCGCCGCAGGCTTTCGGGTATCGGGTCGTGATGGGGAAGACCCTCATCAAAGCCAGGCTGCGGCTGGATGGCGGCGCCCGCGCCATTGCCGTGAAGCGCCGGGTCATAAGGCGGCTGACCGGGTGCGACACCACCGGTTTCCGGCGGGAGTGGGGTCGGCGCACCTGGGCCCACGCCTTGCGGCACCTGCCCGGGGTGGATCGGCTGGCCGGCATGCGGGGGCGCAAACGGTGAGCCCGGGGGCGCATATGGCGATGGCTGCGGGCCTTGCTGTGCTCCTGCAGGCATCTGACGCAGCTGATCGGGATGCTGCGGGTTCTGCTGAGGAGGCCCGCCGGGGTGGCCTGGCGCGGGGCGGCTGCGCAGGCGCGGCGGCGCAAAGGCTTCAGCCATCCCCGGAGCCACTGCCGGGCTCGGACCTGGCGCCATGGCTGGGGGATGCGAGGCGGATGCGGCTTGCCCCAGGGGTGCACCCTGCGGGCGTTGGGGCGCGCGGGAACGGCCCGACCGGTGCGTCGTTCCCTGCCGGGCGGCCGCCCGTTCATCGACATTGTCGGGATTGATCGACCACAGGAACAGCCCCAGCCCTAGGATCATCGTCGCAACGGCACCGAGTGCGATTTCACGAAGCGGGCCGAAGCGGGGCAGATCAAACACGCTGTGTAATAGCGTGATCTGCTGCTCGGCGGGGATCGACTGGACCACCAGAAACCACGTCGGCACGACCACCATCACCGGGACCAGAACCGGGAGAAGCAATGAGCAGAAGCCAAAAACGCGCAAGAGCCCCAGGCGCGGCAGATCAAACAGTGCTCGATACAGCACATAGGCCGCCAGCAGCGGGATGATCCACAAGACATAAATGCCCGGCAGCAGCATCTTGATCATGGCAGCAGCGGTTGCGGCCGAGGGCACCTGTTGCGCCAGTGCGCGGATCCGCTCAAGACCGGCGGACAGACGAAGCAGGATTTCAGGAGCCTGATACAGCGTCGTTTCGATGCCGAGAAAACGATAGAATGGCAGCCCGCAGGCGATCAGGATCATGGTGGCGACCAGCGCTTCGGGGTGGTTGGCGATCCATGTCCGCGTGGCGATCAGAAACGAGACCGGCTCACCATCGGCGGCGCTATCGGTCGGCATGATGATGTAAATGTCGCGTGCCAGCGGGCCATCCGGCTCGAAATCGACCGAGACCCCCTTGAGCGGCTGAGTGCGTTCACGCCATTCCTGGGCGCGGAATCCATATCGATTGCCGTCTTCGCCCCGAATGAGGCCGGCATTGGATTCGCGCTCATATGCCAAAATGATCCCGCGCATGCGCGACGCTGGTCCAACTTGTACTAGAGACCGCCGATCCCGCAGGGACAAAACGTCCCTGTCACGACTTAGCGGTCCCGGATGGGATGGGCTGGCGGGCCGCACGCATTCGCGTATAACCTCGCCACTCTTCCATTGCTGCTACATATGTCGGCTGTCTTGCCCGGACGCAATCATTTAGCACCAGGGCCGGGCTTGGCCGAGTCCCGCCGCAGAACAGTCCCCGTTTTCTATCAGGAACCCAATGCCTCAACAACGCACAGTCGCGGCACCGGTTGCGGTCTTCGACCTCGACGGAACCCTGATCGACACTGCACCGGATCTGATGGCTGCGCTCAACGGCGTGCTTGCCGGTGTCGGACTGCCGCCGGTGACGCTTGAGGACACCAAGGGGATCGTCGGCCAGGGCGCGCGAGCGATGATCGAACGGGCGCTGCGGCAGCTCGGTGAACCGGTCGGCAAACACGATATCGATGCGCTGTTCCAGTCCTTTCTGGTCCACTACGAGGCTCATATCGCCGTGCACTCGCGCCCCTATCCCGGCCTGATGGATGCGCTCGATGAGCTGGCTGACCGTGGCTTTGTGCTTGCGGTGTGCACCAACAAGCTTGAATCCCTCGCCCGGCAACTGCTCGACGAGTTGGAGATGACAGCCCGTTTTGCAGCCATTGTCGGCGGCGGCGCGACCACGCGATCAAAGCCCGCGCCTGATCCGCTGCTGCTCGCGGTTGACCAAGCCGGCGGCGGTAAAGCGGTGATGATCGGTGACAGCATTGCCGATGCGGGAAGCGCCCGCGCGGCCGGTGTGCCCTGCATATTGGTCGACTTCGGCTATACCGACCGGCCGGCGCACAGCCTTGGCGCTGATCTGGTCATCAGCCATTTCGACGCACTCATCGCCGGCATCGACAGCCTGCTGGGCGGAGACGCAGCCGGAGCACCTTGACACCGTGCGCCGACCTTCCCTATGTCGCTGTTCCCGATCCGAGGGGTCTCGTTCAGGACCCGATCGGCGCGGGCGCGTAGCTCAGCGGGAGAGCGTTCCGTTCACACCGGAAAGGTCGCTGGTTCAATCACAGCCGTGCCCACCATCTTT
>JBCDCP010000065.1:0-17402 GCA_039181495.1 Pseudomonadota bacterium | reverse complement strand
CTTGCCAAGAAGGGCTGGTCGGATGTGGTGCTCGTCGAGCGCAAGGAGCTGACCTCAGGCTCCACATGGCACGCGGCGGGCCTCTTGCCGCTGTTCAACATGAGCTACTCGGTCGGCCAGATCCACAAATACTCGGTCAAGCTCTACAAGAGCCTCGAGGAAGAGACCGGCCAGCCGGTGGGGTTTTCGGTCGTCTCCAACATCCGGCTCGCCAAGCAGCAGGACCGGATGGACGAGTACATGTACTATGCCGGCGTCGCCAAGACGCTCGGCATCGATGTGCGCGTGTTGACGCCAGAGCAGGTGAAAGAGATCTGGCCGCTGTGCGAGACCGACGGTCTGATCGGCGCGATCCAGCACCCAGAGGATGGCTACATCCAGCCCGCCGACCTGACCCAGGCCATGGCCATTGGCGCACGCAAACATGGTGCGGAAATCTATCGCAACACCGCCGTCACCGGCATCACGCAAGCGCCCGACGAAACTTGGGTCGTGCACACCGACAAGGGCGACATCGCCTGCGAGCATGTCGTCTCGGCGTCGGGCAACTTTGCCCGCCAGACCGGCGCGATGGTTGGGCTTGATGTGCCGGTCATCCCGGTCGAGCACCAGTATATCGTCACCGAGCCGCATCCCGAGATCGTCGCTCGTCAAAAAGCAGGCGAACCTGAGATGGGCGTTCTGCGCGAGAGCGATTCAAGCTGGTACATGCGCGAGGAGAATGGCGGACTGATCCTTGGGCCGTACGAGTTCGGCGCACCGTGCTGCTATGTCGACGGTCCGGACGCCGAAAGCGAATACGAGCTTTTTCAGGAAGACCTTGAGCGCCTCGAGCCGCATATCGAAACCGCAATCGAGCGCGTTCCCGCCTTCGGCGAGGTCGGCATCAAGAAGGTCTATAACGGCGCCATCGCCTATACGCCCGATGGGTCGCCGATCATCGGACCCGCGCCGGAGTTGAAGAATTTTTGGCTCAATGAAGGCCATTCTTTCGGAGTGACGGCGGCCGGCGGCGCCGGATGGCAGCTCGCCGAGTGGATGGTCGGCGGTGAACCGACCATCGACATGATGGGCGTCGATCCGCGCCGTTTCGGCCCCTATGCCAGCCGCGGCTATTTGCGCCAGAAGAACGAAGAGGCCTATGCCAACGTCTTCACCACGCACTATCCCGATGAGGAACGCATCGCAGCCCGGCCGCTGAAGCGCTCGCCCTGCTACGACCGGATGGCTGCGCGTGGTGCGGTGTTCGGCTCGGTCTATGGCTGGGAGCGGCCCAACTGGTTTGCGCCGGAAGGTTATGGGCTCGACACCGACACGCTCGAAAAGCCCGACGTCCTGCTGAACCACAACCACCCCGATCCGGTGGATGGCGAGGTAAGCGAATTGTGGAGCTTCCGCCGCTCGAACTATTTCGAGCATGTCGGCAATGAAGCCAAACATGTCCACGCCTCGGTCGGGCTGCTGGACATGACAGCGTTTGCCAAGTTCGAGGTCTCTGGCCCCGGCGCGGAGGCCTGGCTCGAATATCTCGTGGCCAACCGAATCCCGAAGAAGATCGGCCGTGTCGGCCTGTGCCACATGCTGTCGCTCAATGGCGGGGTGCGGTCCGAATTCACCATCTACAAGGAAGGCCCGCAGCACTATTACCTGGTCTCCGCCGGCGCTTTCGAGCGGCACGACTATGACTACCTGCTGAAGAACCTTCCCGGCGATGGCTCGGTCCGGCTGCAGAAGGTGACGACCCAGCACGGCGTGCTGGTTCTGGCGGGCCCCCAGGCGCGCAACCTGTTGCAGAAACTCACCGATTGGGACCTCTCCAGCGAGCACTTCCCCTGGCTGACTGGCAAAACCATCAATGTCGGCCATGCCATGGCGAAAGCCCTGCGCGTCAACTTTGTTGGCGAGCTGGGCTGGGAGCTGCATCACCCCATCGAGATGCAGAACACGATCTATGATCTGCTGTTTGATGCCGGCAAGGAATTCGATCTCAGGCCCTTCGGCATCCGTGCCATGGATTCGATGCGGCTTGAGAAATCCTACCGGCTGATCCCACGCGAATTGTCGATCGAATACTCCGCGCTTGAGTCCGGGCTCGACCGTTTTGTCCGGCTCAACAAGGAAGAGTTCATTGGTCGCAATGCGTTGGTCGAGTGGCAGCAGCGCGGCTTCAAGAACCAGTTTGTCACCATGGAGGTGGATGGCATCACGCACTCGGACCCGCGCGGCAATGAACCGATCTATGCCGGTAATGAGTTGGTTGGGCGCTGCACCTCTGGCGGCTTTGGCTGGCGGCTTGGCAAGTCCATTGCGCTTGGCATGGTGAGCCCGGAACTGGCAGGCGAGGGTGGTAAACTCGATGTCGAGATCCTTGGCGACCGCTACCCGGCAACGATCATTCAGGAAAGCCCCTTTGACCCGGACAATGACCGGCTGAGGGCGTGAAGCAGGGCGGGTGTCACCTGTGGCAGCAGCCATGAACGGTCATGAGACAGAGCTGAAGCGCTACGGCACCAAGCAAGTCATGTGGCTCGTCGCCTTGGTATGTCTCGGTATGGCATTGCTCACGCTACTGCCGCAGCCCGTCAGCGCTAATGCGGGGATCGCTCAGGACGCCCGCACGCTCGAACAGTGCGTTGCCAGAGAAACCCAGGCCGGCCGTCGTGCCTGGGCCTGTATCGAAGCCGTTTCCGGACCCTGTCTTGCGGCAACGCGGGAAACGACAGCCGATATGAATTTCTGCCTGCAGCGCAGCACAGATGCCTGGGATGCTGTCCTGAACCAGAACTATCAGGCTCTGATGCGAGGTTGGCAGGCGTCGGATCAGGCCGAACCACAGGCCATTCTCCGCAATGCGCAGCGTGCCTGGATCACTTATCGGGATAATGCCTGCACCGCCGAGGCATTTCTTTATCGCGGCGGGACGTTACAGGGGGTTATTGTCGGTGCCTGCCTGGAACAGCAGACAGCGTTGCGCGCCATTGACTTGATCGGTCTGCTCCGCGACCAGAACCAGTGATGGCATTGCTGTTGTACTGCGACGCTTGAGACAATCTGGGCGAGACAGGAAGTCCTCGCGCCCGGATTCACCACGTCACAGACCTGTCACTTTCCGCTTTACCCTCGAAATATTATAGTTAGTGTTCAATCTTCCGGTGTCCTTCGAACCGGATTGGTGGCGGAAATGGCCGGAAAATAGCGGCCATTGCTCGTGGGAGGGCGCGCGCTTGGCCAGTCGCCACGTCGCGTTTTATCTGGCGAATGAATTCTCGATGCTGGCCTTTTCGTCAGCCATCGAACCCCTCCGGCTCGCCAACCGCTGTTCCGAATCCGACTATTATCAGTGGTCCGTCGTAACCGATGACGGCGAGCCCGTTCGGGCTTCCAATGGCTTGTCGGTCTCAGCCGATATGGACCTCAAGACAGTCCAGCACGAAACACGCAACGGCGTGCCACCCGACCTGTTCTTCGTGGTTGCCGGCATTGATGCGCGCCACAAGGACAGCCCGGCATTGCGCGATCTGCTGCGCGCCATCGCGCGGCGGGCTCGTGCCGTTGGCGGGTTGTGCACCGGTGCCTGGATGCTTGCCAAGGCCGGGCTGCTGGATGGTCGCCGATGCGCCATCCACTGGGAGGACCTGCCGGGCTTCACCGAGCATTTTCCCGAAGCCGATGTCCAGGCTGATCTCTGCGAGATCGATGGCAACATCTACACCTGCGCCGGTGGCACCGCCGCGCTTGATATGATGATGCACATCATCCAACAGGATTTCGGCGAGGATATCGTTGCGCGCGTTTGTGAGCAGTGCCTGATCGATCGTACCCGTGATCTCCAGGATCGCCAGCGCCTGCCGCTGGGTGCACGCATTGGCCATCATGACGGCAAGCTGTTGTCCATCGTGCAGATGATGGAGGCCAACATTGCCGAACCGCTGCCGCTTGAACTGATCTCGGCCCGGGTCGGACTGTCGAGACGTCATATCGAGAGGCTGTTCCGGCTCTATCTCAAACGCTCACCGGCACGCTATTATCTCGAACTCAGGCTTGATCGGGCACGTCACCTTCTGCGCCAGACCAATCTGCCGATCATCGAAATCGCGATTGCTTGTGGTTTTGTCTCGGCCTCGCACTTCTCAAAGTGCTTCCGCGAAGTCTATGGACGGTCGCCGCAAGCCGAACGCGGCAAGCAGACCGGCTCCTGGCGCGGCGACAAGTCGTCAGTTTTGGCGTTTCCGGGCGCCGAGGCCGGCAAGGCCAGCTAGCCCGTTCCGACATCTTCAGCACGGGATGGTCGACGGTCACTCGGCTGCTTCGGGCACCGCTGCGGGTTTCTCTTCGGGCGCCTGTTCCTGTTGCGCCGGTAGCGCCAATCTGAGCAGCGGCGGAACGATCAGCAGCGTCAGCAATGCCGACAGCGCCAGCCCGCCAACCACAACCGAGCCCAGCCCGCGATAGAGTTCCGAGCCAGCGCCGGGGAACACAACAAGCGGCAGCATGCCGAACACACTGGTCAGCGTCGACATGAAGATCGGCCGGATCCGGTTTGACGTGGCTTCCAGGATCGCGGCACTGCGCTCCATGCCATCCTGCCGCTGGTGATATAGCGCCTGGTGGACAATCAGGATCGCATTGTTGACCACGATGCCCACCAGAATGACGAAGCCGAGCAACGTCAGCATGTCGAGCGACTGGTCCTGGTAGAGGTTGAGCAATGCGAGGCCACCCACACCCCCGGCTGCTGCCACCGGCACAGCCAGCATGATGATGAATGGCAGCACGAAGCTCTCAAACAGCACCGCCATCACCAGGAAGACGATCACCATGGCAATCAGCAGGTTCAACTGAATCGCATTCCATGTCTGGGTGAGCTGATCCGCCGTGCCGCTCATTGAGAAACGTATTTCGCCCGGAACGCCTTCTTCAACCAGTGTGTCGATCACCTGGGTCTGAAGAATGTCCAGTGCGCTTTCGAGAGCAACGTCATTGGATGGCCTGATCTCAAGGGTCACGGTACGAAGGCGTTCCCGGTGGCGGATCTCGGTTGGGCCGGCCGTGAGGAACACATCGGCCAGCGCTGAAACCGGCAGGATGCGGCCAGATTCGGTCACAACGGGAAAGGTGCCGATATCCTGCGTTCGCGTGTTACCGCTGCGATCAGGCCCCTTCAGCGTCAGATCGATCCGGTCGCTGCCAACCGTGATCTCAGCAACGCGCACGCCGTCATTATAGGCATCCACGCTCTGCGCCAGGGCACGTGCATCGACGCCGGCATCAGCCAGCCGGATACGGTCAGGCGTCAGCCGCACTTCCGGTGCGCCAAGTTCCAGACCGGGACGTGGCCGGAACTGATGCCCCCCCGAGCGCGGCAACACCTGGGCCACCTTGCCTGCAGCGCGTTGTGCGACGCCGAGGATGGTCGGCAGTTCTTGGCCGGAGATATTCAGCTCGATCGTCCGCGCGCCACCAATGCCGCGACCAAACAGTGAGCGCTGGGTGATGAAGCCGAAGGTCCCGGGCTCGGCGAAGATCGGCCGCGACAGGATCGGGATCAGTTCGGCCACCCGTGTTGGGTCTTCTGCCGAGGCGCCAACAAACGTGATGCTCGAAGTGGCGACGAAGAAGAAGCTCTTGATCGCAGGTGGTGCGTCAGCCGTGTCCTCCTCCTGCTCCCATAACGGGCGGGCAACTGCCTCGATACGTTCGGCGATCGTGGTGGTCGTTGCGAGATTGTAGCCAGGCGGTGGGATGATCACGCCGAAGATCAGGTTGCGGTTGCCTTCCGGCAGGTATTCGAGCTTTGGCAGAAAGGCCCATGCGCCAACTACGGCTGTCAGCGATATGCCGACGACCATCGCGATGCCAAAAGCGGGCCTGTCGGTTGCGGTCTTGGTGTAGCCCATCACCAGGCGTCTGAAGCCAGCGGCGAAAGGATCGATCAGCGGCAGCCTTATGCCGCCCTGACCGACGTTGGTCTTGAAGAAGCGGTTCGACAGGGCCGGGATGACGGTGACAGCCACCAGCAGCGACAACACGACGGCCACCGAAATCGCTACCGCGATATCACGGAAAAGCTGACCCGCCTCAAGCTCCATGATCAGGATCGGGATGAACACCATTACGGTGGTCAATGCGGAAACAAGGATCGCACCCCACACCTGCCGCGCACCCTCATAGGCTGCACGGGCCGGCGGCAGACCCTGCTGGCGCAAGCGGTAGATGTTCTCAAGCACCACGATGGCGGCATCGACCACCATACCAATGGCAAACGCGATACCGGCCAGCGAGATCACGTTGAGCGTACGTCCGAGCATGCTCATCGCAACAAAGGACGCAACCACTGAAACCGGGATCGCCAGGGAGACGACCAGCGTGGCGCGAACCGAGCGCAGGAACAGCAAAAGGATGATGGCGGCCAGCACCCCGCCGACCCAAATGTTCTGAATGACGAGGTCGATAGAGGAGTTGATGTAGACCGTCTCGTCGTAGACTTGCGTGATCGTAAGACCCGCTTCCCTGAGCGGGCCGTTGCGCAGTTCTTCGACGGCAACACGAATGCCATCCATCGTCTCGATCACGTTGGCGCCGGAGTCGCGCACTGCGTTGACCGCGATGGCACGATCGCCGAGGTTGCGGATGGATGCCGTCGGTTCCTTGTAGCCGAACCGGATATCAGCAATGTCGCGAACCAAGACACGGCCAATGCCGGTCGTGTTCGAGAGGTCGGTCGCGGTGTTGCTTGCGCCGGTCCGCAGCACCACCGCACCGATCGCCTCTACGGTATTCAATTCACCTTCGGCGCGCACGATGTAGCGGCGCTTGCCCTCCTCGACATCACCGGCTGAGACCGAGATGCTCTCGCGTCGCAACCGGTCGACAACGGTCGGAATGGTCAGTCCGTATTGCGCCAGCGCCTCTGGCCGAATGATGATCTGCAACTCGCGCTCGGCCCCGCCAAAGACGTTGCCGCCCGCCACACCCTCGACGCGTTCCAGACGCTCCTTGATGACGTCCTCGGCGAAGTCGCCATAGCTCCCGATCGGTCGTTCATTGCCCGGTGCACGCTTGATGATGAACCAGGCAATCGGATTGTCCTCGGAGCCCGAGGTATCAAGGATCGGCTCGCCTGCCTCTTCGGGATAGTCGGAGACGCGATCAAGCCGGTTCGAGACCAAGAGTAGCGCCCGGTCCATATTGGTGCCGACGGCGAATTCGAGCGTGATCTCGGACTCGCCCGTACGGGCACGCGAAACCATGCTCTCAAGGTTTTCCAACCCCTTGAGTTCTTCTTCCTGCGGATTGAGGATCTCTCGTTCGACCTCCGCCGGGGCTGCGCCGGGCCAGGGTGTCTCAACCACTATGACCGGTTTGCGGACGTCAGGCGTGAGCTGGATCGGAATGCGCGTCAGCGCGAGTACGCCGAACAGCACTGCCATGATGACCACGGCGATGACGGCGATCGGACGTTCAATGGCGGCGCGGATCGGATCCATTTGCTCGCCTCAGCCTTCCTGTGCGGCATCCGCCGCCGCACCAGTACCCGACGTATCTCGTGGGCGATTGTCCGCATCACCTTCAGAGGCGGATGCATCCTCTGGCGGTTCATAAGAGATCGGTTGACCGGGGCGCAGTCGCTCATTGCCACGGGTCACAACGATGTCGCCGGCTGACAGGCCCGAGGTAATCTCGAGGCGATCCTCAATGGCGCTTCCCAAAGTGACCGGCCGCCGTTCCGCCGATTCACCATCAGCCACATAGACAATCCAGCCCTGTGGGCCCTGCACCAGTGCATCTTTCGGCACGGTCAGCACGTCGCGCGCAACCCCAATCGGAATGTGAACAGTAACGCTCTGGCCTGCTGCGAGCGGGCTGTCCATTCCGTTGAGCTGCGGGGTGAACCGCACCGGTCGCGTGCGTGTCGAGACCGACTCATCGGGGATCACGGCTCTCAGTGCTGCCGTACGGTCGGTGCCGCCCGCGAATGTCACCCGCACCTGAATACCGCGTTCCAGGCCGCCGACGAGCGTCGCCGGGACGTTGGCTTCAATTTCGAGTTCGGAATTGTCCAGGACCGTGATGACAGGCGCGCCGATGGTCAGGTACTGGCCGACCTGCGCCTGACGATCGATGACCGTGCCGGAAACCGGTGCGCGGACCTGGGTATGTCTCAGATTGTAGTCGGCTTCCGACAAAGCTGCTTCAGCGGCCGCCAACCGCGCATCGGCTTCGGCGATTGCGCTGCGCGCAACATCGACCCTGCGCGCGGCGTCATCGAATTGTCCGCGCGAGAAAGCAGCCGATCCTCTCAGTTGTTCCAGTCGCTCGAATGCCTGCCGCGCAAGATCGAAATTTGCTCGCGCGGTGGTGACTGAAGCCTGTGCCTGTTCACGGCTGGCTCGCGCCGCGTTGCGGACAATCTCCAGGCGTTCCCTGTCGATCATCACAAGTAGGTCGCCTTCGGACACGACGTCGCCGATCTTGACCGGCACATCGGCAACCACACCGACCACACGTGCGGCCAGTGTCGATCGGGTTGGTGCAACAAGCTGTCCCAGGATCGGCGCCGTCTCCGACAGTGACACCACCTTCGCGAGCCCGACGCCGACGGCAGCCGGCCCCTCCTGCGCGCGGGCTTGGTTGCCAATGGCAAAAATCAGACCGAGTCCGACGGCCAGCACCGCGATAGAGTGAACAACCGCAATTGCAAAAAAACCAACGCTCCGACGTTCCGTGTCAGTAACGGTCGCGTTCATCTGCGTTTTCCTATGCCGCCGGGGCCCTTAGGCTCTCTGGCTGGGTTTTGTTGATCCGAGCCAGTTATACGCCTTGTCGGCGCCGTTGGCCTATACCGTTCCCGACATGCTGCTACTCAGGCAGATAGTGCGTCGGCAATTTCAGTGCCAGCCAGTATTTATTAACCATGAGCAATCTAGAGTGGTGGCGGGCCGGAAATACGGCGAGAATCCAGCCGTCGACTTAATTGCGTCGTGATTCCGCGCGAGAAGGCGCGTGCTCTGGCTCGTAGTGCGTAACGGTCGCCACGTGGCGACGGACCCAGTGCCCCAGGATTAGCCCAATGACCTTCCGTGCCGGATTTCTTGCAGCGGTTCTGGCCGCCTGCTTTATTGCGCCGGCCAAGGCGCAAAGCCAGTCCACGTCATTCAATTCAAATATTGGTGCCCAGTCTTCCGCCGCACCGACGGCTGGCGTCTCTCAGGTCGGCGTTCCCAGACTGCGCCCGCTTGCCGATGCGTTGGCACCTAACGCTAACGGGTATCAAAACCCGACGTTGCGGCAGATGATTGGCCAGATGCTCATGGTCGGTTTTGTTGGCAACAGGGCATCAAGCCCTGGCGTCCGACGTGTGTTAGCGAGCATCCGCGCGGGCGATGTCGGCGGGGTCATCTATCTGGGGCCGAATGTATCAAACTTGCGGGAAACGGCCCGCATGAACGCGGCGTTCCTGAGCGCCAATCCTGCGCTTCCGCCGCTGATCGCCATCGACCAGGAGGGCGGTCAGGTCGAGCGGCTGACGCGCCGACACGGTTTCCAGGAGATCGGCAGCGCCGCATCGATCGCACGCGGTAGCCCGGCGCAGGCCAGCAAGACCTACGGCCAGCTGGCAGCCCGGCTCAAGTCGCTGGGTTTCAACGTCAATCTCGGGCCAGTGGTCGATGTCAACATCAATCCGCGCAACCCGATCATTGCCAGATACGGCCGGTCCTATTCCGGCGATCCGGCCCGCGTGACCCGATTTGCCAGCGCGTTTGTGAATGCGCATCGTGAACACGGTGTCTTGACGACCCTGAAGCACTTTCCCGGCCACGGATCGAGCAGCGGTGACAGTCATCTCGGCTTCACCAACATCACCAAAACCTGGAAGGATGCGGAACTCGAGCCCTACCGGCAGATGATCGCCAATGGCACAGTGGACATGGTGATGAGCGGCCACCTTTATCACAGTCGCCTCAATGCCGGCGGTCCGCCGCGGACTCCGGCCAGCCTGTCTCAGGGCGCACTCGGACTGTTGCGCCAGATGAGCCCCGACGTGGTGATCATCACCGATGATCTTCAGATGGGCGCCATTCGCAAGGAGTTCGGCTTCGAGGACGCCCTGATCCGGGCGGTCATGGCCGGCAATGACATCCTGATGTACACCGCTTTAGGGGAAAACTGGGCCGCACTGCCGGATCGCGTCATCCGGACGCTGGAAGCGCAGGCACAGCCGGGCACGCAACTGCGTGCACGGATTGAGCAGAGCTATCGCCGAATTGTCGCGATGAAGCGCAGGCAACAGACTGCGGCGCCAGCGGCCAGGATCAGCATCATGGATCGGCCGATCGACTTTCCCGACTACGTTGCGCCGCCGCCACGCCGGCAGCTGGCTGGTGCAGCTGGAGCCCCGATCATCACAGGCGTGGTCAACCCATCTCCTGGCGTCGCTCCCGTGCCGCAACCCTTCCCGGCCAAGCCGCGCGATATCGCAAGCTTGCTGCAAACCCTGCCGGCAGACGGGCAGACGCGCTACGCCCCGATCGATCCGGTTCCCCACCTCGGTCTGGTATTTGATCAGCCGCCAGAGCCGACCCGTTCGCTATTGTCGCACCAGGGAGTCAAGGCCGCGATGCAAAGGCTGCTCGGCCAACTGCCGACGGTTCAACCGCCAGCCATTCAGTAGGATCGGGGACTTCGAACACTGGTCGGAGTGGCAGGATTCGAACCTGCGACCCCCGCTCCGAGCGGCCATTCTGTGCGATTGAATTGTGGCCCGACTGCCACGGCTCGCCGTGATTTTATGCCATTCACGTCGATACCACCCTAGTCCACACCGGTCGCGGTTTGCCATTCCGGTCGATTCCGAACGTGGACATGTATTCACGCGCCCGAGAACACGAGTTTCAGTGAATTTTCTTCCATACTCGCCAATTTTATTTCTTAGAACGAATTTATTATTTATAAATTCGAAAAAACGGAAAAATATATTACAATTTAATTTGATAAATAAATCGCTGAAGTGGTTTTTCAAACTCGACGGCTTATGACGTCTTAAGGTTAATCTTGAGCGCCCTCCATTCCGGAGCCGTTTCAGACTCCCACGTTCGTGAAGATTGTATTAACAATCGCTTGGGGAACTGAGACGTTCATGGGTTTGCGAGATGCGTATTGCACAAGCCGACACCGGTGGTGGCGACACCAATCCGACACAAGATGCAACGACGAACACTGTTGGCCCAGTGGTTCTGAACAAGCCGGCAGCCGACCAGTTGGTTGTCATCTCTGTTGCGCAGGTGGCGGCGGTTGACTTCTCCCGGATCGAGGACCTGCCCCAGAGCTACCAGCGTTCGTCGACCGATCTGTTCATTGTTTTCCCTGACGGCGCAGTCATTCAGCTGCAAGGCTTCTTCAACGCCGAAACCGGCGAGCCCGAGGTCGAGACGATTCAGTTTGCCTCCCGTGCGCTGACCATTGCCGAATTCCTCGATCTGTTCGACGTGGGCAATGAACCGCCGGAGATCGCCGAAGGCACGGCTGACGGCGAGACACCACAAACCGCAGGCGGCGGCACGCAGTTCGACGGGCCCAACAATGGCGGCGGCCCGCTCGATGGCAACAGCATCACCAGCGAAGGCAATGGCGGGCTTGCCGATGGTGGCAGCGGCTTTTTTGTGCCGCAGCAAAGACTGACGGACATCGTCTTCAACCCGGTGCCAACTGCCAGCTTTTCTGGACGCTTCAGCCTCAGCGAAGATGCCGTCCCCCCAGACACCTTTCTGGAGCAATCGGTCGGCGGCAATCTGATCTTCTCCGGCGGCGTCGTCACCGCCATCGCCTATGTCACACCCGACGCCGGTACGCAGACAGGGATTGCGGACAGCGAGGTTACAACGCCGCCCGCCGAGATACCGTTTACATCCGGCGGCGAAGCGGTCGTGGTCACGGTCTCGCCGAATGGCTTGACGCTGACCGGGACAACGACGTCGGGCACACCGGTGTTCATCGTCGAGGTCACTGACCCGGCAACAGGCGCCTTCACCTTCACCCAGCAGGCGCCCTTCGACCACCCAGATGGTGATGAGAGTGGTATCGACGATCCGCTGTTCATGACAATCGAATTCACCGTCACTGACGCCAGCGGCGATGTCGCGACTGCGGAGTTCGAGCTTCAGGTTTTCGATGATGCGCCAGTTGCCAACGGGGCTGATGCCGGCACGGTGGATGAGGACGATCTCGCCACGAATGGCAACAATGACGTCATCGATACCAGCGACGACTTGCCGATCAACAGCGACACCCTGGCGACCGGTTCGCTGGGCGTTGACTGGGGCGCTGATGGCTTCGACAGCGCCACGGGTGCACGCCAGGATACCCCGACCGGCACGGCCAACCGGTCAGTCTCGTTCGATCCCAGACTAGACGGTGCCCAACCCAGTGGCCTGACCTCCGACAGTGTTCAGATCGAGTATGTGCTGAGCACCAACAATACCGTCCTGACCGCGACGGCGGGTGGTCGCCCTGTGTTCGTCGCCTCGCTGAATGACGACGATGCGGGCAGCTACACCTTCCGGCTGTTGAGCAAACTCGACCACGACAAAAATGACGCCGACCTCGAGGACAACATCGACCTCGATTTCGGGTTCATTGCCATCGACTCCGATGGCGACCGGACTACCGGCACGTTCACAATCTCGATCGACGATGACGCCCCAATCTTTGTCAGCAGACCGACCAGAGGCGAGGTCGATGAGGACGACCTCGCCGGTGGCAACAATGATGTCATCGATACCAGCGACGATCTGCCGATCAATAGCAGCACGCTGGCCACCGGCGTTCTCGGGATCGCGTGGGGCTCAGACCATACAGATGATGGCACGAGCGCACGCCAGGATTCGCCCTCGGGCACCGGCGATCGTTCGGTTGTCTTCGATCCCGACCTTGATGGCGCCGAACCGGACGGCCTGGCCTCGGACGGTGATCAGGTCCGCTATGAGCTGAACGATGACGGCACGGTCCTGACTGCCACGGCGGGCGGTCGGCCCGTGTTCATCGCCTCGGTGAATGATGACGATGCGGGCAGCTACACCTTCCGCCTGCAGGGCAAACTCGACCACGACAAAGATGACGCCGAACTCGAGGACAACATCGACCTGGACTTCGGTTTCATCGCCACCGACTCCGATGGCGATGCGCTGACCGGCAGTTTCACGGTCTACGTCGACGATGATGCCCCGACCTTTGTCAGCAGACCGACCAGAGGCGAGGTAGATGAGGACGACCTAGCCGATGGCAACAATGATGTTGTCGACCGCAGTGACGATCTTCCGATCAACAGCAGCACGCTGGCCACCGGAATTCTCGGCATCGCATGGGGTGCGGACGACACCGATGATGGCACGAGTGCGCGTCAGGATTCGCCGTCAGGCACCGGCGATCGTTCGGTTGTGTTCGATCCCGACCTGGATGGAGCCGAGCCGGACGGCCTGACCTCGGATGGCGTTCAGGTCCGCTATGAGTTGAACGATGATGGCACTGTCCTGACTGCCACGGCGGGCGGCCGCCCTGTGTTCATCGCCTCGGTGAATGATGACGATGCCGGCAGCTACACCTTCCGCCTGCAGAGCCGTCTCGACCACAATGAGGCCGGCACCGAGGACAACATCGACCTCGACTTCGGCTTCATCGCCACCGACTCCGATGGCGATGCGCTGACCGGCAGTTTCACGGTCTCCGTCGACGATGACACTCCGGTGGCCACCGGCGCGCTCGAGATCGAGGTCGACGAGGACGACATCTTCAATGTCCTGTCGCGCGGCACCAGCCCCGATGGTGACAGCGTTTTCGATTTCGTTGGCTTTGGCTTTGCGGCCGGGGCCACCGGGTCTCTGCGCAACGTCGTCTCCTTTGGCGCCGACGGCCCTGCCGAAAGCGGGCGTTTTGGCTTCAAAACCGGCGCCGCCGACGCGATGAACGATCTTGGCTTGCTCTCCAAGGGAGGGCTGGTGGAGTTCGCCTGGTTCGGCAATCTGCTGTTCGGTTACGTCGATGTGGTGGGCGGCATCATCCCCGATCCGTTCCTCGACCGGCCCGTTATGCTGATCGGCCTCAACCCCGCAACCGGCGGTGTCGGGGTCCGGCTGTTCGACCAACTCGACCATATCGATAGCGATGGCGAGAACACCGCGCTCAAGACCGACACGACGGTGAATCCGGCCGGCCGGTTGGACTTCATCGACTTCGGCGCCATTCTCGAAGCCACCGATGGCGACGGCGACACTATTCCGCTCGATGGCAAGGTGGTCCTCAACATCCGCGACGACATCCCCGAACTCGTGGTGGAGATCGTCGACTATGTCCGGATCGATGAGACCTACGGCCTGCACAGCGACAATGTGTTTGACGAGGACAACCAGATCTATGACCCCGACGTGGTCGGGTTGTTCTCAAGCCTGAACGCCGAGGTCGGTCTCAACCCGCCCGGGCCCGATGGCCTCTCCGGAGCGATCTATGCGCGCTTCAATGTGCTCGATGGCGACTTCAGGGTCGGTGCCGATGAGCCGGTCGCCAACTTCAACGTTGATCTTATTGTCCGTGATGGCGCGAATTCAGGTCTATCAACAACCGAACGCGAAGTCGTCCGTCTGTTCAAGGATGGCGATCTCGTGGTTGGCCGCGTCGGCCAGCGGGAGCCGCTCGACGATTCGGGCGAGATCGTCTTTGCTCTGCATATCGACGATTTCGGCCGGGTCAGCATTGTCCAGTTCAAGTCGCTGCTTCATACCGACCCGGGAACATCGGACGAGTTTGAACAAATCCGCGACGGGACCCTGTTTGCCCAGGTCTCGATAACCGACAATGACGGTGATGTCGTCAGCACGGATCTGCTCGATATCGGCGCCAATGTCACCTTTGACGATGATGGCCCCGAGACCATCGATGACACCAACATGGTGGTCGAGGGCGACCCCACTGTCATCAGCGGCAATGTTCTGACCAATGACGAAGTCGGCGCCGATGACCCGGGCCGGATCGCCGGCATTGTCCATAACGGCACGATCCAGCGTGTGCCCGATGGCGGATCCCTGACCATCGATCAGACCGCTGCCGGCGGCAAACTGGTGATCTCTTCGGACGGGTCTTATGAGTACACCGCTCCCGACGACTTCAACCATTTTTCACAGACATTCAGTGTCCGCGACCAGTTTGAGGCCGAGTCCTATTCCAACGAGGACGGCACCGCCCGATGGGCGTCGACCTGGGTCGAGGATGATGGCGGACAGCCGGACGACGGATCGATCAGGATCGTGCAGGATCGTGGCGATGGCGCTCTGGAGTTCAGCCGTGGCGGTCGGAACGGCGGTCGCGACGGCATCGAGCGCAGTGTCGACCTGACGGGTGCCTATTCGGCAATCCTGAGCTTCGACTATCGAGAGTCGGTCAACCGGGACAACGAAGACGTCCGGGTGTTTGTTTCCGCCGACGGTATCGATTTCGATCTTCTGATCGAAGTCGATGACGATGACCCAGGTAACTACACATCGGTGTCGTTCGACATTTCCGATTACATCTCCGACACCACAACGATTCGCATCACTGTGGATGACGATTTCGACCGCGGCGACGAGATATACATCGATAATCTGGATATCACTTACATCCTTGGCGAAAATCCGGTCGAGGAATTCGATTATCTGTTGATCGATTCTGACGGCGATACCGAGCCAGGAACGCTCGAAATCACCGTCAAGGATACCGTGCCGACGATCGGTAGGCCCGACACCAACCGGTTTGTCGATGAGGACGATCTGCGTGCCGGCAATAGCGATGACGCGGATGGCGATGATCTGCCTGATCCCAGCATTCCAACCGCCGCAGGTGACCTCGATATCGACTGGGGTGCCGATGATGCCGACCAAGGCAGCGACGGCCGCGAACAGGATCCCCCCGGCGGCATTGGCGATCGGTCCGTCACATTTGATCCGGCAATCGCCGCACCGGTCGGCCTGACCTCGAACAACGTTCAGATCGAATACGTTCTGAATGATGACAAGACCATCCTCAAGGCCTATCGCGGGCCCGGCCGCGATGACCGGCAGGACCTCGTCTTTGATTTGCAACTCTCCGACGACGACGACGGCGGCTATCGGTTCTTCCTGATTGGCAATCTCGACCATTCCGAACCGGGCATCGAAGACGACATCGATCTGACGTTTGGTTTCATCGCCACCGATGCGGATGGCTCCAATGCAGGCGGCGAGTTCACGGTCAAGGTTGATGACGACCTGCCGGTCGCGGTGGACGACACCGTTGAAACCGATGAAGACACGCCCGTAGAGATCGACGTGCTGACGAACGACAAGTTCGGTGCGGACGGTGAGTCATCGCAAGACACGATCGTCATTACCGCGAACCCGGCAAACGGTACCGCGGAGATCGTCAATGGCAAGGTCGAATACACGCCTGATGAAAACTACAGCGGGCCGGACTCGATTTCCTACACCATCGAAGACGGCGATGGTGATGTCTCGAAAGAGGCGAGCATTGCGATCACGGTGACGCCAGTGGCCGACGCGCCGGTTGTGAAGGCGGTTTTTTCTGCAGCATCAGTTCTTGAACCGACCACATCAGACATTCAGATCAATTCGTCCACTCAGGGTGATCAATTTGCACCAACGCTCGCGGTGCTCAATGAGGAACAAATACTCGCTGTTTGGACATCTCGAAACACCTTAGATCAGGATGACACTGGTATTTTTGGACAGATCTTGTCGAATGACGGCCAACGTATTGGGAACGAATTCAAGATAAATGGCTTTGGGGAGACAAGGCCGAGCAATCCGACAATCGTAAGACTCAGCGATGGCAATTTGCTTGTCGCGTGGAATCAGGAGCCGTTTGGTGCGAGCCGATTTTCGGCTGTCTACGGTCAACTTGTCACCGACTCCGGATCGCTTGTTGGCACACAGTTCCGGCTAGATGTAACCACCAACGGCTCAGTTAGTGAGCCAGCGATTGTCCCACAAGAAGACGAATTCATTGCCATATGGACTAACAATCAAGAAGACAGCCTGACAGTGGGTCTTTTCGGCCAACGTTATGGCAACGACGGCCTAAAAATCGGCGAGAAGTTCCGGATCAACTCACTCGCCCAGGATGCGCAGAGAAACGCATCTGCAGCTAACCTGGAGGGCGAGAACTACGTCGTTGTTTGGGAGAGTTCGGGCACCACTGGAATTTCCGGCGAGTTGAAAGGAGTCTATTTCCAGATTTTCGATGGTAACGATCAGAAGATTGGAAATGAGACGAGGGCTAACACGACAACGAGAGACGTTCAGCAATATGCCGACGTTAGCAAGCTCGCTAACGGTAATTTCATCATAGTCTGGGCCTCAAATGACCAAGACGGTGACAAT
>JBCDCP010000064.1:0-17556 GCA_039181495.1 Pseudomonadota bacterium | reverse complement strand
GTGCGTTGAAGCCGTAAGCGGCCTTGTTTTCGCTCAGGATGTTGCCAACCACGACCGAACCTTCATCGCCGGAGTTTTCGGCGATCTGGCGGATCGGTGCCTGCAGGGCGCGGCGGACGATGTTGATGCCTGCTTCCTGATCGGCGTTTTCACCGGTGGCATCGATGAACTTCGATGCCCGCAGCAGTGCAACGCCACCGCCCGGTACGATGCCTTCTTCCACCGCAGCGCGGGTGGCGTTCAGCGCATCATCGACGCGGTCTTTCTTTTCCTTCACTTCGACTTCGGTCGCTCCGCCGACGCGGATCACCGCAACACCGCCGGCAAGCTTGGCCAGACGCTCCTGCAGCTTCTCACGGTCGTAGTCGGACGAGGTTTCCTCAATCTGGGCGCGGATCTGCGCGACACGGCCTTCGATGTGGTCCTTGGTGCCCGCACCATCGACGATGGTGGTTTCTTCCTTGGAGATGTTCACCTTCTTGGCGGTGCCGAGCATGTCGAGCGTGACATTCTCAAGCTTGATGCCGAGGTCTTCGGAAATGACCTGGCCGCCGGTGAGGATCGCGATGTCCTCGAGCATGGCCTTGCGGCGGTCACCAAAGCCCGGTGCCTTGACGGCGGCGATCTTGAGGCCGCCACGCAGCTTGTTGACGACCAGGGTCGCCAGTGCTTCGCCTTCCACGTCTTCTGCAATGATCAGCAGCGGACGTGAGGACTGAACGACGGATTCGAGGATCGGCAACATCGACTGCAGGTTCGAGAGCTTCTTCTCGTGCAGCAGGATGTAGGGATCTTCGAGATCGGCGATCATCTTGTCGGCATTGGTCACGAAGTACGGCGACAGGTAGCCGCGGTCGAACTGCATGCCTTCAACAACTTCCAGTTCGGTTTCAAGAGACTTGGCTTCTTCAACCGTGATAACGCCGTCATTGCCGACCTTCTGCATGGCGTCAGAGATCATCGTACCGATCTCGGTGTCACCATTGGCAGAAATCGTGCCGACCTGAGCTACTTCTTCAGAGTCTTTGATCGTCTGGGCTTTGTTGGAAATGTCCTTGACGACTTCAGCAACGGCCATGTCGATGCCGCGCTTGAGATCCATCGGGTTCATGCCCGCGGCTACGGCCTTGGCGCCTTCCTTGACGATCGACTGGGCCAGAACGGTTGCAGTCGTGGTGCCGTCGCCGGCAACGTCGTTGGTCTTGGAAGCGACTTCGCGCACCATCTGTGCGCCCATGTTCTCGAACTTGTCTTCCAGTTCGATTTCCTTGGCGACGGTCACACCGTCTTTGGTGATGCGCGGTGCACCGAAGGCCTTGTCGAGAACGACATTACGGCCTTTGGGGCCAAGCGTGACCCGTACGGCATTGGCCAGCACATCGACACCCTTGAGCATCTTGTCGCGGGCGTCAGTTGAAAATTTGACGTCTTTGGCAGCCATCGAAACAGCTCCTTCTCATCCACTGCGAGTGCTTTGAAAACACTCATTCTCCTCAAGCCTTGCGGCTCAACTGTTCGGGGTTCGCCGGCACCCGGTGCCGTTAAGTGCCCTGCCGCTTGTAGGATCGCATTCCGATCACGTTGTCGGCGGCAAGACCGTCGGGCTGTGTTTGGGCTGTACCGGTCTCTAGGTCAGCAGAAAGCCGGTTCAGGCGGCCTTGGCTGCGGACATTCCCTCAAGAACGCCCATGATGTCCGACTCCTTCATGATCAGGAGTTCGTCACCGTCGATCTTGACTTCGGTGCCCGACCATTTGCCGAACAGCACGATGTCGCCAGCCTTGACATCCATGGGGATGCGCTCGCCGTCTTCGTCGCGGCCGCCTGGGCCAACGGCGACAACTTCGCCCTGCTGGGGCTTCTCTTTGGCGGTGTCGGGAATGATGATTCCGCCGGTTGTCTTCTCGTCTTCGTCGATGCGCTTGACCACCACGCGGTCATGCAGAGGACGGAAAGCCATGTGCGTCTCCTGTCTACACAGTTGAATTCTTGGGGTTCGGGGGTCGTTAGCACTCATCTTCTGTGAGTGCTAACGCTGCGGCGAGGAGATAAGAGGCGCACGCCGCAGAGTCAAGACTCGGTAAACAGCCTCGGGCAAGCGCGCCACCGGATGTCGCAAGAAGCGTTAACGAAATGACTCCATCTGGGACGTTGTTCGCGTTTCCCGAACCTACGGTTCCGATTATTGCGACTTTTGCAACGAACTTCAGGTGCTAGATCTCAGAACAACACAGCCGCCCTCGAGTGGAGAGCCCGAAATGAGCACCGACACCACATCACCGGTCAACGGCCTGCACCATGTCACGGCCATTGCATCGGACCCCCAGGCCAATCTCGACTTCTGGTCCAGAAACGTCGGCCTGCGCTTTATCAAGAAGACCGTCAACTTCGACGATCCCGGCACCTATCACCTCTATTACGGCGATGAGCTGGGCCATGCCGGCACCGTTCTGACCTATTTCCCCTGGTCGCATATGAGACGCGGCCGGCCCGGCGCAGGTGAGGTGGCACTGACGCAGTTTGCAGTACCGGAAGGCTCGCTGCAGTTCTGGACGGAGAGATTGGCCAATCACGGCGCAAGCCAGGCCACGACACCCTTCGGCGAAAACATCATTGTCGCCGAAGATCCCGACGGACTGCCGTTTGCGCTGATCGAAACTCCGGCCGACCCGCGTGGCGGCTGGGTCGGCAACGGCGTTGATGCTGATCACGCCGTGCATGGTTTTCGCGGAGTGACGCTGCGGCTGGCTGATCTGTCACCGACGGCGGATCTGATGACGCACGCCATGGGCTATCGTGTCGCCCAAACCGGCCCCGGCGTTATCCGGTTGGAAACAACCGGCGACAGTGCAGCCGGCATCGTTGATCTCGTGCAGGCCGACGATGCAACTCCGCCCGGACTTGGCGCGGGCAGCGTTCACCACGTCGCCTTTTCGGTGAGCGATGATGACGCACATGCCATCGCCCGCAAGCGGATCCTGGAAACAGGCACCGCGGTGACACCGGTGATCGATCGCGACTATTTCCATGCGATCTATTTCCGGGAGCCAGGCGGAACACTGTTTGAGATTGCCACTGAAAACCCGGGGTTCACCCGTGACGAGGCAGCCGAAGCGCTTGGGACAGGTCTGAAGCTGCCAAGTCAACACGAGCATCTCAGAGCCCAGCTTAAGCAAAGCCTGCCCAAGCTGGTGGCCTAACCAACCCGACTCAGGGCATGCCGGGCGGAGCATTTTCCGCCCGGCAATGCGTCGAGGAAAGACATCATGACCGAGCCGACATACCACTACAGTTATGAAAGAGCCCGCAATGGCGACAAGCGTACCCTGGTGCTACTGCATGGCACTGGTGGCGACGACGAGTCCTTCATGGGTCTGGGGCGTATCGTGGCTCCGGACGCAGCACGCATCGCGATCCGCGGCGACGTGAACGAAATGGGCAATCTGCGTTTCTTCCGACGCCTGGGCGATGGCGTCTACGACATGGACGATCTTGCCATGCGCACCGAGCGTCTTGGTGAGTTCATCCCGTCAGTGCTGGCCGAGCATGGCCGCGAGCCGGAGCACGCCTTTGGCATGGGCTATTCAAATGGCGCGAACATTCTGTCCAATCTGATGTTCGTGAAGCCGGCGATCATGGGTGGCGCGGTGATCATGCACCCGCTCATTCCCTTTGAGCCGGTCATGCATCCCAAGTTGAACGGCAAGCCGGTGCTGATCACCTTCGGCTCCAACGACCCGATCACACCGCCCGGCCACGGCGACAAGGTTGCCGAATGGTTTGAGATGGGTGGCGCCGAGGTCAGCCGGTTCAGCCACACCGCGGGGCACAACATCCCGCCGGTCGAGATTGAAGCGATCTCGGGCTGGCTCGCGGGCGAGACGCTGGCGGTGGCCTGAGCCTGTTCGGTTAGCGAACAACACCCCGGCTGGTCGGGAATGACCAGCCGGGGCCCGCGTATTAAGTCTCGTCCATAGCGCAGCCTTGCCCGGCTGCGGCTTCTGCATTACCAACGCGCGCAACACTGGAAACAATGAAACTCGAGGCCGGGGGCAGACCGCCGCCGGCTTTGTTTGATTCAAAGCCGGGCGCTGGTCCGATGGCCGATAAGAAGCAGAAAAAGAAGCCGAATAAGGTGCGGGCGCGCCTGCCGCGCGGCCTTCAGGACCGTGACGCTGCCGATCTGCGCGCAACTCAGGCCATGATGGAAACCGTGCGCGGCGTATTCGAGCGCTACGGTTTCGATCCGGTCGAGACCCCGATCATCGAATACACCGATGCGCTGGGGAAGTTCCTGCCCGATCAGGACCGGCCCAATGAGGGGGTGTTCTCGTTCCAGGATGATGACGAGCAGTGGCTGTCCCTGCGCTACGACCTCACCGCGCCTTTGGCCCGCTATGTGGCAGAGAACCGGAACGATCTGACGCTGCCCTATCGGAGCTACCGGCTCGGCCCGGTCTTCCGCAACGAAAAGCCCGGCCCGGGACGCTTCCGGCAGTTCATGCAGTTCGATGCCGATACGGTGGGGTCATCTAGCCCCGCGGCGGATGCGGAAATCTGCATGATGATGGCCGATGTAATGGACAGCCTAGGGCTGTACGAGTTTGACGAGGCGGGCAACAAGGTCCCGCACTACGTTATCCGGGTGAACAACCGCAAAATCCTCGATGGCATGTTGGAGGCTATCGGCCTGGGCGGTGAAGAAAACGCCGGTCGACGGCTAACCGTGATGCGGGCGATCGACAAGCTAGACAAGTTTGGGATTGAGGGTGTGCGCCTTCTCTTGGGAGAAGGTCGCAAAGATGAGAGCGGCGACTTCACGAAGGGCGCCGGGCTGGATGAGGGTCGGATCGACCGTCTGATGGAGCTTTTCGAGGAGCCGATCGATCGACACGTACAACTGCTCGATCGAATTTCAGCCCTGGCTGGAAAAAATGATCTCACCGAGGTTGGTTTTCATGAGTTGGATCAACTCAGCCAAGCGATAACAGCAGCTGGTTATGACGATCGAGTATTCATTTCGATGTTTGTGGTCCGTGGACTCGAATATTACACCGGCCCCGTCTTCGAAGTCGAACTGCTATTCGAAACAGTCAACGAGAAGGGCGAGAAGGCGCGCTATGGTTCCGTCGCTGGCGGCGGGCGCTATGATGGTCTCGTTGCCCGCTTTGGCGGCCAGCCGGTGCCGGCCACCGGCTTCTCGCTCGGCGTCAGCCGGCTCATGGCGGCGCTGAAGGCGCTTGGCAAGCTGGACATCGGAAAAGCGGACGGTCCGGTCGTCGTCACCGTTATGGATCGTGACCGCTTGGCCGACTATCAGCGTTTTGTCAGCCAGCTTAGAAATGCCGGGCTGAAGGCGGAGCTGTTCCTCGGCAATCCCAAGCAGTTCGGCAAGCAGCTCGACTATGCTGACAAGCGCGGCAGCCCTTGCGTGATCATTCAGGGTTCCGACGAAGCCGAGAGCAACCAAGTGGTCGTCAAGGACATGATCGCCGGTGCGGCCATCGATGACACGATGGAAGATCGTGACGAGTTCCAGCGGCTGCGCGAGGCAGCGCAGGAAACCGTGCCCGAGGACAAGCTGGTCGAGACAGTCCGCGCGGTCCTTTACAGGCATGGCCTTGACCAAGGCGAGGGGGCCTGAGGCTCATGCCTGCTTCCGACCTGACAAAGAAATCCATCGCCGCGCTGGAGACCCTGCGCGCGGAAGCCGCGCGCCGGGGCTACACGGCCATCGAGCCAGCGATCTTGCAGCCGCTGGAGCCGTTCCTTGACCTCTCGGGCGAAGACATCCGCGCGCGATTGCTGCTCGCTACCGACCCTGCGGGCCGCGAGTTCTGCCTGCGTCCAGATTTCACCATTCCGGTCAGCCTCTACCACCTGGCCTCGGGTGATCTGAGCGCTCCGACCCGCTATTCCTATGCCGGTCCGGTCTTTCGCCATCGCTCCGGCGGCGGCGAGCCTGATGAGTTCCTTCAGGCCGGCGTCGAGAGCTTTGGCGATGATATGCCGCTGGCCCGCGATGCCGAGATCGTCGGCGAGGGGATCGAGACAGCCTCACGCCTCGGGCTGATGACACCGGCGCTCAGGCTTGGAGATCCGACCCTGTTCCTTGCGGCAGCCGAAGCGCTTGAGGTGCCGGCACCGGCCATGCGGCGATTGCGGGCCGGTTTCGGCCGCGCCGGCGGCGTCGCCCGCGCGCTGACCGATGACGCAACCGAGTCCCGGCAGGCAACTGGGGCCGACCAGTTCGCCGACATGCCGGCCGAGGCCGTGCGAGCCCTCGTTTCGCGCATGGCCGATATGGCCGGCATTGCCCCAGTTGGCGGCCGGACCGCAGATGAAATCGCCGAGCGCATCGTCGAACGCGCGCAAGGCGCAGACGCGGCTGTGCTCACGACGGAGGCACGCGATGTCCTCACGATGATCTCGGCCATAGCCGGCCCACCCGGCGAAGCGCTCGATCAGATCGGCGCCATCGCACGGGATGCCGGGATCATGCTGGACGATGTGCTCGACACGCTGGCTGACCGCACCGAGATGATCCAGAGCACCTTGCGTGATGTCCTGCCGGGGCAGGCACCGGGGCTGTCTTTTGTCGCCAGCTTTGGCCGCCAGCTCGACTATTATTCGGGCTTCGTCTTCGAAGTGACCGACGGCAGCGACACAACTGATGCCAGCGATGTCCCGCTCGTTGGCGGCGGCCGCTATGACCAGCTTCTCTCCGCGCTCGGTGCGAGCAAACCCGTTGCGGCGGTCGGTTACTCGGTCTGGGTCGACCGGATCCTCAGCCGGGGAGGGGCACGATGAGCACCAATCTCATTCTTGCCGTGCCCTCCAAGGGGCGGTTGCAGGAAAACGCCGATGCGTTCTTCCGCCGCTCAGGCCTTGTGTTCAAGCGCGAGCGCGGCGTCCGCGATTATCGCGGCACCATCGCTGGTGTACCTGGCGCGGAAGTTCTGTTCCTGTCGGCATCCGAGATCGCCGGAGAGCTCGCCCGCGGCAGCGTCCATCTCGGCGTTACCGGCGAAGATCTGATCCGCGAACGAATCGCTGATGCTGGCGACAGGCTCGCCTTCGTTACGCCACTCGGTTTTGGCCATGCCCGCGTGGTTGTGGCGGTGCCGCAATTCTGGATCGATGTCGAGACCATGGCTGATCTGGCCGACGTGGCGCGGGGCTTTCGTGCCCGCCATGGCCGCAGGCTGCGCGTGGCGACGAAATATGTGACGCTGGCGCGCACCTTCTTCGCCCGCCACGGCATGGCCGACTACCGCATCGTCGAGAGCCTTGGCGCGACCGAAGGGGCGCCGGCTTCCGGCACGGCGGATCTGATCGTCGATATCACCACCACCGGCGCAACATTGGCCGCCAATGCGCTGAAAGTTCTGCCCGATGGCGTGATCCTTGAAAGCGAAGCCAATCTCGTCGCTTCGCTTGCAGCTCCATGGGCCGGTGAAACCCGCGACACGCTGCGCACCGTGCTCGACCGGATTGCCGCCGAAACCACCGGCCGGACCACCCGGGACCTTCGCGCCCGCTTTCCTGATGCCGGCTCGGGCGAAAAATTCAACGGCGTTGAGGGCGCGGCGTGGCTCGGAAGCTGGGGCGAAACCTCGCGCTTCCGCTGCCCGGACACGACGCTCTACGCCTTCATCGAAGCCTTGCGCAAGGCGGGCGCGAGCGACGTGACGGTGACGCAGTCGGAGTACGTGTTCGCTGCGGAGAATCCGATGCTCGATGCCGTTCTTGAGCGGATCGATAGCCGCTAGGCTCATGTCGATCAGTGCCGGTTCCAGAACAGCAGTTCGAACCGGAAGCTGATGTCGCTGTCATCGCCATCGGCCGACACACCCCCGAACAGGCGTAACGCCTGATCCTGTGGCGGTCCCATCATCATGAAGGGGGCCTTGAAGCTGTAGCCGATACCACCCTCGGCAGCCCAGTAGTCACCGGCATCATCACTGCCTGCCCGGCCCGTTGCCAATGCTGACCATTGATCGGTGACCTGCCGCTCGGCCATCACGCCACCCTGCATCATTTCGTATGGTTCTTCGTAGCCACTCCAGGCCGAAAGGGTTACCCGCTCTGCGGGGCGCCACCAGGCTTCCACAAGCACGGCGGGGCCATCATCGAAACCATGCTGGAGCTGGCTGGGGAGGGCATCGTGATAGTTCGCTGCCCAGCCGGCATAGACGGTTCCGCCATAGTCGCCGCGCCACCAGGAGTAGCCAACCATCGCCTCTGCGGCATACTTTGGCGTCCACAGCGGATCGCCGCCATACTCACCGCCCCCGCCCTGAATGCGGAGACGCCAGCCGGGCTCGTTGAAACCTTCTGATCCGAAGGCATGGATTTCGGTCAGGGAGACGAACCGGTTGCGAACCGAGAAATCGCCGCCGAGGATGGTCAGGCTCTCGGGGGATCCGAGACTCTGCCATCCGCGCTGGTCTTCTGCTCTCACAGCATGACCCGCAAACAAGAGCAGCCCGGCTGCGAGCACAATCGGGCATGCGGATCGCACGTCCCACGGCACAGATAACGCCCCCACGCACAACGCGCCGGTTCACCCGGCATTGAGTTGCATAGTACCCGATTAGCGTGTTTTGTGCCTTTCGCTGAATCCCTTACTTAGAGAGTTCACAGCAGCGGTTGCGTGCATCCGAATAAAGGAACGCGCAGTGCGTATTACGCTGGCGTTGGCTCTCGGCCGTAGCGAATATACAGCACGACGGCTGTCACGATCGCACCGGACAGAAGGTAGAGCGCGGACGCCCACAGTCCGAATTTAGCTGTTAGAGCCAGCCCAACCAGGGGTGCGAAAGCCGCCCCGAAAATCCATGACAGGTTTGTCGACATCGCCACGCCGGAATAGCGGTATTCCGGTGCGAACCGCGTTGGCGCGATCGCGCTGGATTGGCCGTGCGCAAGGCCAAGAAGAACGAAACCGAGGATGATGTAGACTGCGGGGTAGGTGTAAAGCGTCGGAATGGTCAGGCAAAGCAGCGGTATTAATGCCGTACAAGCGCCCAATACGCGTGGCCGTCCATATCGGTCCGAAAGAACGCCTGAGGCAATCACCGAGACAACCGAAAGGGCGCCGCCCGCAAGTTGGATCAGCAGGATCGTCGATATTGCCTGGTTCGCATAGAGGATTGCATATGCCAGCGGGAACACCGTCACCATGTGGAGCAAGGCGTAGCTGGCGAGCGGCATGAACGTTGAGATCATGATCGGCCGCCACTGATGGCGGAAGAGCTCGGGGATTGGCGCAGACTGAACGGGAATCTTCTCGGCGCCGAAGTCGGCAGTCAGCAAACGCAGCCGGGCAAACAATGAGACCACGTTGACCGCCATCACTCCAAAAAATGCAAAGCGCCAGCCAAAACTCATGAATTCCTCGTCGGTCAGGAACCCGGTCAGCACAAAAAACAGCGAAGCGGCAACGCAAAATCCAATTGGGCCACCAAGCTGCGGCACCATTCCGTAGAGGCCCTTGCGATGATCCGGCGCGGCATTCTGCAATTGCATGGTTATGCCGTCCCATGCGCCGCCAAGCCCAAGGCCCTGGGTGAACCGCAATGCAGCCAAGAGCGTTGGTGCGACCCAGCCAAGGGTTTCGTACCCAGGCAGCAACCCGATGGCCGCTGTCGAGCTGCCGAAAATCATCAACGCGATCGAGATTTTTCCGGCCTGACCGATCCCCCGCTGAACTCGCCTGCCAATCATGCTTGCGATCGGCCTGGCGAGAAATGCCAGCGAGAAGATCGCGAAAGACATCAATGTCCCGGTCACCGGGTCATAGGTCGGAAAGAACAGTCTCGGGAACACCCGCGCCGACGCGATGGCATAGACGAAGAAGCCAAAATAGTCCGTCACACGCGCCATGATGACGGTGGTGATCACCTCATCAATGGTCACTGTTTGCGTTGACCGCGATTCGGTTTGTGCGACGCTTTCGCTCATAGGTAGGCGTTCCTGGAATCGGCCCTGACGCACACCGTCTTGATCAACTTTATGGCCTAATGCGGCAGATTGTGCCACCGCCACGCGTATGACTACGAAGCCGCTTGGGGCTCGATTTCGGTACTCTCGATATTCGCACTGTTAATTGCGCCGTTTTGATCGAGTTCGAGGTTTCAGGGCGCCTATGCTCGTCGAATTGCGGGTTCGTCGATGAAAAAGACTCATCTACTGCTCGTTATGGTCACCTGCAGCATGCTTGCGGGCTGCAACCTTGTGGTCATGAAACCCTCGGGCGATATCGCCCTCCAGCAGGCAGAGTTGATCATCTATTCGACCATCCTGATGCTGATCATCATTCTGCCGGTGATGGCGCTGACCGTGTTCTTCGCCTGGCGCTACCGTGAATCGAATGAGAAAGCGACATACGCGCCCGACTGGGACCATTCGATCAGCCTTGAAATCGTTGTTTGGTCCGTACCCCTGGCCATCATCATTTGCCTTGCGGGACTGACTTGGGTGGCGACCCACCGGCTCAATCCCTACGACCCTGTACGCCGGATTTCCGCCGAACAGCCCGCAGACCCGACGGTCGCGCCGCTTATCGTCCAAGTCGTGGCGATGGATTGGAAATGGGTGTTCATCTATCCCGAGCAGGGCATTGCGACTGTCAATGAGGCCGCTGCAATCGTCGATCGGCCGATTGAGTTTCAGCTCACATCCGACACGGTGATGAACTCGTTCTATGTGCCCGCACTGGCCGGCCAGATCTATGCAATGGCCGGCATGCAGACCGAGCTAAACGCCGTCATTAACGAGCCGGGTGTCTATGAAGGATTCTCGGCGAACTACAACGGTTTTGGGTTCAATCACATGAGATTCGATTTTCATGGGTTGGACGAAACCGGCTTCGATGCCTGGGTCGACAAGGTCCGCAGTTCGGCGGATACGCTCGACACTGCAACTTATCAAAGGCTGCAACAGCCCAGTATCGACGACGACACACGCTATTTCAGCGAGGTCGGCGATGACATGTGGGACCGCATCGTCAACATGTGCGCTGGCCCCAGTGCCCTTTGCCGCGACGACATGATGATGGTAGATGCGCTCGGTGGCGGTGGCATCGCAGGCTTGTTCAATCGTGAGGTCTTCCGTGGCCTGTGTTCGTCTGATGACCCGCGCGGCATGCTGGCAATCATTCGACCCGAGCTGGAGTTCCGCGCCGAAGAGATCATTGCCGCGATGGGTCCCGTCGAGCCAGACGCGCCGCAGCGCCAGTCCCCCCTCTCGTTGCCACAGACCGCGAATTAGATCGACATGGCAACGTCAGGTTACGGATATCGCGTCGTCACAGAGGTCGATCCTCTTCTGGGTAAACTGACACTTGGCGCCTTTCCCTTCTACGATCCGATCATCCTGACGACCTTTATCGTCACGGTCATACTCGGGCTCGGCATTTTCGGGGCCGTCACCTATTTCCGGCTTTGGGGCTATCTCTGGCGCGAGTGGGTGACCACCGTCGACCACAAGAAGATCGGGATCATGTATATGATCCTTGGGCTGGTGATGCTGGTGCGCGGCTTTGCCGACGCGGTCCTGATGCGCCTGCACCAGGCCATGGCGGCATCCGGTGGCGAAGGCTACCTCGACCCGCACCACTACGATCAGATCTTCACCGCCCACGGCACGATTATGATCTTCTTCGTGGCGATGCCGTTCGTTACCGGCTTCATGAATTATGTAATGCCGCTGCAAATCGGCGCGCGCGACGTGGCCTTTCCCTTTCTCAACAATCTCAGCTTCTGGCTGACCACATCGGGTGCGGTGCTGGTGATGATCTCGCTTTTCGTTGGCGAGTTCGCGGCCACCGGCTGGCTTGCCTACCCACCACTTTCAAACGGCCAGTACAGTCCCGGGGTCGGGGTCGACTATTATCTGTGGTCGCTCAACATCGCAGGGATTGGGACCACGCTGTCAGGCATCAACCTGATCGTCACGCTTGTCAAAATGCGCGCGCCGGGCATGACTTGGATGCGGCTGCCCGTGTTCTGCTGGACAGCTTTATGCAGCAACGTCCTGATCGTTGCCACCTTCCCCGTGCTGAGCGCGACCTACGCGCTGCTGACGGCTGATCGATACCTCGGCACCCAGTTCTTCAATGCGGAATTGGGCGGCAATCCGATGATGTATGTGAACCTCATTTGGATCTGGGGGCACCCCGAGGTTTACATCCTGATCCTGCCCATCTTCGGGATCTACTCAGAGGTCGTACCCACCTTCACCGGCAAGCGACTGTTTGGCTACACATCCATGGTCTACGCCACCTGCGTGATCATGATCCTGTCCTACATCGTTTGGCTGCATCACTTCTTCACCATGGGTGCCGGCGCCAACGTCAACTCGTTCTTCGGCATCACGACGATGATCATCTCGATCCCGACAGGCGCCAAGATCTTCAATTGGCTCTTCACCATGTACAAGGGCCGTATTCGATATGAAGAGCCGATGATGTGGACGGTCGCATTCATGCTGACATTTGCCGTCGGCGGTATGACCGGTGTTCTACTCGCGGTGCCCCCTGCCGATTACGTCCTGCACAACTCGTTATTTCTGGTCGCCCATTTCCACAATGCCATCATCGGCGGCGTGGTGTTCGGGATTTTTGCCGGCTTCGTTTATTGGTGGCCAAAAGCGTTCGGATTCCGCCTTGAACCATTCTGGGGCAAGGTTGCTTTCTGGGGCTGGGTGATCGGGTTCTGGTTGGCCTTCATGCCGCTTTATGTCCTTGGGTTGATGGGCGTGACGCGGCGTCTCAGCCAGTTCGAGGACACGGCCTATTCCATCTATTTCATCGTCGCGCTGATTGGTGCGCTGTTCGTCGCGGTCGGCATTGTCGCCTTCCTGATCCAGATTGCAGTCTCGATCATCAACCGGGAAAAGCTGCGCGACACCACGGGCGACATCTGGAACGCGCGTACTCTGGAATGGTCGACCTCGTCGCCGCCGCCGGCCTACAATTTCGCGTTCACGCCGCGTGTCTACGAACTGGATGCCTGGCATCACATGAAGGCCAATGGCTACAAGCCACCACAAGATGGTTTCGCGCCAATTCACATGCCGCGTTACACCTCCAGCGGCGTCATTATTGCCGGCATCCTGACAGTGTTCGGCTTTGCGATGGTCTGGAACATCTGGTGGCTTGCGGCATCCAGTTTCCTAGCCTCGATCCTGTATTCGATCGGGCACACCTTCAACTACAACCGCGACTATTACATCCCCGTTGAACAGGTCCGCCAAACCGAGCTTGCCCGGCTCGGGTCGGCCAGAGGGCCGATGGCCGCTGAGCCCGCGGAATAGACGGGGGAGCTGACCGACCATGCACGGAAATCCAACCCTGGTTTTTTACGAGCAAGAAGATCCCCACCACGGGGAGGATCACGACCACGAAACCGGGACAATGCTTGGTTTCTGGCTCTATCTGATGAGCGACTGCCTGATCTTCGCTGTGCTTTTCGCGGTCTATGCGGTGATCGGACAAAACTACGCCGCAGGCCCTGCACCCAAAGATCTGTTCGAGATCGAACTGATCCTCGTCGCGACGTTCGCTCTGTTGTTTTCTTCGATCACCTACGGCTTTGCGGTCATTCAGATGGAGGCTGGGAGTACCCGGGGCACGGTCTTATGGCTTGTCGTGACTGGTCTGTTCGGACTGGCCTTCCTGGGTCTGGAAATCAAGGAATTCAGTCATTTATGGCATCTTGGCGCAACGCCGATGGCGAGCGGCTTCCTGTCAGCCTTCTGGACCCTTGTAGGAACGCATGGTCTCCATGTGACTGCTGGCTGCATCTGGCTGGTCGTGCTGCTTGTGCAGATTCGGCTGCACGGCCTGATTCCGGAAAACAGGCGGCGCGTTATGTGTCTGAGCCTGTTTTGGCATTTCCTTGATCTGATCTGGATCGGCGTGTTTTCGCTTGTCTATCTGGCAGGGGTATTGCTGTGAGCAATGAAGCTGAGAGCGCACCGGTCGGCAGCCCGGATCCGGCCCATGGCGGCGACCACGCGGGTCATGCAACCTACAGAGCCTATCTGACCGGTTTTGCCCTGTCGGTCGTTCTGACGATCATTCCGTTCTGGATGGTGTTGGGGCAGCCCACCGACAATGTCTATATCGCACTGACCGTGATCTTCTCGCTGGGCGCAGCCCAGATCATGGTGCATGTCTACTACTTTCTGCACGTCAATCTGAAAGCCGAACAAGGCTGGCAGGCCATGTCGCTGGGCTTCACATTCATGCTGGTGGTCATCGTTTTGGCGGGGTCGATCTGGGTGATGTTCCACCTCAATGAAAACATGATGCCGGCTCATGAGCAGATTGAGCGCGTTCGAAACTTGCCGTGAGCGAGCCGGCGACCGCCAGAAAGCCGCTCTGGCTCGATCTGGTCATAGTCACCATCGCCGCTGTTATCTTCATTTCCTTGGTTGGGCTGGGTAACTGGCAGCTTGAGCGGCTGTCCTGGAAGCTTGATCTGATCGACGCGGTTGAAACCCGGGCATACGCCACACCGGTCGCCCCACCTTCGGGCCCCGTCAGTGCTGACAGGCATGCCTATCTCCGGGTCGAGACCATGGGGCTGTTTCTCCATGACCAAACACGGCGTGTGAAAGCTGTGACCGAGCTTGGTCCCGGATATTGGATCATGACGCCGCTGAATGAAGGAACCAAGCACATCTGGATCAACCGCGGCTTTGTGCCAGCAGGTTTGTCTCAAGATAGATGGAACCAACCGCAGGGTCGCACCCGGGTCACCGGCCTTGTAAGGATGTCAGAGCCAGAGGGAACATGGCTGGAGAGGAATAAGCCAGTTGAGGAACGGTGGTACTCGCGTGATGTCGACGCGCTGACCGTTGCCGCCTCGATCAGTCGCACCGCACCTTACTTCATTGATGCCGATCACCTTGGCAACGCAGCAGACTGGCCGCGCGGAGGGCTGACGAAACTTAACTTTCGAAATTCCCACCTATCCTATGCCATCACTTGGTATGCCATGGCCGCGCTGTTTCTAGCAGGAATGGCGTATGTGATCCGCGAGCGGATACGTTCGGGCTAGCCGCATCCACGCATTGCTCCAACAACATCGCCTTCGTGCCGTTCCAAAGCCTGTGATCGGACTGGAGGATCAACTGGTGACGTGAACCGGATGCGCGCGAGTCCGTCACAGTAATCTGAGGCTGGCCCGCACCCAGAGCGAATGGTCAACACTTCATTCGGATTCATCTCTGGAAGAATGGTGCCCAGGGGCGGGCTGGACACTGCTTTTCTTAAGCCGTTGTAATTATTTCCCTAATGCTCAGCCATCGTTATTCTTGTGTACCAGTTCTGTGTACCGAAAGCAAAGATCTTGTCGGTTTCTGGGCACTTCAGTCCTTTTGGGTTGGATCCAGCTGTGAACCCAGAGATGAGGTCATCGAGAGGGAAAGGGTCAGATTCCTAGTCCAACCCTTTCCAGCTGTGAAAGCCCAGGTTACGCGGTTGGTCCGGCCACTACGTCCTTTAGCGTTTCGGTATAGAACCGCAGGCCGTCATAGGCGTTCTCGGACCGTCCCATGGCCATCGGATCGCTTTGATGTCCGCGAAACAGTTTGGTGGCCCGCTCGATCATCTTTGCTTCATCGAAAATAGCAGGCACATCGAGCGCAAACGTTCCATCAGCGTGTTCGGCGACGAACTCAGAGAGTGCACCGAAGATCGGAAACAGGATACCAGGTGCAAGCCACACAATGCGATCGCTCTTGTCACGCCGGCATGCCCGACCGCCTTTCTTAGTCTCTTCCCAGATTCTCTGACTGTTCCAAGCCGAGTGAGCGATCCACTTGCGATACTCGGCATATGCCACCGGGATCATCTGTACGCAGAAGTCGTATTTGCGCTTGGCAGCCGGATCGCTCCCTTTGAGCTCCGACCAGGCCGCGAAGTCGTTCAAACACTGCGCTGGGTTCTTATAGGCGCGGAGTTTCTCTGCAGCGAACGAGGATTCGGAAACATCCGTTGGCATCAAGAGACGCACAATCTGAAGCAAGAAACGCGTGTCCTCACCATCCACATCCGTTTCGCTCTTTTGCAGTTTCAGAGTGGGGAATTTGCTCTGTAGGCTAGTTTCAAGTTCGTCGAGATGGCCGCGTCCCCCGACTTGCGTGATGTCTTTGACTGGTGTCGCGGTGTTGCGCGCTATAGCCGTTTCAATCACTTCAAAATTGTCGGGGTCCACGACGATCTCTATGCGGACATAGAATTCGTTGAAGGATTCCTGCCCGGGGTTCTCAGGGTCGGTGAACTCTTCAATGTGCCGGCGGATCTCACCTTGAGTTTGTGCGCCATTGATCACCGACGCATTCTCCAGAGAAATCACTTTCTTCGCATCATCGACGTCGGCTTTTGAGCAAGTCACCACAAGCCCGCCGTTGCGTACGATGAACCGTTTGGGGTCTGCCTCAATCGTCCTTTGAATAGCCCTATGGACCCGGTTACGCCGAGTCATGCTTACATCACCAATATATGTGCGCAGGTTATCGTCCGTTCCGAGTTTCAGAACTTCCGCGCAAGGGACATTCATGATGTATGACGCTACCCCGACGTCTTTTTCGTCTGGGCTCGTCGTGTTGCGAATGAGTTGGAATGAGAGGTGTGCGTTCTTTGGCGCACAGGTGCTGCTCACAGCGATCGCCATGTTGGTTTCTCCATCGTTGCTGCCATCTTCAAGAAGGCGACACACCTGCGCCGCTTCAAATGGACAGTCGGGCGATAGTGTTCGGGCGATCCAAGTGCGTCAAGCCTGTCCGCTGCAATATCACCAACAGTGCGCCGACCATGGCGACGCAATGCCTTTGTTTCCGCATGAAGTTGAAGTCTTAGGTGGCACGTGCCCGAGAGCTTTCCCGGGTTGGACATCGGTACTTCACATATCGCCCCGGCCGATAATGTCTTTGTGGCTGGCCAACCGGCTTGCGCTGCGATCGCCAAAAAGTCAGCAAAAGACCACTCAGCCCCTACTGTCCCTATGGGACACTAGTAGGATCTAGAACCCGACATCGTCATCGTCCCGGTCGCCGTCTATTGGGCCAGCTTCTCTGAAAAGCGTTCGGAGATCCTCCCACAGGCCAGGCTCATCGACGCGCTTTCGCAAGATGTCCAGGGCTTGGATTAGCTCCGCGTCCCCTCTTCGCCTCAGTCGTTTATCAACAGCGATATATTCCCGGCGCTTTCGCGCAGCTTCGATGCGAGCCCGTTCTTCCCGAGACAGACTATTGAAGGGAAGAGCGTCATCTGGCGGTGTCCACTGATACTTGTCCTCTGTTGTGTAGTTCGAAGGCCAGCCATTCACGATGGGATTGTCGTCGATGCCGAAGACCAGCGTCTCTCCGATATCGAGACCTGTATGAAAGACAACTTTTTGCTCTGCGTCCCAATCCCAATCGCGCGGTTGGTGTGCTCGCAGCTGCGCCACGTAGTGATAGACGTTCTGTTGTTCGTCATAATCCTCAAATGTGTTTTTAATCACTCTGACAGATGCATGATGAAGAGGCGCCCAGGGCGGC
>JBCDCP010000063.1:0-18159 GCA_039181495.1 Pseudomonadota bacterium | reverse complement strand
GATCTATGCCGTCCGAAAAAGCCCGCGCGAGCACCGCCGTGTTGGCATCGTAGCGCGATATAAGCTGACGTCGCTGGCTGCCCGGTCGTAGCTGATAGATCAGGTGCGAGACGCTGCCGGAGTTCATCGCCACCACTTTGGGCCCCTCTTCTGTGTCCATGAAGATGGGTGAGCCGGATGCGCCTTGCTCCATATCGCAGCGGTGCAGTAGCAGATCCGGCGCATTTGCGAAGCGCTGTCGCTGGGCGCGCATGAAGCGGTCGAGTTTGACGCGGCCCAGTTCACAATCGGCGGATCGGATGCGGCCCTCTTCGAACCGGCCACCATGGTAGCCGATCATGTAGAGATTTCCGGCATTGCTTTCGGTTCGGAGCTGGGTCTGGGTTACCGGTTTTGTCGTCAGGGCCCGGCCTTTACACAGCGGTGTTTCGAGCTTTGCCAGAGCCCAGTCGTCGAAATGGCGCGGCGAGTCCTTCTTGATGCTGAACCGGCCGTGAAACGTCGCCGTGGTGGTCTGATGGCCAGGGCCAGTCTGCAGATTGGTTGCAGCGCGGACTGATCTGAACGGCATTGTGCCGTTGCTGTCCCGCGTCGCGGTGTTTCTGTCGAACATGTGAAAGCGGATCGCTGCCAGGTCGACAGGGCTCAGTTTGCTGTCTCGCCGCAGGATGCAATGAGCGCTTGTTGCAATTACATCATCAGCGACACAGAAGGCGGTACAGGTGTAGGCGCTGCCGGTTTCCAGAATGAAACCGATGCCTCGCGCCAGTTCCGGCTTGCTATCTGCGATAGGCTCTCGATCATCCTCGCCGATGACAGCCGCCTGCACATGCAGCGGCAGCAACAGACCTGCTGCAAGAAACGCCAAAGCGAGATGTTTCAATCGAACGTCCCCTGCGCGGCATCGAAAGCTGGGCGTGATGTTTGTTCAAGCCGTGCGCTTCGTCAATGGCTGCTGTGGCGGAGCGATGTCTCGGTTCGTCCCGATAAAGACAGTCCCGTTACACGTTGGCGTGATAGCGAAGCGTGAGTGCCCGCGACGTCCCATATCGGCGGGTGTATCCGCCCGGTGACGAGGACGTTTTTATGATGAAGCCAGCATTTCCCAGTGACATTGCATTTTCGGCCGCAGTGAAAGCCATCCAATCGGCCAAGGGATCGCGACCCATGCTGGAAAAGATGGAGTTGACGCATGGCTTTCGCACAAAAGTGGACGACGAACTCTCACAGTTTGTCGAACAGCAGCGCAGCCTGTTCCTGGCAACGGCCAGCGCCGACGGGCAGCCCTATATTCAGCATCGTGGCGGGCCTCCGGGCTTCTTGCGGGTGTTGGGGCCGACAACGCTGGGCTTTGCGGACTATCGGGGAAACCGCCATTACATTTCCGAGGGCAATCTCTCTGAGAATGCCAAGGCGCAGCTGTTTCTGATCGACTACATGCATCAACGCCGCATCAAGATCTGGGGAAAGGCGCGCGTGATCGCTGACGATCCTGAGATGTTGGCCCGGCTGATGCCGGAGAGCTACCGCGCCAAAGCCGAACAGGCGATCCTGTTTGAGATCGCCGCATGGGATGTGAATTGTCCACAACACATTCCCCAGCGCTTCGACGCGGAGGACGTGGCGCGCGCGCTGCAGGCACGCGATGAGAGAATTGCCGAACTCGAAACCGAAATCGCCCAGTTGCGCGCCTAACGGCGGTTTTGTTCCGTTCCAGGCTTTGGGACGTTCAAGTTCGATTGCGGTGGATGAAAATTTTCAAAGGTCAGTATTGCTGACCTATAATAGGTGATTATAATGATGATAAACTGACACCCGGCCAATTGGTCGGAAGGAGGAGCGCGGTGGCAACAAGGGCGGTTTCGCTGAGTGACAAGTTCGACCTTTCGGTCGACCGCGTATTCGCTTCAGGCACTCAGGCTCTGGTTCGCCTCATGCTGATGCAAAAGGCACGCGACCGCCAATCGGGTCTGAACACGGCGGGTTACATTTCCGGATATCGTGGTTCTCCGCTCGGTGGGCTCGACCAGCAATTCGTGCGTGCCGGCAAGATCCTTCAGGCTGAAAATATCATCTTTCAACCCGGCCTGAATGAAGATCTGGCAGCCACCTCAGTGTGGGGTGCGCAACAGGCAGAGATGCGCGGTGAAGGCGCATTCGATGGTGTCTTTGGTGTCTGGTATGGCAAAGGGCCGGGTGTTGACCGCACCGGCGATGTTTTTCGCCATGCCAATCTAGCCGGGACGTCTCCGAACGGTGGCGTGCTGGCGCTGATGGGTGACGACCACACCTGCGAGTCGTCGACCACCGCCCACCAATCCGAATTCGCCATGCTGGACGCCATGATGCCGGTGTTGAATCCCGCTGGCGTTCAGGAGTTGCTGGACTTTGGGCTGCTCGGCTTCGCCCTGTCTCGCTATTCCGGATGCTGGGTCGGCTTCAAATGCGTCAAGGATACCATCGAGTCTACGGCGTCGGTCGACGGTCGTCTCGACCGTGTTGCAATCACCATTCCCGACGACTTTGAAATGCCGCCGGGCGGTCTCAACATTCGGCCAAATGACACGCCACTTGAACAGGAAGCACGCCTACACGACTTTAAGCGATTTGCCGCCGCAGCTTTCGTTCGTGCCAACCCGATAGACCGCATGGTGCTCAGTGGCGGCCGCTCGCCCAAGCTTGGTATCGTCACCATGGGCAAGAGCTACCTTGATGTTATGCAGGCGCTTGAGTCGCTTGGTATCGACGAGGTGATGGCCAACAAGCTGGGTGTCAGACTGTTCAAGCCTGGCTGCACATGGCCCCTGGAGCGGGACGGGATCTTCCGGTTTGCCAAGGGACTCGAGAAAATCATCGTCGTCGAAGAGAAGCGTTCGCTCGTTGAAACCCAGATCAAGGAACAGCTCTACGGAACGGCCAATGCTCCGGTTATCGTCGGCAAGAGGGACGAAGACGGCAAGACGCTGTTTCCAGCCAAGGCCGCGCTCGATCTCAACCACATTGCGCTCGAGATCGGTCGGCGAATCATTGCTCGAACGCCATCGGAAGCTGTCGAAGCCTCGCTCGAACGGGTCGCTGGATTTCAGACCGATCTTGGCCGCATCGAAGATGTGGCAACCCGTATTCCCTATTTCTGTGCCGGCTGCCCGCACAATTCATCGACGGTCGTGCCTGAAGGCAGCCGAGCCTATGCCGGAATCGGTTGCCACTACATGGTTCAGTGGATGGACCGCGACACCGAAGGTTACACCCACATGGGCGGTGAGGGTGCCAACTGGATTGGTGAGGCACCGTTCTCAAAACGCGGGCATGTGTTCCAGAATCTTGGAGATGGCACCTACAATCATTCGGGTCTGATGGCGATCCGTGCTGCCGCCGCCGCAGGCGTCAACATCACCTACAAGATCCTGTTCAACGATGCCGTAGCCATGACGGGTGGGCAGCCGAATGAAGGTGGGCTGAGTGTTCAACAGATCGCGGCGCAAGTGGCCGCGACCGGCGCCAAAGCCATTCGGATCGTAACGGACGAGCCGGACAAGTATCCCAATGGAACAGCCTGGCCGCATGGGACGTCAGTCCACCATCGCGACGAGCTGAACGACGTCCAGACCGACCTCGGTGAGATCGGTGGACTGAGTGTGCTGATCTACGACCAGACGTGTGCGGCTGAGAAACGCCGTCGACGCAAACGAGGCACCTTCCCCGATCCGGACAAGCGGGTATTCATCAACGAGCTGGTCTGCGAGGGCTGCGGGGATTGTGGCAAGCAGTCCAATTGCGTCGCCATTGATGCGGTCGAAACCGAATTCGGGCGCAAGCGGCGGATCGATCAGTCAGCCTGCAACAAGGACTTCTACTGTCTGAAGGGATTTTGCCCAAGCTTCGTCACCGTGTCGGGCGGCAAGTTGAAGGCGACTGTGGCAAAGGAGACCACAGCGAGCGGGGCTGATTTCGAAGTGCCCGCACCACCTCAGGCCGATGCCGCAAAGCCCTTCGCCATGATGGTGACGGGTGTGGGCGGAACCGGCGTTGTCACTGTTGGTGCTGTCATCGGGATGGCTGCCCATCTTGAAGGCAAAGGGTGCGGCATCGTCGATATGGCCGGTCTTGCCCAGAAGGGTGGTTCGGTGGTGTCGCATCTCCGAATTGCTCCAAAGCCGGAAGATATCAAGACCATCACAGTGCCTGCCGGTGGCGCAGACCTGGTTCTGGGATGCGACATCATGGTCGTGGGGTCCAAAAAGGTGCTGGCGGCCATTCGTCCCGGTGAGACGCAGGTCTTCGTCAATACGCACGAAGCGCTGCCGGGGCAGTTCACGCAAGATCCCGACTACAGCCTGCCGCAGGCACGGCTTCAGAAAGAGATTGCCAAGCGCGCGGGCCGAACTGCCAATGGTGCAGCATTGTTCCATAAGATCGACGCAACCCGGATTGCCCGAACGCTGTTTGCCGACACGATCCTCGCTAACATGTTCATGCTTGGATATGCGTTTCAGAACGGGAGCATCCCGCTGGCCGCGGAGTCCATCGAACAGGCGATCGTTCTCAATGGTCAGGCAATCGAGCGCAATCAACGTGCATTTTCGCTTGGCAGGCTCGCCATGGCCGATCCGGACGTGTTTGCTGCAATGCTGCCCAGCGCTCAAGACCCTGACATGCCGATCAAAGCTGAGACGCTGGACGAGATTGTCGCGCGGCGGAAGGAGTTTCTGACGGGCTATCAGAACGGTGCCTACGCCGAACGCTATGGCAAACTGGTGGAACAAGTCCGAATAGCGGAGGCCAAGCTCCCGGGAAAGCCGGGAGATTTGTCGCTGGCGGTGGCCAAGTACCTGTTCAAGCTGATGGCTTACAAGGATGAGTATGAGGTGGCACGGCTATACACGGAGGGCAGCTTTGCGCGTTCGCTCAAGGAGACGTTCGAGGGAGATCTGAAACTGACCTTTCATCTTGCGCCTCCGGTTCTCTCCAAGCCAGACGGCCGAACTGGCGCGCCGCGAAAACGCGAGTTCGGTGCCTGGATTTTGCCGCTTCTTCGTTTGCTCGCGCCGCTGAAGGTCTTACGTGGTACCGCATTTGATGTCTTTGGCAGGACCGAGGAACGGCGAATGGAGCGCCAGTTGCGGGACGATTATGAGGAACTGATCACCCGCTTCACCAAAGAACTGACATCTGGGAACTACGACGTGGCGGTTGCATTGGCCGAACTGCCTGAGCGGATCCGCGGCTACGGTCACGTCAAAGCCCGGCATCTTGCAGAGATCGAACACTTGCGTGATGCGCTGCTCGCGCAATTCGACGACGCTCCCCGCGCGCTGCCTCAGGCAGCCGAATAGGGCGCAAACCGCTCGATATCATCATCGGTCAGGGCCTCTGACGGCCTCACCGGATTTTTCGGCGGCGGGGCTTCTTCAGCAGCAACCACAACGTCATTGCGTGGGATCCTCAGATAGAAATCGGCGCCGTCTCCGTCTCGGTCTCGCGCGCCAATGTCCCAACCAAGCTGTTTGCAAATGGCGGCACAGATCGCAAGGCCCGTACCCGTCCCAGGGATCCCAGGGTCGTCACAGAAGCGTTTGAATGGCTCGAACATCTCGTGGAGTTCAATGCCGCTCAGACCAATCCCATTGTCGGCCAGGACAATCTCATAAGCACCGTCCGGCTGGCGATTTGCCGCGACCTGAATGTGAGGTGCCCGGTCAGGGTGGGCATATTTGCAGGCGTTCGTCGCGAAGTTGTCGATGATGCGTGCGACCGCGCAGGGATCACAGGCGACAATCGGCTGTGCCGTTATATCCCAGCTCAATGCCTGCGCGCCGAGAGTGTCGCTCAGGATGTTGGCCATCGGAACCGGTTTTTTCTGATACTGCCGGCGCGATTCCTGCGAGAGCGCGAGAAGGTCGTCCACCAAATCTGTCAGCCGACGCGATGCATTGACCATGGCAGATAACGCATAGGCGGCGTCTCCTGCCAGGCAGTGACCCAGCTCGGACTCAAGCAATGATCCGAACGCACGGATCTTGCGCAATGGCTCCTGAAGATCATGGGACGCAATCATGTTGAAGCGTTGCAGTCCCTCATTGGCCCGTTGGAGCCGCGCGTTTGCTGCTGCCAGCTCACGCTCTGCCAGGTTGTGTGCAGTGACATCATTCAGGACGCAGAGGATCTCGTGCTCGCATCCAATGCCTGATGCATGTGGCATCGACCGCATTTCCGTTTCGATCCGGATTCCAGCGGCCGAGATGAACGTGACACTCTTTGGCTCATCGGGGGTCCTGCCGTGCTCGGGCAGTGGCAAAAAATCGCCGGAATCCGTAATCTCGGACGGGCCGTTTCTTTCAACAAAATCGAGGTAGCTTCGGCCAAGTACGCTGTCTCGCGTGTAGCCCAACTTCTGGAGAAAACGGTCACTCACTTCGACGATGCGACCCGCGCAATCTACGGACAACATCATGACAGGCGTCTTCTTGTAGAGCGTGCGATATCGCGCTTCACGATGTGTCAGCTCACTGAGATGAGCACTCGAGCTGAGTTCATACTCAAGCCAACGCGCTGTCAGCTCAAGAAAGCGCAGTTCCGCATTGGAGAATGGTCGCGTGCGCGGCGTTCGATGGCCAAACACCAAAGCGCCATAGTCCTCTCCCCCGACCCAGAGACGGATGGCCAGCAACGCTCCCAGCGAGATGCGATCCCGCGCCATCTCTGACCCGAACGGTCGCTCGTGCGCATCATGTATTGCCAACAGGGCGCTGCCGCGCTGTACGAGACAGCAATAGGTTGCTTCGAGCGGCAGACGTTGGTTGCGAAAGAGAAACTCATGGTCATCCGCGACGGCTTCGACCAGAACAGACTGTCCCTCGAACCGGCAAAGGCTGCCGAAGTCGAGATCGAAATAGCGGTAGGCGCTCTCGAGGATTCTCTGAATGCGGTCGTCAAAGCTCAGCTCGCCGTCATTGCTGACCGCAACCAGATGGTCCAGCGCTTGATTGTGGCGGTTGTCTGCAGAATGCGGCTGGCCGTAAAGCGCAAGGCCAGAATCGTTGGGCAATGGAACAATCGTCCAGTCCTGACCTGCCGCAAGGTAAGTTTTCTGCAGCAGTTTGGATCGGTCAAACCTGCCGCTTTGCGACGACACCTGATTAAGGCTGAGCCCCGGAATAAGATCGTTGAGCTTCGCAGATCGCGAATCAACGTTATACTCCTTTAGAATCTTGCTGGCGGCGGTATTGCACCAGACGATGTTTCCTTGCGCCGTGACCTGCAGAATCGGGCAGGGAGAGTGTGCGGCCAGCGTGTTGGTAGAGGGCGCGTTGGTCATCATTGCAGCGCTTTGGACGTCACATTGTTGGAGGATTTGTCTATACTAATAGTGCTGGTTTGCGGATTCGAGCGACTGGGCTCGCCACAAAGGCACGATTGTCGGACACCGAAGTCCGGCATTTGCTGAAGGGGCAAAGCACGATGGCCGATACTAGGGTTCTCCTGGTCGAGGATGACCCAGACGATGTCTTCATGGTGCGCAAGGTGCTCGACCGGGCACCTTTCGAGGTGAACCTTGTTGTGCGCGAGAATGGTCGATCGGCTCTGAGATACCTCAGCCAGTTTGATTCGACCGATGACCCCGAGCTCCCGGCTCTGGTGCTGCTCGATCTCAATATGCCGGTTATGGACGGTCATGCATTGCTGCACGCGATCAGGCACCATGATGTTCTGGCGGCACTTCCTGTGATCGTTCTGACGACCAGTTCGAGTGAGGAGGTGATCAGACAGGCGTATGCCGACGGGGCAAATGCCGTCATAACGAAAGTTGACACGCTCGAGGGCATGAGCGAGATCATCAATACGATTGTTGATTTCTGGTTTCACACCGCGCGTCCGTTCAATCTCACTTCCACGCCGGAAAACTGATGCCGGTAAGATCGTGGTTCATTAGACGTCAGCCTGTTGCGAACCACCTAAGCGCGGTTTTGCCGTCTGTTGGGTTGCGAGCCAGCTGAAGGCCGATCGGAACTTTGAGCTGGCGCGTCATTGGTCAACGCTCTGACAATTCGAGCCCCAAGGGTTGCTGTCGCGAATGGCTTGAGCACCACTGCGCTGGCGCCTTCGCGCGCGGTCTGGACAATCGCATCGCGGCTGGCGCTCTCACTGGTGACAACGATCGGAATGCTGCGGCTTGAGGCAACCTCGGACTTCAGCTGTCGCAGTGTCTCAAGGCCGGACATGCCAGGCATTATCCAGTCGAGCAGAATGATGTCCGGATGGTGCGAACAGGCGGCCAGAAGACCCTCTTCGCCCGATCCTGCTTCCCAGATCGGCTCAAACCCAAGCTTGTTGAGCATACCCTTGGTCAGTTTGCTCGAGAATGGGTCATCGTCGATTATCAGGGCGCTCAATCCGCGTCCCTGGAATGACTGTCTGCCTGAATTCGTCACGGCGATATTCCTCGCTGTCCGATGGGAGACTAGGAGCGAGTGGTTAATCCTCCGTTAAACTTTGGCTCTGCAAGCGCACTCAGTGCGCTTTTTGTGCCATGCAATTTCCGCCCCATTCCGGTGCGACGCTGACAGCGCTGCCTGTAGACCCCATATCGAAGCAATGAACGAATTAGAACCAAGAGAATCAGCGCAAACCGGCGCCAGCAACCGCGTCAAAGCCACCGGTAAGCGGATCGCGCGCTATCTCGGTGGACGTCCTGAGCATCCAGCGAGAGTAGGACACGGTCCATCTCGCGGCGTGTTGCGAACACTCGCTCTGTCAGTGGGTGTTCTATTGATCGCCGTCGGACTGTTCACGGTGGGCACGACCTTCTTCGTCAGCCTCAATCGGCATCTCGAGCATTCGCGCATTGCGCATCCTGATGGCACCGTGGCGCGCGTCTTGAATGCGGTATCGGTTCCGCAAAGAGATCTCGGGCTCGTTTATCGCGATATGGACGGCACTGTCCGGCGCGTTCTTGTTGAACGGGACGCGGCCGATCGTTTCGTGAACGCTGCTCTGCAACGTCTCGAGGACCAACGTGCTCAGGCATTGAAACGCGCAAGTGAAGACGTAACGCGCATTTTCGCGACGGCATTCGCCGACCGGGACGCTGCCATAGAGGCCTATGCCGACTGGTTCTTTGCCTGGAAACGCTCCTACGTCTTGTTGTCCGAGGCCATGGCATCAACGGCGACACGACTCGTTGAGGTGGGAGAGGTTGAGCCGCTCCACATCGCCGTCTCTCGCGATCTGAAAGACTACTTCCTGCGGCACTATACCGAACAGGTGTTGAAGCCGGCTCTCCGCGACAGCGTCATCTCGGCGGGCTTTGAATCCGCGGCACGTGATGCACATGACCGCTATCTGGCAGCAATCGCCGAGGGCGATCTACGAGTCCAGCTGTTCCTCTCGCGTGAGGGTCGGATGGTGTCCACACAGAACCAAGATGCTGTGACAGCGCTGGATCTCGACTGGGATTCACAACGGTTCAATGCACCCACTTACCTCATGGAAGACCGCGCCTTCGATGCTGTGACCGGCGTCGGGACGGTCGTGACCGCAGGAACGCTCGGTGCATTTGTGCTGCGTCCTGCTCTCGGAAGGGCCGGGGCACGCGCCTTTTCCATGTTGGGCCGGCGGGCTGCAACTGCCATGACAGCGCGGGTTGCGTTGGGCACCGGTGGTGCGGCGGCTGGCTCCGCTGTCCCAGGAGGCGCTGTTGGTGGCGCTATCGTTGGCGGCCTCGTGGGCCTCGCCATCGATTATGCGGTCAATGAGGCAGGCGAAGCGCTCAACCGGGAGGGCTTTATCGAAGCCAATCAGGATGCTCTGAATGCCACTACGGATGTGTGGCAGAGGCGTCTTGAATTGGCGCTGCATGAGGCGGTCAACACCTGGTTTGATGACGCTCGCGAGGCCATCGTCGTCGAACGTGTCACTGTGCGATAGCGATCCACTCCCACCAGCCTTGCTCTGGCGCAAAATGCGACAATTCGCCTCTCGCGCCAGCCGCTGCAAAATTTAGAACCAATATCAAGTTGAATACGTAGAAGAAAACAGCGGCGGCTATGCTGCGCTGCCGGTTGTGGCAGCGCGTAGTTTTTTGGGTCGGCAGGGACGGTCTCCAGCATGAACAAGATGCAGACGACAGGATGGCATTTCGCAGGCGCCGCCCAGCGGCTGCCAGCCGACCATCCTCCTGTCAATGCCGGAAAAATCGGGGTTCTGGTGGTCAATCTGGGGACGCCGGACGGAACCAGCTATTGGCCGATGCGGCGCTATCTCAAGGAATTCTTGTCCGACAAGCGGGTTATCGAGTGGCCGACTTTTCTGTGGTGGCCCATTCTGAATGGCATTGTTCTGGTGACGCGGCCCAAGAAGAGCGGCGCTGCCTACGACGAAATCTGGAACCAAGAACTCAACGAATCCCCGTTGCGTACCTTCACTCGCTCTCAGGCCGAGAAGCTGACGGGTCTAATGAGTGATCAGGCAGACCGGCTCGAAGTCGACTGGGCGATGCGCTACGGCAATCCCTCGATTGCGTCACGCATGGAGCGGCTTCAGCAGGCCGGTTGTGAGCGCATTCTGGTGCTTCCGCTCTACCCGCAATATTCGGCCGCGACGACAGCGACGGTAAACGACAAGGTTTTTGAATCGCTTATCTCGATGCGCTGGCAGCCAGCCGTCCGAACAGTGCCCGCGTACCATGATGATCCGGCTTATATCGAAGCCTTGGCCCGTTCCATGGAAACGTCTCTGGCCTCGCTGGACTTCGAACCTGAAGTGATTCTGGCATCCTTCCACGGCATCCCGCAGAGCTACTTCCGCAAGGGTGACCCCTATCATTGCCACTGCCACAAAACAGCGCGGTTGCTGCGCGAGCGCATGGGATGGAGCAAGGACTATCTCCGAGTCACATTCCAGTCTCGATTTGGACCGGAGGAGTGGCTTCAGCCCTACACCGATAAGACCGTTGCCGAGCTCGCCGAGCATGGCGTCAAACGGATGGCTGTGGTTACACCGGGATTTTCATCGGATTGTCTCGAAACGCTGGAAGAGATTGCCGGTGAAGCGGGTGAAATCTTCGAAGAGCATGGCGGAGAACAGTTTGCGTTCCTGCCGTCGTTGAACGACTCCGAAGACGGTATGGTGGTCATCGAAACGCTGGTTCGGCGGGAACTCTCCGGCTGGATCTGAGTTTCAGTGCTCCACATGCCTGGCGAGCGTCGAACCAATTGACGCTTACGCCTCTTTTCGATCTGCGCTAAACAGGCTGTGCCTGCCGAATGGGCAGGAGTCTCTGGCCTGGGAGGCGATGCGGCCATGCTCGGCGCAGATATCTTTATCCTGATTTTTGTTGGACTGCTGATCGGCTTCGTCGTTGCAGCGGTCAAGGTCGTGCCGCAAGGCTTCAACTATACTGTTGAGCGGCTTGGCAAATATGTCCGCACCCTAACGCCCGGCCTCGGGCTCATCATACCGTTCGTCGATCGCATCGGGCGGAAGATGAATGTGATGGAGCAGTTTCTCGATGTCCCCAGCCAGGAGGTTATCACCAAGGACAATGCAACGGTTACCGTTGACGGCGTGACCTTCTTTCAGGTTCTGGATGCGGCGCGGGCCAGTTATGAAGTGTCGGATCTGACGGCCTCGATCCTCAATCTGACGATGACCAATATCCGGACCGTCATGGGGTCGATGGACCTTGATGAGCTGTTGTCAAACCGCGATGAAATCAATTCGCGGCTACTTAGTGTGGTTGATGCGGCAACTGAGCCATGGGGAGTCAAGGTCACGCGCGTCGAGATCAAGGACATCAATCCGCCTCGAGACCTGGTCGACTCCATGGCACGCCAAATGAAGGCAGAGCGCGACCGGCGGGCTGTGATCCTCGAAGCGGAGGGTGAGCGGCAGGCCGAAGTCCTCAAGGCCGAAGGTGAGAAACGTTCACTCGTGTTGGAGGCGGAAGGCCGCAGGGAAGCCGCCTTCCGTGATGCCGAAGCTCGCGAACGTCTGGCCGAGGCCGAGGCCAAGGCCACAACCATGGTGTCGGACGCCATCTCCACCGGTGAGAATCTTGCGATCAACTATTTTGTCGCCGAGAAGTATGTGAAGGCGCTGGAATCACTCGCTGCCGCGCCGAACCAGAAAGTCCTCATGTTGCCGGTTGAAGCGACTTCGGTGCTTGGCTCTCTCGGTGGTATTGGCGAGATCTTCAAGGAAACGTTCAGTCCTGACAGTCCATCGGGCGGTGGTGGCGGCCGCACAGCCGCCGCAACGCCGCAGCCGGTCCAGTCTGCGCAGGCACGGGCTCAGCAAAGCCAGCAACAACAGCGCAGCCCGACCGTGCCCGCCATCCCGCCATCGTCATCTTCAGCGTTGTCCGGAGACAGCTCGATATGAACGAGGCCGGCGCGATCATCGGAGCATTGGGGGTTTGGACCTGGTTCGTGCTCGGCACCGTGCTTCTGTTGCTCGAACTCGTTGCGCCGGGTGCGGTCTTCCTCTGGTTCGGCATCGCGGCCTTTTTCGTCGGGATACTGGCGCTGACAATTGCTCTGCCCTGGCAGGTGCAGATCCTCGTGTTCGCTATTCTGTCGGTTGTGCTCATCTTCGCCTACCGGCGCTACTTCCGCGCCAGAACGGAGGAGTCGGACCGGCCTTTCCTAAACAAGCGCGGAGAAGCGCATATCGGCCAGACTTTTGTGCTGACCGATGCGATTACTCAGGGCCGCGGCAAGGTCCGCATCGGAGACACGGACTGGCGGGTCAGCGGCCCTGATCTGTCGAAGGGCGAAACCGTGAAGGTTACGGGAACCGACGGTGCTGTCCTGCAGGTGGAGAAGGTAGGGTCAAACGGCTGACGCGGTGGTGCCCGGTCAAGATGTTGCCGGCCCCTTGCCGCAGCGTGGAATCGGGCGGCCGCCATCGGCGTATGCAAGACAGACCGCGATCTCATCAGGCAACGGACCATCGCCAACGCTCAGTGTCATTGTGTCGAAATGGTCAAACGACCATGGGTCATCCTTGTGACCAAGCGGCAGGTCAATCGCAGTCCCCGGGCCGCCTAGTTTCACGTTGGAGGGTATGACCGCCTCTCCGCCACTAGCTGCCGCGCGCATTGGTGCGCCAAGTTTGGGATGGATCGCTGCACCGCCATGCTCGATGTCGCCGGCTACCCCGACAATTGCCGCCTTGCCATAGGAAACCGGAGCCCCGCTGAGTTGCTGGGTCGCCTGCTTGGCCAATAGTGTGCCGATCTCTTCGCCGATGCGGAATAGTTCCGAAAGTTTGCGCTCGAAGCGGCCAACCATCGGATTACGAAAAATCGCGATCGCTCCAACTCGCGTTATGGGCGGGCATTTCTGGCCAAAGGCATCTGATGAAATCGTCTCTCGAACGAAAATGGTCTTGCGAATGTCGGACATCGTCCATGGTCTCCAGAGTTATTGCCTGATCCACCTTCTTGCAGGCGATCAGGATGGTCGGTTTAGGAAGGTTGTGTTCGCGAGGCGACGGCGAGAAAAAGACCGTGCAACCCAACGCAGATCAGCAGCAGGCTGCCGCCGAACGAGAACGTGATTGCCGCCGTTCCGATGACGTCAGCGAACCGCCCGGCGACAAGCGGCGCCAGGAAGATCGACAGGTAATAGAGCGCAAAGAACAGGCCCATGCCGACGGCTCGCGCCTTGGGGGCCAGAACATCGGCGGGCAGGCTCATGATCGGGCCGGCGGACAGCCCTGCGACAAGCCCCAGAGCAATGAAAACTGGGACCACAAGATCACTGCGCGGTGCATAGAACATCAGTGCGCAGAACGCGATGAGACCAGCGGCAAGGACAAGATCGCGCTGACCCAATCGGTCTGCCAGGTATCCGCCCAGCGGAACCGAGATGGCGACCATCCAGAGCGTCAGGCTCGTCGTGAAGCTGGCTGCCGTTGCATCAGTTCCACGTTCGGCAAGCATCGCTGGGCCGAAGCTGAATACCATTGCCAGTGCGGCGTTGTAGAGACCCCATATGAAACCGGCGGCCAGCAAACCGGTGATCGCACGGCCACCTATGCCCGATTGTGCGGTGACAGGGGCAGGATCGGTCTGGTCGGCGTCGCGATAGAGTGCGAGCAGCAACAGCAGCCCAAGCAGAATACTGGCATTGATGAACCCGAGTGTGACGGGCAGGCCAGAATGCTCGGCGATCGGCGGCAGGACGAGCAGCGCAGCGGCAATCCCGACCGGCCAGGAGTTGACAAAAATTCCCATTGCGGTGGCGAGATCCGCGTCCCTGAACCAGTCTGTGATCATCTTCGACATGAGCACGTTGAGGATCACGCCGCCGGTGCCGGCGATCAGGCGCCCGGCAATCTGTGCTTCCCAAACCGGCAACAGAGCAATCATCAGGCCGCCAGCGAGCATCAGGACCATACCGAAGGCGACTGCACGCTTGTCACCAAACCAACGGCCGATCGCACCGCCCGGCAGGGCAATGACGATGCCTGGCGAAAGATAAAGACCGATCAGAAACCCGATCTCGGCGAACCCAATGCCGTAGCTCTGAATCAGAAACGGTGACAGTGCGGCGACGGCCTGAAACTGGAATGCCATCGTGACGCGAATGCTGAATAGTAGTGCGAGGATGCTCCAACGATTGCGCATCTCATGGCCCCACGATGCTGAATTGGTCGAAAGGCTAGTCCAGCTGACGTTGCGCTGAACATCGGATGGATGATGTAATCGGCCTACTGCATTTGCAGTATTTGGATGTTCAGCCCAGGGGGTCGATGTGGGCGAGCAAGGCGCAAAGGGCGTCGGCACGGACGGGCTGAGTGATCGGGAGCGGCAAATTGCCCGCGCCTATGCTAGCGGCGACAGCTACCAACGAATCGCCGAGCGGCTGGTTCTGGCACCATCGACAGTGCGAACGCATCTCGCAACGATCTACAAGAAGCTCGGCGTGTCCTCGAAGATCGAACTGCACCAGTTGCTGGACCAAAGAGATGCAACCGCCGTCACGACCACGGACCAGGCAGCGATGGTCGCCGAACTGTCACTCAATCTGGAAGAATCGATCCGGCGCGAACGAGCGCTGGGCGAGGTTCTGAGAATCATCAGCCGCGCACAGGGCGACCTCGCTCAGGTGATATCGGCGGTTCTCGGCTATGCGTTGGAACTGTGTGACGCGCAGTTCGGCATCCTGTTCGAATATGGCTCGAAGACAGGGTTTGAGGCGAAATTCACGCGCGGCATTCCAGCTGCTTTCGATGACTGGCTGACGAGACAGGGCGCATTCAACGTCGGCCCAAGGACGGGCCTTGGCCGGCTTGTGAAGACCCACGAGGTGGTCAACATCGTCGACGTCCGGGCTGAAGACGTCTACCGGCGTGGGGATCCCTTGCGCGATGCAACCGCGGAGCTTGGTGGCGCTCGTTCGTTCACGGCCATTCCGATGCTGGCAGGTGATAGGCTGATCGGAGCCTTCACGATCTATCGCAAGCGGGTCCGCCCGTTCGATGAGCGAGCGCTTGAGACCGCTCGAATGTTCGCCGACCAGAGCGTTATCGCCATCGAGAATGCGCGGCTGGTCAGTGAGGTGCGGCGCGGATCGCGGGATCGAGTGGGGACTTAACGAAGATCTATCAACGCAGAGGCTGGTTCATCATCTCAAGGTGGAGAGCTTTATCGTCGTAAGGGTGCTCGCGTGCAAGGTCTTCGTTGAGATCCGCGCCGAGGCCGGGTTCGGAGCTTGGCACGACATGGCCGTCCTGCCACAGGATCGGCCGGGTCAGCAGTTCGGCATGGAAGCCGTCAAAGCGTTCGATGCTCTCCAGGATCAGGAAATTCGGGATGCACGCACCAAGTTGAATGTTGGCCAGCGCCTCCAACGGGCCGCAATACAGGTGTGGCGCCATCTCGGCGTAGCGCACTTCCGCCATGGCTGCGATTTTCTTAGCCTCGAGAATGCCGCCAACGCGACCCAGAGCGGGTTGCAGGATCGAGGCAGCGCCGCAGTCCAACACGCGGGCAAATTCATGCTTGGTGGTCAGCCGTTCACCGGTCGCGATCGGTACCGAGGTGGAGGCTGCAACCTCGGCCATACGTTCGGGCGCGTCAGGTGGCGTCGGCTCTTCGAACCAAAGTGGTTGATAAGGCTCGATCCGGCGCGCCATGCGCTTGGCCCCTGAGACGGTGAACTGACCATGAGTGCCGAACAGGAGATCGGCCCGCGTCCCGACCGCTTCCCGCAGGCGGCGGCAAAACACGTCACACCGTTCGAGATCGGCGATTGACGGCTGATGACCATCGTAAACCGTGTACGGCCCTGCGGGGTCGAACTTCACGGCAGTGAAGCCCTGCCCGACATAATGCAGGGCACGCTCAGCAGCGATTTCTGGGTCCGAGTATACGGTCGGACCTTCGCTTGAGGCGTGAGCATCCTCACCGTTGGGATAAAGATAGGTGTAGGAGCGTAACGCGTCGCGGCACTGTCCGCCGAGCAGATCATAGACCGGTTTTCCGGCGCTCTTGCCGATGATGTCCCAGCAGGCGATTTCGAGGCCGGAGAAAACAGCAACGAGCGAGGGATCGGGACGCAGGTTGTAGCCACTGCCAAGCGTTACACGCCAAAGATGTTCGATGCGATGCGGATCGGCTCCATCGAAATGCCGCTGGAATACATCCTCGGTCATGGCCTTGACGACCTTGGGCGCAAAGCTCGCGGCATAGATTTCGCCATAGCCGATGATGCCGCAGGCTGTCGTCAGCTTGACAAAGATGAAGTAGCGCCCGCCCTTGCGCGGGGGCGGGTTACCGACGACGAAAACCTCAAGGTCCCGAAGCTTCACGCTGCATTCCCCTTCGCCCAGTCGAAGACGACGACACTGCGCAGGCCTTCACCCCGCCGCGCGGCATCGAGCGCATCGTTGATCTTCTCGAAGGGAAACGTCCGCGTGATCAACTCGTCGAGTTTCAGTTTGTTCTGTAGGTAGAGACTGGCCAAGGCACGGATATCGTCATGCACGACCGCCTGGCCGAACTTCGATCCCATGATCGACCGGTTCGCGGTCGCCAGCACAAGCGGGTCGTAGGAACAGGTGACACCGGTCCGAGGCATGCCGACAATCACGACCGCGCCGCCGGGTGCCAGTGCCAGAACCGCCTCGTCAATGATGCGTTCGGAGGCTGCGCAAACGAACACCCGGTCTACGCCGAGCCCGCCGGTCCGCGCCATGGCGGCATCGACCATGTTCGATTGGTTCGGATTGACCGTGCTGTGGGCACCAAATTCGAGCGCGGCATCGAGGCGCTCGGGTGCAAGATCAACGGCAATGATATGGCTCGCACCTTCAATTGCTGCGGCCTGTACGCAATTCAGGCCAACCCCCCCGGCTCCAATCACCATTGCGGTTTGACCTGCCGAGAACTGTGCTGTTCGGCTGACAGCGCCATACCCGGTGAGCGTTGCGCAGGACAGGACTGCTGCCGAGGTCCAGGGCATCTCTTGGGGGAAGGGGGCGACCTGGCTGTGATCGACCAATACGTGCTCGGCAAAGGCACCGGTCTTGAGGCCTTGCATGATCGGCGTCCCATTGCCGCCATGGATCACGACGCGACCGTCGAGTGGCGTTTGTCCGATGCAGTCCACCGGTCGTCCGGCGTGGCAATTGACGCAATCAAAGCAGGACCGCGCGAGTGTGACACACACCCTGTCGCCAGGCGCGACATGCGACACCTCTCGCCCGACGCGTTCGACAACGCCTGACGCCTCATGGCCAAATATGGCCGGGTGTTCGGATTCCCACGCGCCGTCCAGAAAGGCGAGATCGGAATGGCAGATTGCGACGGCTGCGACCCGGACGGCGACATCACGTGGGCCGGGATCGACCAGCGACACCGGCTCGATTGCGACTGTGCCGTTTGAGCCGCGCCACACCGCTGCCTTCACGCCATCCACAAGTCACCCGCCGGATCGAACTTCTCGCGGCGACTGTTGGGCATTGGTGATCGATTGTAAATCAGAATTCCGCCTGACAACGCCAAAGTCTGTCGTAGGACAGTTTCGAGATTGCCCTGCCGGCACTAGAGCTTATGGTCAATCGGCAATGGCGGTTGCTCGTGCAACAGCAGTATGGAAATGCGACGGTTGGCCGCCAGAAAGGTATCTTCGGGGAACAACGGCTCGGTAT
>JBCDCP010000062.1:0-18175 GCA_039181495.1 Pseudomonadota bacterium | reverse complement strand
TTGTCGATCGTGGCAACATCACCGAGGCGGGTAATCAAACCGTCTCGCGATGTGCTGAGCGGTACCTGAGCAAGCCGGTCGAGGCTGTCGATCTCGCCGGAGACCTCGATCAGAAGATCAGCCCGGCTCTCGAACACCTGACCGGCAGGCACCTTGGCGTCGGCCTGGCGAACGGCCGAGGAAACCTGATCAAACGTCAGTCCGAGTGCGGTGAGCTTCACCGGGTCGATGGTCACCAGGACCTCTTCCTCGGCTTTGCCAAAGCTGCGTGCGATCTTGGTGCCGGAGACATCGCGCAACCGATCCTCGAGGTCATCGGCCATGCGGGACAGAACAGCGGGAGGAACGGAATCGTGGCTCGGAATCAGCGCACTGATAGCAGTGAAGGCGCCGGTTCTGTCGTTGTCGAACTCCGGTTCAGGCACACCTTGCGGGAACAGCAGAGCTGCGTCCGACAATGCGTCGCGTATCTCCGACCAGGCCTGCTCGATTTGCTGATCCGAGATGAATGAGGACAGCTCAATCGTGACCGAAGACACCCCGGTCCGCGAGACTGACTCGATGGTATCGATCTCCGGTATCTCGCGGAGTTCTTGCTCGATCTTGTCGGTGACCAGAGATTCAACCCGGGCCGGATCAGCGCCGGGATAGGGCGTAACGATCGTTGCAAACAGATTAGTGATCGTTGGGTCTTCCTGTCGGCCAATCGTCAGAAAACTCGACAGACCAGCCGAAATCAGAACCAGCATCGCCAGCGTAGCAAGCCGCTTTTCGCGATAGAACAGGGTGGTGAGCATTGCAGCCGCTCCCGTTTGTCGGCGCTCAATCAGCGTCTTGAAGGGTTACGGTGGCTCCTGGCACGAGGCGATGAGTGCCGCTTGCAACTATTCTGGGTGAACCGGTCAGCGTGCCGCGGACGAATGCACGGTCTGCTTCAACAAGGACGATCTCCACCGTTTCGGCAGCCGCTTCCAAACCCAAATCCCGCTCAACCACAGTAGTCAGGTTCCAGAGCCCGCGACTGCCCTCGCGCAGCGCTGTCAATGGCACCCAGTAGCCTTCTGTGGAGCGCTCCGATTCAATGATCAGCTCCGCCGTCATGCCAAAGACGAAGCTTGACTGAGACGGCAGATCAACCAGTACAATCTGTGACCGAGTGACCGGATCGATGTCGGGGCGAACCGCTGCAACCTGCGCCTTTACGCTGGCACCCTGGTGTTCAACGACGACGGACTGACCTGCTGCCAGTTCGCCTGCCATTGCAGCCGGCACACCAACCCTCAGCTGTGGTCGCCCCGCCTCAATGAGGCTCAGGATCGCTGTGCCGGGCGCAACCACACTGCCTTCATCGAGCAGTCGGGCTGTGACCTGGCCCGCGAAAGGTGCGAGGATCCGGGACTTGGCAAGATCGACGGTCACGGCCTGCAATGCGGCGTCGATTTCGAGCAACCCGGCCCGCAACTGGACGAGCTGTAGTCGCACCTCATCGAATGTCTGTCCGCTGGTATGGCCGCGATCGCGCAGCACGGTCTGACGCCTAAGCGTCAGTTCAGCCAGTTCGACCTGCGCCTCCAACCCGGCTTTGCGGGCCTGTAATTCCGACTTGCGGGCGTCCAGAAGGCGCGTATCCAGCGTCGCAAGAATCGCTCCAGCCTCGATCCGGTCGCCTTCGTCGACGGCAATCCCGGAGACCGTGCCCGGACGTTCAAATGCCAGCTGGTTCGATCTCGCCGGCTCGACCTCGCCGACGAAGCGCACCTTCTGGCGCACCGTCGTTTCGAGCTGGAGCTGTACTGTTTCGACGGCAACCGGCGGTGTTGCCGAGGCATCTGCCCGTGCACCAGCGCGTTCATGGATCACGATCGTCCCGAAGGTGACGAGCCCAAGTGCGACACCACTGGCCATGAGTGTCGTGAACACAGACAAGAGGCGCTGCCCAACACGACGATAGTCTCGCCGGACCGGCAATGAGTCCGATGGTGGTTGCTCTTCTGGGTCCTGGTCCTGCATTGTCATGGCGATCTCCGCGCGACACCAACACTACCGATGTTAGATATGCTAACATATGTTAGTGTCACTAACCTAAAGATCAAGACGCATCAGAAAGCGAACCGGATCACGTGACGTCCAAAGAAACAGAACCAAGACCTGACGAAGCAGCAGCACGGCAGGCCTATCACCATGGCAGCCTGAGCGGTGCGCTCGTTGAACAGGTGCGCAAACTCATTGAGCGTGACGGCGTTGCGGATTTCTCGATTGCCGAAGCCTGCAAGGCGATCGGGGTCAGCACGGCCGCGCCTTACAAGCACTTTGCCGATAAGCACGACATTTTGCGCCATGTGGCGCAGACCGGGTTTGGCGACCTGACAGGTGCCATGGAGCAGGCACGCGACGGCGAGCCCAAAGATGCGGTTCGCCGGATCGCGGGCATGGGCAAGGCCTACGTCACGTTCGCCACTGGCAACCCAGAGACATTCAAGCTGATGTTTGGTTCGACGCCGGATCTGAAGAAGGACGACTCAACGCGGGAAACCGGACATCGCTGTTTCGACGTTCTGATCGAAGAGGTTGCGACATTCATCGGCGCAGATTCCAGCGCGCCGCAAAGCCGGTTCCAGTCGGTCCTGCTATGGACCTTCGTTCATGGCGTCGCGTCCCTGCTGATCGACAAGGATTATGACGCGGCCCGGATCCCGATCGATCCGTCCGTTCTCATCGAGGAAGCAACAGGCCGGCTTCTGCAGGAACAAAGATAGCTGCTGCGTCCGGCGTTCTTCGCCCTTGGGTGGGAAGACAACACGCTCAACAATTTGGCGAATTGCATTCGGCGCCGACCCGCGCGACGCTGCATTTTTACGTGTGCGAGGCTGTAAGACCATGCGCGTTGGCATCCCCAAGGAAATCAAGAACCACGAATATCGCGTCGGCCTGACGCCGGAGAGCGTCGCCGAGATTGTGCATCACGGACATGAGGCAATTGTCGAAACCGGTGCGGGTGCCGGCATCGGGGCGGAAGATGATGACTACCAATCCGCTGGCGCCACGATTTGCGATACAGCACAGGCGGTGTTCGAAGCCGCAGACATGATCGTCAAAGTTAAGGAGCCGCAGGCTGTTGAGCGACAGATGCTGCGCCCCGGTCAGATTCTCTACACCTATCTGCATCTGGCACCAGATCCCGATCAGACGCGCGATCTCGTGGCTTCAGGCGCCATCTGCATTGCCTATGAAACCGTAACCGATTCAGATGGTGGCCTGCCTTTGCTCAAGCCGATGAGTCAGGTCGCGGGGCGGATGTCGATCCAGGCCGGCGCGAGCTGCCTTGAAAAGGAGCACGGCGGGAGAGGTATCCTTCTTGGAGGCGTGCCGGGCGTTATGCCCGGCAAAGTCGCCGTGATCGGCGGCGGTGTGGTCGGCTTCAACGCCGCCCAAATGGCGGTCGGGCTGGGTGCCGATGTCACGATCCTTGACAGGAACCCGACTGTCCTTGAGCGCCTGGCAATCCACTTTGAGGCCCGCGCCAAGACAAGATTCTCAAGCCGGATCAATCTGGAAGAAAGCGTGTCCGAGGCCGATCTCGTGATCGGTGCTGTGCTGATCCCCGGAGCGGCGGCGCCGAAACTTGTGACGCGTGCGATGCTTGGAAAAATGAAGAAGGGCGCAGTGCTCGTTGACGTGGCGATCGATCAGGGCGGGTGTTTCGAGACCTCCCGGGCAACAACCCATGCCGACCCCACCTTCACCATTGATGGCGTGGTTCACTACTGCGTGGCGAACATGCCTGGCGCGGTCGCGCGAACCTCAACCTATGCGCTGAACAATGTGACCCTGCCCCATGCCCTGGCGATTGCTGATTTGGGTTGGAAGACGGCACTCGCAAATGACGATCACTTGTTAAACGGACTGAACGTCTGGGACGGCAAGGTGACCCATTCTGCCGTTGCCCGCGAACTGGGCTACGAGCACACACCACCGGAGCAAGCGACAGCAGCCTAGTTCCCACCGATTACCAACCGAAACTTTGGTGCTTCGAGTGCGGCACGGCCGCGCTGAGAAGTGGCGTGACAGGCATTAGGCTGCTTGCAGCGATCCAGTACAGACCACGGCTGGGACTGTTCGTTGGAGGTCACGCCCGTGTCCAAAGAGACGCACTTCACTGGCAAAATGCCGCGCAGTCGTCATTAGGATCCAAACTCCCAAAAATGGCCACAGTGTCAGTTGGATGGTCAGTTTCTGGTCATTTTGGCGTTTTTGCGCGACACTGATGCGTCCAGGGAAGCGGGCCCATGCCTGGGAGGGTAACATGACGATTTTTTCTCGACGCCGTTTTGGAATGGCGGCACTAGGATCACTGCTTGCGACAATGGTGGCAGCACCAGCGCAGGCAGGCACCGGCCATGTTCGTATCAAGGTCATCAAAGGTGGATGGTGGCTGGGTGGCCAGGGCGGCAGCGGCACCTTGACGCTACGGGGCCGTCATTACCGGCTGAGTGTCGGGGGCATTAGCGCCGGCCTGGTGTTCGGCGGGTCGGTGACCGAATTTGTCGGCACCGCCGAGTACATTGATCACCCAAGCGATATCGAGGGTATCTACGCCGCGGTCGGTGGTGGTGCCGTGGCAGCCGGTGGCGTGCGCGGCATCAAGATGAAGAACAGCAATGGCGTCGTACTTCATCTCTCGGGCCATCAGATCGGCCTGATGGCCAATCTCGATCTCAGCGGAATGGCAATTCACCTGAGCTGACAATCAATACAAATGCGGGCGCGGTTCGTTCGCGGATTTGCGCGCCCGCAAGACGGCTTTCTTGGCGCTTTCGCCGAGCTCGGCCTGACTCGATCAGGCCTCCCGCGCTGTGCAATGCAGCATGGCAAGCCATTTGCCTTATCAGTTTCAGACAGTTCGAGGCCGGAATGTTCCGTGCCAGTATGGGAGACTTGTCCCGTATTGGCACGGGCGTCAGCCTTTGAGCTGTGCCTGTTGGCCGCGCAAGTACTGAGTAATGGCGAGATCGATCTACCGAAAGGCAGCACTGGACAGACTGGCGTCTCCAGAACAGACCGACCGTCCCCATACGCTTGTAAGTGGCCGGGCGTGGCTCGCTTTCGTCACGTTGTTTGCGATCATCGCCATCGCTGTCGCCTGGGTGGCGACGCTCAAAGGCAATGTGCTGGTTGATGGTCGCGGCGTCATCCTGCAGCCGGCGGGTCTGCGCGAAATCGTGGCTGACAAGGCAGGCCGTATTGAAGACCTGCAACTGGCGCCCGGAGACAGCGTCGAACGCGACGCCATCGTCGCTCAATTCAGGCTTTCGGAACTGCAGGCGGAGCTTGCCGAAGTTCAGGCCCAACGCAATGATGCCGCCCGCCGATTGTCCGAACTCCAGCGCATCTATGACGAGCGCAACGCAAGTGAGTTGGCCGCAGAAACCGTACGGCTGGCGGCAATCGCGGCTGGCAGGAGAGCGATCGGGCGCAGCCTTGAGCTTCTTGAGGAGAAAACGAATGCCATCGAGGAGCTCGTTGAACGCCGCATCACCAGCCGGGACGAACTGATCGATACCGAGATCCTGAGAACAGAGACGCTCGAACGGCTTGCCATCCTGGACAGCGAAGAGGGGGCCATTGGCCTGCGTCGACTGGAACGCGAAAACTCGGCGCGCATCTCGCTGCTAGATGAACGCCTGCAACTTGAGGCGATTACTCGACAGGTTGAACGGCTCGATGAACGCATTGAGCGCGAAAGCGCGCTGCGCAGCCCCTATGACGGGCGCGTGGTCGAGGTCAAAGTTGAGCGCGGTGATGTGCTGGCTGCAGGGGCGCCGCTGGCCACGATCGAACCGTCGGACACCGATCCCGCCTCAGATTCTGAAGCGATGATCGCCGTGCTTTTCGTGCCGGCTGATGAAGGCAAGCGCGTGCAGCAGGGTATGGAGGTCGAGCTTGTTCCAAGCGGTTATCGCAGAGCGGAATTCGGCTTCGTGTCGGCGGATGTGGTGTCTGTGTCGGAGGTACCAGCCACACCGGCGGGCATGCGCCGTGTGCTGCGCAACGATGCTCTCGTGACGCAGTTGGCTGCGGGTGGTGCTCTGTTCGAAGTGCGTGTTGCTCTGGAGCAGGATGCGACCAATCCAAGTGGGCTTGCGTGGTCATCCTCGAATGGTCCAGACACGACGATTGAGCCGGGAAATCTGCTCGAAGCACGCATCGTTGTTGACCGCATCCCGCTGATCAACCTGATCGCGCCCCGTCTCTACGCCCTGCTGGACTTCACTGATGGCTGAGGTTCAACCCACCACGCCAAGACGGCTGCGGCCGCGCGTGGGATCGCGCGCCAGGACACCCACCATTCTGCAGCTCGAGGCGGCGGAATGCGGTGCGGCCTCGCTGGCCATGATCCTGGGTCGATACGGTCGTCACGTTCCACTTGAGCAACTGCGCGGGCTTTGCGGTGTGTCGCGGGACGGCACAAAAGCCTCCAACATCATTCGCGCTGCGCGGCATTTTGGGTTGAATGCGAAGGGCCTTAAGGCTGAGCCCGAGCATCTGCGCGAGTTGCCCATGCCGGCCATCGCATTTGTCGACTTCTGCCACTTTCTCGTCATCGAGGGTATCGGCGCCGGCAAGGTCTGGGTGAACGATCCTGCATTCGGACCACGCGCCATGCCGATGCAGGAGTTTGATGAGCGCTTTACTGGCGTGGTGCTGGTGTTCGAGCCGGGCCCAGACTTCAAGACCGCCGAAGAACGGCCGAGCCTTGCGGCTTCACTGTTCGGCCGGGTGAGCACCGCGCGTTCAGGACTTGCATTCCTGATGGCAGCCAGCCTTCTGCTCGTTCTGCCCGGTCTGCTGGCCCCGCTGTTCGGACGCGTCTTCGTCGACTACGTCCTCGTGCGCGATCTGCAGAACTGGCTCTTGCCGCTTATCCTCGGGATGGCGGCGACCGCAATCGTGCAGTTCTTCCTGCTTGAACTGCGAAACCGTGCGCTCTTGCGCACTGAAACGCGTCTGGCGGTGGATGGTGCAGGTGAGCTGTTCGCCCACATCCTGCACTTGCCTGCCCTGTACTTTGGAACGCGCTACGCCGGTGAAGTGGCGGGCCGGCTCGGCCTGTCAGACGGCATTGCTGGGCTGCTTACGGGTGAAGCGGCGGAAACGCTTCTCAACCTCATCACTGCGAGCTTCTTTCTGATCCTGATCTTTCTGTTCAGCCCGGCAGTGGCCCTGCTGGTTATCGTACTGGCGGGCCTCAACATCGCGGCCGTACTCCTATCCAGTCAGGTGATTGTCGATGCGCATCGCAAGCTGTCCATCGACGCGGGCAAACTGGGTGGTGTCGAGATCGCCGGTCTGCACGACATCGAGACATTCAAGGCGGCCGGTACGGAAGACGCCTTCTTCACGCGGTGGTCCGGCTTGCATGCCCAGCTTGTCAGCACCGGCCAGAGTGTCGGCCAGCGCATGGTTTTGATCCGCGCAATTCCGCAGTTCCTCGGGACTCTGACCGCGACGGGTGTTCTGCTGATCGGCGGGCTCGAGGTCATGTCCGGAGCGATCACGATCGGTACGCTTGTTGCGCTTCAATCGCTATCCGCGAGCTTCATGGGACCGGTCGTCGCACTGGTTTCGCTCGGGACCAGCTTTCAGGAACTCCGTTCGTTCACCGAGCGCACTGACGACGTGCTCCATCATCCTCTGGACGAGGGCGCTGAAAGCGTCGCGGACCAGGTGACCAACCTTCCCGATGGTCGGATCGAGCTAAGGGACGTTGCCTTCGGTTACCTGCCTCTTGATCCGCCGTTGATCGAAGACCTCAATCTCACCGTCAAACCGGGGCGCAGTGTCGCGCTTGTTGGCGGATCAGGTTCGGGCAAATCGACGATTGGTCGGCTCATTGTCGGGCTCTATCCGCCACAACAGGGCGAGGTTCGCATCGGCGACAAACCGATCAGCGAATGGCCCCGTCAGGCGCTGACCAATCGGATCGCCTATATCGACCAGACGATCACATTGTTTGAAGGCACGGTACGGGACAACCTGACACTCTGGGATCCAACCGTGCCCGAAAGTGCCATCGTCCGGGCCGCACGCGATGCCATGATCCACGATGTGATTGCAGCCAGATCAGGCGCCTATGACAGCCTGGTCGAAGAAGGCGGCCGCAACTTCTCCGGTGGCCAGAAGCAGAGACTTGAGATCGCGCGGGCGTTGACCTGCGATCCGGCCATCATCGTCATGGATGAGGCAACCAGTGCGCTGGATGCCACCACCGAAGCCGAGCTGATGACCAACATCCGTGCCCGCGGCGCCACATTGGTGATCATCGCCCATCGGCTCAGCACGATCCGCGACTGCGACGAGATCCTGGTTCTCGAACGCGGCAAGCCGGTCGAGCGCGGGCGACACAGACGCCTGCTCGCCTCAGGCGGCGCCTACAAGACCCTGCTGGAGTCCTGACAGATATGGCGCGCAAGACAACCACAATCGATCAGAGAGCTGGCCCAGCGCAGGATGCTGCGGTCATCGACCAGATGGCGCGCTCTGCAGCCAAGGCACAGGACACGCTGCAGCGTAGTTTGACGCGATTGGCCAGCGTGGTTGGTGCGAAAGCCGGACCGGCGACCGCCGCGTCACCGGCCGCATCCGCCGTACTGGCGGTGCTTGAGCGCTCTGGCTTCGATGCCCGTCGATCCGGTGTTGCGCTCGACCGTCTGACACTGTGTGAGGACGTGTCATCTGCCGCTCATTTGCTTGGCGCGCGAAAGAGGCGGCTGGTGCTGCCAACGGAATGGTGGCGTGGCGAGCACGGCGACTTCATCGGCTTTCTTGCGGACTCAGAAGACAGCGCCGACGAAGCACGTCCTGTCGCGCTTCTGAAACAGACCGGCCGCGGCTATGTGCTGTTTGATCCGGAACTGGGCACCGAACAACCGGTTGATCAGAACCTTGCCGCGTCGATCACCCCATTCGGCTGGATGATCTACTTGTCGATGCCGGAAGAAATCAGCGGTGTCGGCGCTTTGCTGCGCATGGTCCTTCCGGTCATCAGACGAGACCTTCAGATCGTTGCACTGGCGGGACTCGTGGCTGGTCTGGTCGGTGCACTGATCCCGATTGCCACAGGATTCATCGTCGACAGCATCATCCCTTCGGGCCGACGTTTGATGCTTGCTGAAATTGCCTTTGCGCTGCTGGTCGCGGCCGGCGTTTCGCTGCTTTTCGCGATTGCGCGGGAGACGGCGTTGCTACGGATTGATGGCCGCGCCTCGCTGGTGCTGCGCGCTGCTGTCTGGGACAGGGTCCTCAAGCTACCGGCATCGTTCTTCAAGGGCTATTCGTCGGGCGATCTCAGGCAGCGGATCGCCGGTGTCGAAACAATGCGCAACGTGCTCGTTTCAGTGATCCTGGCCGCCACGGTGACGGCTGCATTCTCAGTCTTCTATCTGGGCTTGCTGATGTTCTACGATTGGCGTCTGGCGCTGGTGGCTCTGGCGCTCATCCTGCTGATCGTTGCCCTGAACTTTGGCGCCGGGCTGATGCAATTGCGCTTCTACCGGCGGCAGGTCGAACTGGCCGGTTGGCTGTCCGGTTTCGTCTTCGAGATCCTCGAGGGCATTATCAAGTTGCGCATCGCCGGGGCAGAACTGCGGGCATTCTCGCGCTGGGCCGATCGCTACGCAGATGAGCGCGAAGCCATCGTGGCGGCACGCCGCATTGGCGGTCATGTCTCAGCCTTGATGCCGACATTGTCGATATTGTCCCTTGCAACGCTTTTTGCGTCGGCTGGCCTACTGACAGGCCCTGACTTCACTGCAGGCAGGTTCATTGCGTTCCTTGCCGCCTTTGGCGCGCTGCAGGCCGGTATCGGCGGATTGGGTTCGGCAGTGCTTGACCTTGTCGATGCCATTCCAGAATGGCAACGCGCTCTGCCTGTTCTCCAGGCTGAGCCGGAAGTCCCGACCGACGCAGCCGACCCCGGCACGCTCACCGGCACCGTCGAGGCTGTCGGCGTCAGCTTCGGATATGGCGAAGCAGCGCCGGTGCTCCGGGACCTGAATTTCTCCGTTGCGGCTGGCGAGCATGTCGCGCTGGTCGGTCCGTCGGGCTCGGGAAAGTCTACGCTGGTCCGTCTCCTCCTCGGACTGGAGAAACCGGATTCCGGAACTGTCATGTTCGACGGACAGGACCTCGCCGGCCTCGATACAACTCTGGTACGTCGGCAGATCGGCGTTGTCACCCAGAATGGCCGCGTGTTTGCTGGCACGCTGATGGAGAATATTCGCGGCGCGTCCCCGGCAACGCTGGAGCAATGCCATCAGGCCTGCATCGACGCAGGCCTCGAAAAAGACCTCGAGCAGTTTCCGATGGGGCTGCACACGCCCTTGACCGAAGGCGGGCCGACCCTGTCTGGCGGACAACGGCAACGGCTATTGATCGCGCGTGCGCTTCTGGGCCAGCCGCGGATCATTATCTTCGATGAAGCGACCAGCGCGCTGGACAACCGCACGCAGGCGATCGTGACCGAGAGCCTCGAGAGACTGTCGATCACGAGGATCGTCGTTGCGCACAGATTGTCGACCATCCGCAATGCCGACCGCATCTGCGTGATCGTCGACGGGTCGATCGTCCAGTCGGGCAGCTACGGGCAGCTCAGGCGGCGCAAGGGAGCGTTTGCCGAACTGGTCCAGCGGCAGGAAGCCTAAAGGTCAAGGCAGGAAGGAAACCCACGATGCGCCGTGCTCTTTACATCCTTGCCGAACTCGATGATGGCGATGTCCGCTGGTTGGTCGAGAACGGCACACGTCAAGCGGTCGACAATGGCGAGACGTTGATCGCTGAAGGAAGTGATGTGGACACGCTCTATATCGTCACCAATGGCGAAGTCGGCGTCTATGTGGCGGAAGGCAAACGCGTCGCCAAGATGGGTACTGGCGATGTTGTCGGTGAAATGTCGCTTGTCTCGCGTCAGGCGCCATCGGCATCGGTACGCGGCCTCGACAACGCTGAGGTCCTCGCCGTCCCGCAGCAACTGATCCGGGACAGACTGGAGGATGACACCGCCTTTGCTGCTCGATTCTACAAGGCGCTTGCGATCTTCCTGTCAGACCGCGTTCGTGAACATGTGTTGCGGCTCGGCTATGGCGACACCCGTGCCGATCAAGCGGCTTTCATCAACGAGAACGAAATCGACGAAGCCATCCTCGACAACATCCATATTGCCGGCGACCGCATGCGGCGCCTGCTCGCCATGCTGGACGGCAAGAAGCCCAGGCAGCGACGCAAGGCCAAAGCGTGAGGACTTAACCTCCGACGGGCGGGTCACCGCCCCTCAGGGTGTTCTTGCCTTCAAGCAGCACCTGACCGCCGCCAGTCGCTGTCCCCGTGCTTCCTTGCGTCGCCGCGGAAACGACCGACTTGGTGCTGCCGGCTTCATCTCCGGTTGTAGCTTGCGATTTCGAGCCCGCCAGCGACCCCGTCGATTTGACTCCCTTGGTGCTGCTCGAACCACTGCCAACATTCGGAAACGCCAGCGGATCACCTGCGCCCTGGATTTGGTCAAGCTCATCGTCGGTCAGCTCCGCCGCCTTCTTCTCCTCGTCCATTGCTTGGCTCCCCCTTGGTTCAACCAACAGAATTGGTTTTCAGCGTCCCTCAGGGAAATTCAGTCCCAAGTGGCGCCTTTGTCCTAGCTTCAAGGATAGAGGGTCGGAGGCCGCAACACAAAGGCCGACCCTCGGTTACAGCAGTGCGCCCGAGCGAAGTCCTCGGTTTCCGGCATTGAATGAACACCCGACAAGCAGCGACCAGGTATCGGATCGGCGCGTGCCGTTGGCCTTGCTCGTCAGCTCTCTAATTCCGAATTCATCTCGGGGACCGAGAACAGCCGCACGGGATCGTCTCGTCCGCGAATGGGTCTTGGTTCAAGAGAAACGAGATCAGGTGGATCAGTCATCGCGGCCATTGTCGTGTCAGAGAACAGCAGCCGGTGCGGCACCTCCTTGGTCAGTGCCTCAATCCTTGCAGCGACGGGAACCATGTTGCCGACAGCAGTAAAACTTGAGCGGCGCGGTGCGCCAATCGCCCCGACGATGGCTGCGCCGGAATTGATACCGATCCCGATGTCGATCGCGGACAGCTCCTTCTCCTCCAGCCGCCCGTTCAGCTCGGGCAATGCACCAAGCATGGCCTGCCCGGCGGCAACTGCATTATCGGCATGACGCGCCTGATCACCCACAGCACCGAAAATCGCCATGAAGCCGTCACCGGCGAACTCGTTGACAATGCCCTGCTGTGCCTCGACCAGCGGCACCATGGTCTCAAAATAGAGGTTGAGCATGGCGACGATGTCCTTCGGTGGGCTTGTTCCGCACCGGTTGGTGAACCCCCGGATATCACTGAACATCACGGTGATGTCCCGTTCGGTGCCGCCCAGCGCGTCCTGCTCACTCAACAGCATTCGCGCGACATTGCGGTCGACATGGCGGCCCAGCACCTCCTCGACCCGCTGCTTCTCGCGCAACCCCACCACCATCCGGTTGAAGCCGCCGATCAGATGTCCAAACTCGTCGGCTCGGTGAAGGTCGATCTCCGTGTCAGGTCCGAGATCGCCCGCCTCCACTCGCGCCGCCGAAGCGCGCAGGCGCTCGATCGGTTCGCCCAATATGCGCCCCAGCATCCAAGCCGAGACCATGCCAAAGGCTATGCCGATGCTTCCAACGGCGATTGGAAATGCGGGTCCGGACGTGGCGATGGTGCCGGGGGCGGCGATCAACAGCAACGAGACGATGGGGCAGACAACGGCGGAAACCGCAAAGAAGACGCCGCGGCGTTGCAGTGTCAGCGGCAGGGTACCGGTCAGACTGGCCGGCTGATCCTCGTCAAAGAAGACAGGAAACCAGAGCCGCTGGCCGACGAGTTCGATCACGAAGAACAAATGCGTCAGAGCGATCGCAGAGGAGACAAAGACCGAGACAATCAGCTGGAACGGGACGCGCGGATCGAGCGGGTCAGGATGGCTGTACAGCGCAAACAGCAAGGCCGGGATTGTCATGAGCCACGCCGGGCCGGCAATCGCCAGCAGCAACCAGGGCAGGTTGACCGTCCGCTTCTGTGCCCGCGCCCAACGCTCCGGATCATTAGTCCGTGCGTTTGATCGCGCAATCCGGACAAGCGACCAGATGACCAGAAACGAAAGCAGCAGCGCTGGTGGGTAGATGACGATGTTGAACAGATTGACGGCCAGCTCGAACCGCGCGGCCTGGCTTTCGCTCAGAAGCGGGCGAATCTGGGTGAGATTGTACCAGATGTTGAAGGCACTGCCGGTCAGCTGGGTGACAACGGCTCCCAGGAATGTGGCCACTGCCCGGTAGATCAGATTGCGGCTACCCAATTGTCGGTCTTCAGGCTGGCGCATTGATCCGGGCACCCATGCATCGCACGCGTTACTGACGTATTCGCCTCAGCATATTGCGGGTTGGTCCGCGATCAAATGTTCCGCGGTGATTGGGTAACTGAGCTGGCAGCATCCAACTCAAGAACGACTGCCTTGGTCTAAGCGACGGTGTCGAGGGATCTGGTGTCAGCTGGTGGCTGTGAACAGTACGACGATCATGGGTTTGCAAATGGCCCTCGAACGCGGAAGTCTGGTTGCGCCCCCCTGCTCCAGCCAATGACCAACTATGATCTCTTCAGATGCGATGCCGATGCGGTACTGGTCCTTTGAAAGTGGCTTCGGCCTCGACAATCTCGTATTGCGCGAAGGGAGAATTCCCGATCCCGGGCCACGGGACGTGGTGTTGGAGATGGCGGCCGCGTCATTCAACTACCGCGACCTGGTGGTTATGCGCGGCCAGCACGGGCGGCGGGTCACACCTCCCCTCATCCCGCTGTCGGATGGGGTCGGACGCATCTGCGGCATGGGAAGCGACATCGATGGCTTTGAACTAGGGGATCGTGTGTCGCCCTGCTTCTATCAGCATTGGCAGGGTGGCGATCCGCCGCTCGATCTGGAGCGCGGTCGGCTGGGTGGACCACTCGATGGGGTGCTCGCAACCCACGGCGTGTTTCCCGCATCGGCGGTCATCGCGATTCCGGATACGCTTGATGACGCCCAAGCCGCGACGCTTCCCTGCGCCGGTGTCACGGCCTGGAGCGCGCTAAGCGAACCGCAGCCGGTGCGACCGGGTGAAACGGTTGCCATTTTGGGAACCGGCGGCGTTGCACTCATGGCCCTGATGTTGGCCAAGGCGGCGGGTTGCCGGACCATCGTCACGACGTCTTCAGCCGAACGGGCTGTACGCCTTGAAACCCTCGGTGCCGACCTTGCCATCGACCGCAGTGCGACGCCGGACTGGTCGAAGGCCATCCGGGAGGCCACCGGCGGCGATGGCTGCGACCGCATTCTGGAACTGGGCGGCGCCGAAACGCTGGGCGACTCGGTCAAGGCAGTCAGAACGGGAGGAACGCTCATCCTGATCGGCAATGTCACGGGCAACGTGGCAGAGCTCTTCTTGCCTCTCGTGCTGACCCGCCGCCTCACGCTCCATTCGGTTTCATGCGGCTCACGCGAGTCCTTCGAAGCCCTTGTCCGCGCCATCGAAACCCATGACATTCATCCGATCGTCGCAAACGTCTTTCCCTTTGATGACGCGCCAGAGGCCTATCGCGCCTTTGAAGCAAGCGGACAATTCGGCAATGTGTGCATCCGTTGCGTTCCGAACTCAGACGCATCCTAGGCCGACGGCTCTACGTTTCGCGCAACCGATCACTATCGTCTTCGGCAGAGCTGAAACGGCCGGCGACCGGCGCTGCGGATATGCCATGCAACACCGCGCTGACCAGCACGGCAAGGAAGCAGATCATCAGTATCTCATGGCCGTGCGTGAGCCGATCAAAGTCATCGAGAACCAGCAAAGCAAACAGTGCAGTGGCCAATCCACGAGGCCCGAACCAGCCGAGGAACAGTCGTTCATTTGGCGTGGTCGACGAACCCAGAAGCGAAATCCAGATCGCCAGCGGGCGAGTCACGAAAAGGCTGAGGAGGACCAGCGCGATCCAGACCGGTGACAGGCTCTGCGACAGCTCGGGCGCAACAGCTATGCCGAGCAGCACGAAAGTTCCGAGGACCAGTAGTTGGCCTTCGGTTTCCAGAAATTCGAGGACGAAGTTACAGCGTTTTTCGAACAGAAGCCCAAAAACCAATCCACCGACAAAGGCGGCCAGGAAGCCATTGCCCTCGATCTCGACTGAAATGAGATAGGACAAAGCCGCGAGGGTAAGCACACCGATGCCCTGGAAGATCTCGTTGGTGTAACCGCGCGCGAGCGCGACCTTCATCAGCCATGCGCCGAGTGCACCCACCGCAACCCCAACCAGTCCGCCATAGCCGATCTGCTTTGCTGAAAATACGATCCAATTGGACTGGACATTGTCATGGATGCCCTCGACCGCGAGACATCCAAAAAGCAGAACGGCAGGCAGTGCGAGACCGTCATTGACGCCACTTTCGACGGTGAGTGCATTGCGCAGTCTCTCCGGCACATTGGGATTGGTGACAACGGCTTGTCCGAGTGCTGCATCGGTGGGTGCGAGAATGGCGGCCAGAAGAGCAAGCTCCCATACTGGCCAGCCCGGCAGGAAGATGCTGTTGATGATGAAGCCAAAGGCCATGGCGAGAGGCAGACCAATAATCAACATCCTGAGCGGCAGCACCGCGTTACGGCTCAAGACGCGCGCCTTGATCATCGCGGCATCCGAAAAGAGAACGACGACCAGCGTGATTTCAGCAACAAGATGAAGGGTTCGTTCGAGACTGGATGCTTCGGCACCAATAAGGCCGGCCAAGCCGATACCGAGACCGATCGCGACCATTGGCGGGGTGATGATCCCCCGGCCCAGTTTCTGAGCAATGAGCGTGTACAGAAAGCCAGTAAGGGCGATCAGGATGAGAGCCATCTGGATCATGTCAGCTACTCAACTGCTTCTCCAAGAACTACTGGCGCTTCTCTAAGAACGACCGGGTTCAAACTGGTGCAATCGAACGCCGCCGGCTCATACGATCAGTTCCGCGCGGTGAAGCTCGTCAGATGATTGTCCCAACCGAAACCCGTCGAACGCTGGATGTCTCTTGAGAGGATGGCACCCTGCCCGCTGGAAACAACAAAGCCCGATTGTGACGGGGCAACGCCGCACACATCGGTAATGGACTGCCGTGATACCACGTTACCCGTTGCAACGTCCCACACCACAGCCACACCGCCGCGCGGGCTCGTGGTTGCGATCTGGCTGCCGTCCCGACTTGCGGTTACCGATCCGACATAATGGTTCATACTGCGATAGAGCTCGTCCGGGGCCTCGATCAGCTCAATGCCCCTCCCCCGCCTATAGCGGCCCACCAGCGGAACCTGGTCTGTCGCTGCTCCCTCATACTGTCCACCGAACCAGATCGATCCATCGCCCGCCTCGGCCATGTGCCGGATTGATATCTGGTGATAGTGCGCCGGCAAAGCAGCTCGTTCGACAAGGTCACCGGAAGCAAGGTCGACAATGGCCATCGAGGGTTCCATGGTCGCCAGATTGAGCTTCTGACGCGGGTAATCGGGATGGGTGACAATGCCGCCATTGGCAATGGCCACGGTGTTTCCATCGCTTAGCAGCAGCGCCTCGTGCGGACCAATACCGCCGGTCTCGAATTCACCTATGCGGCGGAACCCGTCGGTCGCGTCATACAGCCCGAGGCATCCACGTTCGGCTTCGAAATCATTCTCGGTCGCCAACAGCAGGCGTCCGTCATTCGAGAAGAAGCCGTGGCCGTAGAAGTGGCGGTCGGGCGGCGGGACGAGAACCTTCGCACGCCGGGTGTGCTCAACATCGATGATGAGCGCAAACCTCCCAGGCCTGCGGGCAAAGACCACGGCGGTTTTTCGATCCGGACTTATGGCGACGTCATGGCCACGGCCATCCAGCGTTTCGGTGAACAGGACTTCGGCGGCCTCGTCGAGAAATGCGACGCCATAGCGCCCGTCAGGCATCTGGCAGCAGGAGGCAAAGGCTGGCTCACGGTGAGAGCCTAAAACGGTTTTCGGCAGCAAGAATGCAGTGCTGGCCCCTAGAAGAACAGCTCGCCGGCCAATCCGGGCATCAATCGCCATCAAGGGAATTGAATCCCAAAACCAGGCCGAGTGCGCCGGGCATGCGGTCAGCCACGATCCGGATCGAACCGGCAAGCGGGATCATGGCGTAGGACAGCCGTTGATGGCCTTCGGCCTCGGCGGCCAGATCAATCCAGTCTTCTCCAGTGCTCTCAAGCTCTTCGAGCACCGCCCGAGCCTGGGCGATCTCGAAATTGAGGCCTTCGGCCAGGCTGCGGTGTTCAGGCGGCAGCAAATCGGCCAACCCGCCATCCATGAGCGCGGATACCCCATCGAGATTGCCGCGCATAGTGGCCAGCGTCAGGTTGGAGCGCCAGAACGGCGCGCGTTTGGGTTTGGCCTTTTCCGGCGTCTCGCCAATGGATGCACCAATCTTGAGATCACGCACCACCTGAAGCTGCTCACTCGCCGCACGCACGAAATCCTGAACAGCCTCGGCGTGGGATTGATAGGGTGATCTGTCCGTCCCGGCATCGCGCATGGCCTTGCCGAAGCCATCACTCGCCGACCAGTTGTCCTGCAGTGTTGCCGCGTTGAGGTAGACAACCTCGGTGAGTGCAGTGGCGTAGGAACAACGGTAGTCATCGCCGGCAGCGAGGTTCTCAGAGCCCGTACCAAAGAGAACGAATTCCAGCGCTGGCAGTCCCTTCACCGCCACACTCTTCTGCGAGAGGCTTTCTGCGCTGGCGGCGGACGGATCCTCGGTGTTCAGCAATGCCTGCACCTGCCGCAGGCCACGCCCCTTGCGGTCCGGCCAATAGAATAGCTGCTCGAACCGATTGTCTTCTCTTGCCGGACCGAAGCGATAGAGCTCGATCTTGGACCATGCGAGAACGAGTTCGCTGAATTGCGTCCGGGCCGCACCGAGACTCGTCTGTGAGGGCTCTTTGCAGAGTGCCTCGATCGCAATCTGCTGACCCAGCGCAGCATCCAGGAAACTTATGTGGGCCAGCGGAACAACTTGCGTCACAAGTTGGTCGATAGCCTTGCTGAATGCAGACTCTTCCGCAGCTTTGGCTTCAAGCGCG
>JBCDCP010000061.1:0-18421 GCA_039181495.1 Pseudomonadota bacterium | reverse complement strand
CCCCAGTTCGCCCTTTACCGCGGCCATGGCATCGCCACCATCACGCGTGGTCACGCCGTCCAGCCAACCCTCCAGAATACTGGCATTGGCCTTCAGCCAGGCTTCTGCCGCATCGCTCGGCTCAGCGCCGTCATTGAGGATGGCACCCATGATCTCGTTTTCCATGGCGAGCGTGAATTTGAGATTGTTGAGCAGTGCACCGACATTGGCACATTCGCCGACATAACCTGCACGTGTATTGGTGTAGACGGTTGCGCCGCCCAGGTCCGGGCCAAACACGTCATCGCCACCTTCGAGATAGGCCATCTCGAAATTGGCATTCATCGGGTGCGGTTCCCAGCCGAGGAACACGATGTGCTCGTCGCGGCTCACGGCACGCGCAACCTGCGCCAGCATTCCCTGCTCGGAGCTTTCGACAACTTCAAAGCCGTCAAGGCCAAACGCGTCGCCCTCGATCATGTCGAGGATGAGCCGGTTGCCGTCATTGCCCGGTTCGATGCCGTAAATCTTGGCGTCGAGCTCGTCCTTGAACTCGGAGATCTTGGCGAAGTTGTTCAGACCGGCGTCATAGGTATAGCGCGGAACCGCCAGGGTGTATTTGGCGCCTTCAAGGTTCTCCCGGACGGTGTCGACCGTGCCAGCCTCACGAAAGGCTGCGATATCGCCTTCCATTGTCGGCATCCAGTTGCCGAGGAAGACATCGATGTCGCCATTGGCCATGGACTGGTAGGTCACCGGCACGGACAGGACCTTGATGTCGGTCTCATAACCCAGTGCGTCGAGCACATAGGTTGTCGCCGCTGTTGTGGCTGTGATGTCGGTCCAACCCACGTCCGAGAAGGTGACCTCGGAGCAGGACTCCGGCTCGGCGGCCTCGGCCGGGGCCTGAGCCGGCAGTGTCAGGATCAATGCCAGTGCCGTGGCAGCGCCCAATCCAAGCATGGTGCGGTTTCGCATGATATTCTCCCCTGTGTCGTTGCTCTCGATGGCGGTTTCCAATCCGCATTTGGCAGGAGCAAAGCATGGGTTCGGTGGTGGTGCAACGGCACCGCTGCGACTTGCCGGCAGGTCGCCCATGCAATGGCGTGCTTGCCCGATCACGATGCCTGTGGCACGCCGCTTTATGACAAGTCATGTGGTGGTGCAGTGCGCAGGGGCGCGAAGGCTGTGGAAGCGGATTTCGTCATTGTCGGATCAGGCTCGGCGGGCGCGGCCATGGCTGCCCGGCTGACTGAAGACAGCCGCAATTCGGTGATCGTGATCGAGGCTGGCGTCACGGATGCAGGTCCTTTCATCCAGATGCCGGCGGCGCTGTCTTACCCGATGAACATGCGGCTCTATGATTGGGGTTACCGCTCCGAGCCCGAACCGAACCTCAACAATCGCCGGCTGGCGACGCCGCGAGGAAAGGTCATCGGTGGCTCATCATCGATCAACGGCATGGTCTATGTCCGTGGGCACGCGCACGATTTCGACACCTGGTCCGAGATGGGGGCTGATGGCTGGGGGTATGCCGACGTCCTTCCCTACTTTCTGCGCATGGAACACAGCCATGGCGGCCAGGCCGGCTGGCGCGGTACCGATGGCCCGCTGCATGTGACGCGCGGCCGCCGGGACAATCCGCTCTATGAAGCCTTTATCGAAGCAGGGCGGCAGGCCGGCTACGAGCTGACCGATGACTACAATGGCGAAAAGCAGGAGGGTTTCAGCGCCTTCGAGATGACGGTCTGGGAAGGGCGGCGATGGTCAACGGCCAACGCCTATCTGCGTCCGGCGCTGAAGCGGCAGAACCTCATTGTCATCCGCGGCGAAGCCCAGCGCGTGGTCACGGAAGGCAATCGCGCCACCGGTGTCAACGTGTTGCATGGCGGACGCACAGAAACCGTGAAGGCGCGGCGTGAGGTCATTCTTGCGGCTTCGTCGATCAACTCGCCCAAACTTCTGCTCTTGTCCGGTATCGGGCCGGCAGCGGACCTGCGTGATCTTGGCATCGATGTGGTGGCTGACAGACCGGGCGTGGGCGCCAATCTGCAGGACCATCTCGAACTCTATATCCAGCAAGCGGCAACCCAGCCGGTCACGCTCAACGGCCGACTTGGGCTTGTCTCCAAGGGATTGATCGGGCTGCAATGGCTGCTGATGAAATCCGGTATGGGCGCAACCAACCACTTCGAGGCCTGTGCCTTCATCCGTTCCCGCGCCGGTATTGAGTATCCGGATATCCAGTTCCACTTTCTGCCCGGCGCAATCCGCTATGACGGCAGAGCCGCTGCGCCGGGCCATGGCTTTCAGGCCCATTGCGGTCCGATGCGATCGAAGTCGCGCGGCACTGTGCGGCTCAGATCGACTGATCCTGAAGAGGCGCCGGAGATCCGCTTCAACTATATGAGCCACGAGGAGGACTGGCAGGATTTCCGCACGGCGATCCGCCTGACGCGGGAGGTCTTCGGTCAGGACGCATTTGCCGATCTCGCCGGTGACGAAATCCAGCCCGGCGCCGGGGTGCAGAGCGATGAACAGCTCGATGCCTTTATCGCCGAGCACGCCGAAAGCGCCTATCACCCGTGCGGCACCTGCAGGATGGGACAGACGAGCGACGCGAGCGCGGTCGTCGATCCGCAGTGCCGGGTGATTGGGGTCGATGGCCTGCGTGTCGCCGATTCCTCGATCTTCCCGCAGATCACCAACGGCAACATCAATTCGCCATCGATAATGGTGGGCGAGAAGGCGGCTGACCATATTCTTGGGCACGCCCCCTTGCCCCGTTCAAATCAGGTGCCGTGGGTGCATCCCAACTGGCAGGAGCAGCAGCGATGACCATCGATCCACAACGCGTTGATCCGCAACCAAAGGCCTCGCATTTCATTGGCGGGCAGTTCGTCGAGGACAAGGATGGCCCTCTCATCGAGAGCCGCTTTGCTGCAACCCAGGAGGTGATTGCGACCGTCCATGGCGCAACACCTGCCATCGTTGAGCAGGCCGTTGCCGCGGCACGGGCGGCGCAACCGGGCTGGGCAGCGATGCCGCCTGCAGAGCGTGGCCGTATCCTGCGGCGCGCGGCCGACATCATCCGCGCCCGCAACGACGAGATCTCGCTGATCGAAACGCTCGACACCGGCAAGGCTCTGCAGGAGACACTGGTGGCGGACGCGGCTTCAGGCGCCGAGGCGCTTGATTTCTATGGCGGGATCGCGCCCGGGATTACCGGCGACACCACCTCGATCGGCGAGAACTGGGTCTATACCCGCCGGGAGCCGATGGGGGTCTGCGCGGGGATCGGCGCCTGGAACTACCCCATCCAGATTGCCTGCTGGAAGTCCGGGCCAGCGTTGGCCTGCGGTAACGCGATGATCTACAAGCCTAGCGAGGTGACGCCGCTGACCGCGCTGATCCTGGCGGAAATCCTGTCAGAAGCCGGGCTGCCCGATGGCGTGTTCAACGTGCTGCAAGGTACTGGAGAGGTGGGCGCTGCGCTCTCCTCCCACCCGGGCATCGACAAGATTTCGGCGACCGGCTCGGTCGGCACCGGCAAGCGGGTGATGGCGTCCGCTGCCGATACGCTCAAGCACGTCACGCTTGAGCTTGGCGGCAAGTCTCCGCTTATCGTGTTCGATGACGCCTCGATGGAAAATGCTGTCTCCGGGGCGATGATGGGGAACTTCTTCTCGTCTGGCCAGGTCTGCTCCAATGGCACACGCGTCTTCGTCCAACGCGGCGTCCGCGAGGAATTCATCGATCGTGTCGTTGCCCGCACCAAGGCGATCAGCATCGGTGATCCGCGCGATACCGAGGTGCAGCTCGGGCCGATGGTCAACAAGAGCCAGTTCGAGCGCGTTCTCGGCTATATCGAGAAGGGCCAGGCCGAGGGTGCGACGCTCGCCTGTGGCGGTACCGCACCGAAACTGCAGGGCTTCGAAGACGGCCTGTTCATCGAGCCAACCGTTTTTACCGATGTGACCGACGGTATGACGATTGCGCGCGAGGAGATCTTCGGGCCAGTGATGAGCGTGCTTGATTTCAACGACGAGGACGAGGTCGTCGCACGCGCCAATGGCACCGAATTCGGTCTGTCAGCCGGTGTCTTTACCTCGGATCTCAAGCGCGGACACCGGGTCGTCAGCCAGCTTCAGGCCGGCACCATCTGGATCAACAACTACAATCTCAGCCCGATCGAGATGCCTTTTGGCGGCTATAAGCAGTCTGGCTTCGGGCGCGAGAATGGCTGGGCGGCAATCGAGCACTACAGCCAGGTCAAGAGCGTCTATGTGGAGATGGGCGACGTTGAGTCACCCTATTAGTGCGCTACCCCATCTGAGATATCCACGTTTGCGGCAGGTCTGCATAAAGAGCAAATCCGGCCCCGAATTCAGGCCGGTGGAAAGCAGGAACCGGCCCTGACAGGACCGGCTCCTGACCAGTGATCGCAGATGCTGCAAGCGGCAGAGTTACGCGGCGCCATTATGTTCGTTGCGCATGTTGCCGTTCTTTTCGTGCTCATCGCCCGTAAAGGTGGATTTAGGGCGGTCACCATCGCGACCGCTGCCAAGGCCCACCTCTGAAACGCCTTTGCCGCCGCGTGCAAAAAGGCTGTTGGAGACTGTGAAACCGCCAGTAACCTGATCCAGCTCAGTGTCTTTCAGTTCTCTGCCCTTCGAAGTCATGATGGTCCCCTTTTCGTTGTTCGATGAGACCAATGTAGGCGTCGTCTGCCAGCGGCGTTGTGCAATCCCACACAAGCCGCGTTTGCTCGACTTCGCGCCCTACCCTGACCACACGGGAAAGGCGGCGCTGAGCGCAATGGCGAGCGCCACACCATTGGCAATCCCGCCGACCCACGGGTGACCCGTGGCGCGGCTCGCCCACCAGACGAACAGCCCATAGACGATCAGGAACAGGATCACGAAAGGCACGATCAGGATCAGGAAGAACAGCCCTTCGAAATCGAGCGCGATCGCGAGAACCAGTGAGAGTATGAAACCGATTTTTCCCACAAATGGTGCCAGTTTTGGTGAGTCATTGCCGCGCAAGGCCCATTCGGTCGCCAGAAAAAACGTGATCGTGCCCAGCATCATCAACCCGGCCAGAGGTACGCGGGAGGCAGACGGGAACAGTACCGTGACTGCGAAGTGCAATGCCCCGCCAAATGCGCACGCGACGAACAGCATCGCCAGCACTGTAGCACCGAGAAACCGGCCCCCGCGGATGTCAGCCCAGGGTGGCAGGGCGGTCCAACCCTTGTTGACCCACAACAGCGTTGCAAACGTGAACAGGCCGTAGGCGAGAAAGTGCAGCGCCAGATAATCGGCGACCAGCACCGGCAAGATGTCAGTCGGGAACGCCCGTAATGTAAGGGGCGTGAGGATCGCCGGCACGGCGACCACCGCCAAGATGCGGCGCCAGGGCAAATTTGCACCACGTATTCCCGAGCGTTCCACGACCCGCGGCAACAAGCGAGACACTGGCCAACCCAGCAATACGACGCCGAAAATCAGCCCAAGAATGGCAGGGCCGCGATGATCGAGGAATCCGCCGTCCAATACCGGCATCCCCGTGGCCTGCCGGATCCAGCTGGACGCTTCTGCCATGCCGGCCTGTCGATAGAGAATGGCAACATGCTCGGCACCGGGTACAAACACTGCGCGGCGTGCATCCCCGTCGGCGAGACGGCCATAGGTGATGCCTGCTTCAGGGTCGTCTTCGGTGAGACCGAGGACGCGGATAGCCTCGGCATTGAGCTGAGGCTCCCAGGCACCGTTGAGGATCAAGAGATTACCCGGCGCTTCGGGCTCGACAGCTTGGGAGAACATCGAGACGGCCACGACTGATGTGTAAATCGGGTTGGCGATGGATTCCCGGACCAGCACATCGGTGGCCATCGAGTGGCCGAGCAGATGGATGTGCTCCGGTTGGAACCGCGCGCGCGCGTGGGTAACGACCTTGGCCAACTGGTCGAGCAGATAGCGTGTGGTGCCATCTTCTGCGCCGAGATCACCGCGCATGGGCTGGGGGTTTTCGCCATGCCCCTCAAAATCAAAGGTCACCGCGATAATGCCCTGCCGGGCAAGCGTGACTGCGAACGGCTCCATCAGCCGCTGGGAGCCAGCGAAGCCGTGCGCGATGACCGTAACCGGTGTGCCCTGGGATGCACCGGGCGGGCTGAAGATGCGCGCCGGCGTCCCATCAATGGACAGGCTCTCGATCGTCAGTCCCCGTCGGGCATCAGTAATCAGCCAAATGGCATAGCCGATGGCCAGCAGCGCCACAGACAGGGCAATGAGGTGTGGAATCTTCAGTCGGGTCACGAGGCTGTTTACGCCGAAGCCGTGCTACGGATCAAAGCCCGGAGGCAGCTGATCCGTCCTGCAGAAAGTCAGCCCGCGCCTCGGTCATGTGCTGGGCCATCTGGCGCGCTGCGTCATCAGCGTCTCGGCTGGCCACGGCCTCGAAGATCTGGCGATGCAAGCGATTGTACTCGGCAATCCGATCGGCGGTCAGCTTTTCGTCCTGCACCGTCATCCATTGTGTCCGGCCGCGAACGGCATTCATCTGACGGTAGAGCCACACCATCATCGGATTGCGCGTGGCTTCGGCGAGACCGACGTGAAAACTTTCGTCCAAAGTCGCGAAGCGGGCAACGTCGCTGCCGCACCGATCGAGTTCGGCAAGGATGCGCTCCAGTGACTGGAGGTTGCGCATGGTGGCGTGTCGGGCAGCAAGCCGGCTGACAGCCGGCTCGAGTGCGGCCCGGACTTCGATGAGGTGCAGGGGTGCGATGTCATCGGCAATCATCGACAAAGCTGGAACGGTCTCGGAGTACTTCGGATCGACGACATAGGTGCCGCTGCCATGGCGGCGCTCCACAAGGCCGTGCTCGGCCAGCTCCGTCAACGCCTGCCGCACGGCCGATCGCGGCAGGCCGGACATCTCAGCGATCGCGCGCTCCGTCGGCAGCCGGGTGCCCGGCAACAGCCGACCATCGCTGATCTCGGCAACCAGCCTCGAGGCCAGCATCCGCGCGGTGCTGGCCGATCGGTAGGCCGCGTCAACCGTTGGAATGTCCATGAAAACAGAACCGCATTGGGTGTGGACTGATGCGATGGTCGCCAAGCATCAAGGGATCAATATCTGCACCAATTTGCACCATTTGGCAAAGACTTGTCAAATTGGTCCAGCACGGTATTGTCGCCGCTCACATAAGTCGCCCGACGGAGACCATCATGTGCGGCATTGTCGGCCTGTTTCTGAAATCCGCTGAACTGCGCGAGAATCTAGGTGATCTGATCTCCGACATGCTGATCGGCATGACCAGCCGTGGGCCAGACAGCGCCGGCATCGCACTTTACCACAATCCGGCGGCAGCTGGGTTCAGCAAGTTGACGCTGTTCGATCCTGATAATGGTACAGATTGGTCTGAACTCGCGTCAGCGCTTTCGAATGCGCTGTCACTGTCCGCCACGGCCAGCCAGAGAGGCAATCACGGCGTTCTGACCGTTGAAGGCGGCACGGCTGTGCCCCGGGCCTGGCTCAAACAGAACCATCCGCATATTCACATCATGGGACATGGCTCGGTGATGGAGGTCTACAAGGACAAGGGCCTGCCCGAGCAGGTGGTCGATCAATACGATCTGCGCAGCGTCAACGGGACACACGCCATCGGCCACACCCGCATGGCAACCGAAAGCGCGGTGACAACCGAAGGTGCGCACCCCTTCACCGCCGCCGACGACATGTGCCTCGTCCACAATGGCTCACTGTCGAACTACTTCCGACTGCGCCAGTGGCTGCGACGGCAAGGCCAGGAGGTCGAAACCGAGAACGACAGCGAGGTGGCGGCCAAGTATTTCGCGTTCCGGCTCTCTCAGGGTATGCCGCTGGATGAAGCTCTGCGCGCAGGCTTCAGGGACCTCGATGGTTTCTATACCTTCGCCATGGGCACACGCGATGGCTTTGCTGTGGTGCGCGATGGCATCGGCTGCAAGCCGGCCCAGCTTGCTGAAACCGACGACTGGGTGGCCATGGCATCGGAGTATCGCAGCCTCACCGGGCTGCCCGGCATCGAAAAGGCCCGACTCTGGGAACCTGAACCAAGCCAGATCTACAGCTGGGACCTGTTAACCGAGACCATGCAGGGCGCCGCATGATCACCGTTGACCTTGCCGACACATCGCTGCGCGAACTCAACAAACGGCTGCACGCACTACCGCCGGACACCAACGAGACCGCGTGGGAAGTACTCCATCCGTTGGGTCAGCACGCCATTGCGGCAGGCCTTGATGTGCCGATCGAACTGACCGTGCGCGGCCATGCCGGCTACTACTGCGCGGGCATGAACAAGCAGGCTACCGTGACGATCGACGGGCATTGCGGTTGGGGCGTCGCCGAGAACATGATGAGCGGGCATGTCCGGGTCAAAGGCAATGCCTCGCAGTCGGCGGGGGCCAGCGGCCATGGCGGGCTATTGGTGATCGATGGCGATGCGGCGGCGCGCTGCGGTATCTCCATGAAGGGCATCGATATCGTTGTGGGTGGCGATGTCGGCCATATGAGCGCGTTCATGGGTCAGCTCGGCACACTGGTCGTGTGTGGCGATGCCGGCGAGTCGCTCGGTGACTCGCTTTACGAGGCCCGGATCTTCGTGCGCGGGGACGTTGAAAGCCTCGGTGCCGACTGCATCGAGAAGGAGATGAAACCTGAGCATCTCGAGGCACTTGCCGGTTTGCTCGCAGCCGCCGACATCGATGCCGATCCGGGCTCTTTCCGTCGCTACGGCTCGGCCCGCAAGCTCTACAATTTCGACGTCGACCACGCCGACCAGTATTGAGACTTCGGCCCATGGACCCCAACAATGGACACTGACATCCCCCGGACACGCCCTCGCAAATCGGCAACTTTCGACGACTACACCCTGTCGGAAATTCGCCGTGCGGCGCAGACCGGCATCTATGATATCCGTGGCGGTGGAGCAAAACGCGCCCTCCCCCATTTCGATGATCTGCTGTTTCTTGGCGCATCGGTCTCGCGCTATCCGCTCGAGGGCTATCGCGAGCGCTGCGACACCGCGGTCACCCTCGGGGGGCGCTTTGCTGAAAAGCCGATCGAGCTGAAAATCCCGATCACCATTGCCGGCATGAGTTTCGGCTCGCTCTCCGGGCAGGCCAAGGAAGCGTTGGGGCGCGGCGCATCGCTGGCCGGCACTTCGACCACCACCGGCGATGGTGGCATGACCGAGGAAGAACGTTGTCATTCCGAAAAGCTCGTCTATCAGGTGCTGCCCTCGCGCTATGGCCTCAATCCGGATGATCTCAGGCGCTGTGACGCCATCGAAATCGTCATTGGCCAGGGCGCGAAACCGGGTGGCGGCGGCATGCTGCTGGGCCAGAAAATCAACGATCGGGTCGCTGAGATGCGCACTCTGCCCCAGGGCATCGACCAACGTTCGGCCTGCCGTCATCCGGATTGGACCGGCCCGGATGATCTTGCGATCAAGATCACCGAGCTGCGCGAGATCACCGACTGGCAGAAGCCGATTTACGTCAAGGTCGGCGGTGCGCGGCCGTTTCACGACACTGCGCTGGCGGTGAAGTCGGGCGCCGATGTGGTGGTGCTGGATGGGATGCAGGGCGGCACAGCGGCCACGCAGGACGTGTTCATCGAGCATGTGGGGCAACCGACGCTGGCCTGTATCCGGCCCGCCGTGGATGCGCTGATGGATCTTGATATGCACCGTAAGGTGCAACTCGTGGTCTCGGGCGGAATCCGTTCGGGCGCTGATGTGGCCAAGGCGCTGGCACTGGGCGCCGATGCGGTGTCGATCGGCACGGCCGCACTGGTGGCGCTGGGCGATAACGATCCACGCTGGGAGGCCGATTACAACGCGCTCGGCACGACAGCCGGGGCCTATGACGATTGGCATGAGGGCCACGATCCTGCGGGCATTTCCACGCAGGACCCTGGGCTCGCCAACCGGCTGGACCCTGAGCTGGGCGGGCGCAGGCTCGCCAACTACCTGAACGTTATGACGCTCGAGTGCCAGACGCTGGCCCGCGCCTGTGGCAAGAGCCATGTGCACAATCTCGAACCCGAGGACCTGGTCGCCCTGACTGTCGAGGCGGCCGCCATGGCGCGTGTCCCGCTGGCGGGCACGAGCTGGGTTCCCGGCCTCAACGGCCAGACGGGATAGAGACTGGGACACCCATGCATATCGACCCCGCCGCTCTCGTGATCTTTGCCACCGCGCTCGCCGTCACCGCGGGTTCGCCTGGGCCATCTATCGCTGCACTGGTTGCGCGGGTGATCAGCGAAGGTCCGCGTGCGGCGCTGCCATTTCTGGCGGCCATGTGGATCGGCGAAGGGCTGTGGCTGACCGCAGCCATACTCGGACTGGTCGCCTTGGCCGAGCAGTTCGCGCTCGGGTTCCAAATCATCAAATGGCTTGGCGTTGGCTATCTTTGCTATCTCGCCTGGCAGATATGGACGCAGCCGGTCGCCGGGAATCCCGATGACGCTGCACTGCCGCGACGTGGCTCAGGCTGGGGCATGTTCTTTGCCGGTATGGGCGTAACGCTCGGCAACCCCAAGATCATGCTGTTCTATCTCGCCCTGTTGCCCACGCTGATCGATCTCGGCAGCATCACCACAATCGGGTGGCTTGAATTGTTGGCCGTAATGACGCTGGTCCTCGCAAGTGTCGACCTCATCTGGCTGGCCGCAGCCCATCAGGCGCGGCGATTGCTCAGAAGCCCCCGAGCCATGCGCATTGCCAACCGTATTTCAGCGGGTCTGATGGGGGCAGCGGCCGCTGCCATCGCTACCCGAAACTGATTGATTGATAGACCTTTCCTCAAGAAGGAGCCCCGCCATGACCGACCTCGCCAAGATCGCCAAAGACCGTGGCATCCGCTACTTCCTGATCTCCTTTGTCGATCTGTTTGGCGTGCTGAGATCAAAGCTTGTGCCAGCGCGCGCCATTGGCGACATGCAGGTTGAGGGCGCGGGCTTTGCCGGTTTTGCCGCATGGCTCGACATGACCCCGGCGGACCCGGACATGTTCGCCGTCCCCGATCCTGACAGCCTGATCCAGCTGCCCTGGAAACCGGAAGTCGCCTGGCTCGCCGGCGATCTGGTTATGGACGGCAATGCGGTGGAACAGGCCCCACGCGTGATGCTCAAGCGGCAGATCGATAAGGCGGCATCGCAAGGCTATCGGCTGAAGACCGGCGTCGAGGCCGAGTTCTTCCTGATCAACCCCGATGGCTCTGCGATCTCGGACGAGCGCGATACCCAGGCCAAGCCCTGCTACGACCAGACCGCGCTGATGCGCCGCTACGACGTCATCTCGGAAATCTGCAACTGCATGCTGGAGCTGGGCTGGAACCCCTACCAGAACGACCATGAGGACGCGAACGGCCAGTTCGAGATGAATTTCGACTATGACGACTGCCTGAAGACCGCTGATAAGCACGTCTTCTTCAAGTTCATGGTCAAGACCATCGCCGAGAAGCACGGGCTGCGGGCAACCTTCATGCCCAAGCCCTTCACCCACCTCACGGGCAATGGCTGCCACATCCACGCGTCGGTCTGGAACAGCGACGGCAGCACCAATCTGTTCCATGATGAGGCTGACGAGATGGGCATCTCGAAACTCGGCTATTCGTTCCTTGGTGGTGTGCTGAATTCCGCTGAGGCGCTGTGTGCCCTCTTCAACCCGACCGTGAACAGCTACAAGCGGATCAATGCGCCTGCGACGCTGTCGGGCGCCACCTGGTCACCCAACACCGTCAGCTATACCGGCAACAACCGAACCCACATGGTGCGCATCCCTGATGCCGGGCGGTTCGAGTTCCGGCTGATGGATGGCTCTACCAATCCCTATCTGGCCCAGGCCGGGCTGCTCGCCGCCGGACTTGATGGCGTCGCGGAAAGTCGCGATCCGGGGATGCGGCTCGACATCAACATGTATGACAATCCGCCCGAGAGCCTTCTGAAAAAGGCCAAGGCGCGCAAACTGCCGCTCAACCTGCTCGATGCGCTCCGGGCATTCGACAAGTCGAAGATCCTGCGCGATGCGCTCGGCAGCGATGTGGTCGACTCTTACGTCAAGCTGCGCATGGCCGACTGGCACGGCTTCAAGTCGTCGCTCAGCCAGTGGGAGCGCGACAATACGCTCGATTGCTAGGCGATGCGTTCCTACTCCACCGCGATGGCGTGAAAGAAGGTGCCTGATACCTGGCCCCGTCTCCCGCCCGACGGGCCAAGATCGTTGCCCCAGCCATCGCTGAGTGTTGCGATCGGCGTTTCCGTGCCTGGGTCGACAACCGTGGCGTAGTGATATTCGTGCCCGCGCAGGGCCATCCCCTGCTTTGCGAAGGACAGATCATCGGTCAGTACCGCGCGGCGGTAGCCGAGATTGAATTTGCGCGTTGCGAAGCTGGTCTTATGGCTCAGCACCCCCAGCATGTGGTGCTCTACCCCATCTGCATCGGTCAGCGTCTCGCCCATGGTCATGTAGCCACCGCACTCGCCGTGAAGCGGCTTAGCCGCAGCGAACTGGCGCGTTCCTTTGAGGAACCTATCGGATGCGGCAAGCTTTCCGGCATGCAGTTCGGTATAGCCACCCGGCAACCAGCAGCAGTCGCAGGACGGATCGGGGGCCTCATCGGCGAGCGGCGAAAACGGCACGATCTCGGCACCCGCTTTGCGCCAGGCCGACATCAGATGCGGATAGACGAAACTGAACGCAACATCGCGAGCGAGCGCTATCCGTTGGCCGGGCGGTGGAATGGCGATGCCCGATTCCGTTGAGTCGCTTGCAGGCCTGATTTCACGCGATGATTCAACCAGCACGTCGAGGTCCAATTGTGATTCAACTGCATCGGCCAAGACGTTGATTTTGTTGTCAATATCTTCATGTTCCTCCGCCTGAACAAGGCCCAGATGCCGCTCTGGCAATTCGAGGGCGGCATTGCGCCGAAACGCCCCGATGATAGGAATGCCGAGCGGCGTGATGGACTTCTCGAGCCCGCGCAGATGCCGGTCGCTGGATACCTTGTTTAGGATGGTACCGGAGATCGTGATCGCCGGGTCGTAGGTGGCATAGCCATGCAGGATCGGAGCTGCCGATTGCGACTGCCCAGCCACGTCGAGCACCAGCACAACCGGAATGCCAAAGCGCGCTGCTGTGTCCGCGCTGGCACCCGTCCGACCCTCCGGACCGTCTGCTCCGTCGTAGAGCCCCATGGCCGACTCGATGATCAGGAGGTCGGTGTCCTTGGCAGCGTTGTCCAACAAGGCACCGATAAGAGCAGGCGGCATGGACCAGCTGTCGAGATTGACACTGTCGCGGTCACACGCGAAGCGATGAAAGGCAGGGTCGATGTAGTCAGGACCGGTCTTGGCCGCCGCCACCCGCAGACCCCGCCGTTTGAGGGCCCGCAGTATCCCGAGTGTCAGCGTCGTCTTTCCCGAGCCCGAGCGGGGAGCGGCGATCAGGAGCGCCTTCACCGACGCCATCGTAAGTCCTACTCGCCCAGCCCGGCGGTTTGCAGATCAAGATTGGCGCGGGCGGCGTCGGCCAGCTCAGCCAGCCGGTCGCGCATGGTCACGACTTCGCCAATCACGATGATGGCCGGAGAGCCAACGCCTTCGGCACGCATGGCGGTTGCGGCGTTCTGCAGGTTAGTGATCAGCAGCCGCTCATTCGGCAAGGTTGCTGACTGAACAATGGCAACCGGCATGGATGGCGGCATGCCGCCAGCCTGTAGCTGATCGCGGATCAGTGGCAGTTTGCTGACGGCCATGTAAAGCACGATCGGCTGGTTCAGCCTTGCGACCGCCTGCCAGTCGATGGCGTCCGCGTCACCGCTTTCACCTGCGCCGTGGCCGGTGGCCAGAAAGACGGCCTGATTTATACCGCGCATGGTCAGCGGAATGTTGGCGACGGTTGCGGCCGCAAGACCGGCGGATACGCCCGGGACGATGCGATAGGGGATGGCGGCATCGGCAAGCCCGCAGCACTCCTCACCGCCACGGCCGAAAATGAAAGGATCGCCGCCTTTCAGGCGTACAACACGGCGGCCCTGGCGGGCCTTGTTGATGATGAGTGCGGTGATGTCGGTCTGCTTGGCCGACGGCTGCCCGCCGCGCTTGCCCGCTTTGATCAGCTCGGCATCATGGCGTCCCAGAGCCAGAATGTCGTCACCGACAAGCGCATCGTAAATGATGGTGTCAGCCTGGCTGATGGCGCTGAGCGCATGCAGGGTCAATAATCCCGGATCGCCTGGACCCGCACCAACAAGCCAGACATGGCCGGGCTCCAGATGCGGACCGGCAACGGGCAGCCGATCGGGAATCAATCTCGTCACGCTCATGCGGCTTCTCCTGTCCGCTTCGGCCCCAAAGGCCGGATTTTGTTGCCGATTCTCATTGCCTGTCCACCAACCAAGCGGTTCACGCCGTGACAGGCCACGCCGTGGGACCTATACCGCCGAACATGAGTGATAGCATCGCTGACGACGATGAGCTTCCGGGCAAACCCGAAGGTCCGTTGCGCAAAGGATGGACAACGGGCGCCTGCGCGGCAGCCGGGGCCAAGGCTGCTTTTAGCGCATTGGCCACAGGCGACTTTCCTGATCCCGTCACGATTTTGTTGCCGGGCGGACAGACGCCGGCCTTTGCGCTCGCACGCGAAGATAGTGGTCCCGGATGGGCCATGGCCGCGATCGTCAAGGATGCGGGCGACGACCCCGACGTGACCCATGGTGCCGTGATCGAAACCACGGTTCGTCTTGGCACGGCTGGGGACGGCATCAGCTACAAGGCTGGTGACGGCGTTGGCATGGTCACCCGAGCCGGATTGCCAATCGCGCCGGGCGAGCCGGCGATCAATCCCGGGCCGCGCGGTATGATCGAAACGGCGCTGGCAGAGGTCAGTGAGGAAACTGGCGCGGCGGCGGATGTCGAAATCGAGATTGCAATCCCCGGCGGCGCCGAAATCGCCGAGAAGACCTGGAATCCGCGTCTTGGCATCGTCGGCGGGCTTTCGATCCTCGGTACTACCGGCATAGTCGTGCCCTATTCCTGTGCGGCGTGGATCCACTCGATCCATCGCGGCATCGATGTGGCGCGCGCGGCTGGCATCCAGCATGTTGCCGGATCGACGGGCGCCCGCTCGGAACAGACGGTGGCCGCGCATCATGACCTGCCGCTCATCGCGCTGCTCGACATGGGTGACTTTGCCGGGGGCATGCTGAAGTACCTCCGCCAGCACCCCATTCAACGCGTCACGATCGCCGGCGGTGTCGCCAAGATGACCAAACTGGCGCAAGGGTTTCTCGATCTGCATTCGCGCAAAGGGGCGGTCGACAAACAGGCGCTGGCAGACACCGCGCGGCTGTGTGGTGGCGATGAGGCACTGGCCGGACGGATTGCCGGAAGCAACACCACCGCGGAAGCCTTCGCCCATGCGGGCGCCGCGAGCATCGCTCTTGGCGACAGAATCGCTGCCGACGGCCAAGAGACTGCCCTCAAGGCACTGGGCAAAGCCGGCATCGATCTCGAAGTGCTGGTAATCGACCGGGCAGGTCGCATCGTCGGGCGCGCACCATTCAGCCATCCTGAACCTCCCGGCCAGACCGGGCAGAACTAGGCCGGAATCGGCGATCATAGCCCGCCTTATAGAGCGCGCTGTCGCGGAATTCGCGCGGCGCAAGAGCTCGGCCAATCAAGATAAGGGCCGTGCGTTCGATCGGTCTCTTGGCGTGCTTGTTTGCGATGTCGGACAGGGTTCCGCGCAGAACGGTTTCCTCTGGCCAGCTGGCATGGGCGACGATGGCCGCCGGGCAATCAGCGCCGTAATGCGGTGTCACTGCCTCAATGATCTCGTCGAGGCGGTGAATGGCGAGATGGATCGCCAGAGTCGCCCCGGTTGCTGCAAAGGTCTCGAGCTTCTCTGCGGGCGGCATCTTGGAGGCACGGCCCGAAATTCGGGTCAGCACGACGCTTTGCGCCACTTCGGGCACCGTCAGCTCGCAGCCTAGCGCGGAAGCGGCCGCAGCAAAGGATGGCACGCCGGGTGTCAGCGTATAGGCAATACCGTGGGTTTCGAGCCGCCTGATCTGCTCGGCGACGGCACTCCAGACCGAGAGATCGCCTGAATGAAGGCGTGCCACATCCTCGCCTGCCGCGTTGGCGCGCAGATACTCAGCTTCTATGGCATCAAGATCGAGCGGAGCGGTATTCACGAGCCGGGCGCCTTGCGGACACCAGGCCAGCAAGTCCTCGGGCACAATGGACCCGGCATAGAGACAGACCGGGCACCGGCTGAGCAGGTCGCGCCCCCGCACGGTGATCAGATCGGCAGCCCCCGGGCCTGCCCCTATGAAATGGACCGTCATAACTGCCGAACCGGGCCACGAGCGAGCGCGCAGCTTGCCAATTCGCCGAGGACGCGAGGCCCGAGAAGCGCGCCACCCTCGCCTGCGGCTGCCAGCGCGCAGGCCTCGGCAACCGACTTGTCACCCGCGCCCGGCATGGCATGGCGCATGGCAGACAAACAACGCGGTGCTACGCGCGACAGCGCCTGGTCCTCCACTCGGGTAACCGGCAGCCCCAGCGACTGCGCGGCTTCCATCGGCGCATTGTCGCTGTCCGGTTTGAATCCCGGAAAGGCCAGGCCGACCACTGCGTCGACGCCAAATTCATCCATCGCCTTGCGAACAACCGCAATGACATCCGAGGCGGTCGCCGAGCCCCTGTATCCGATGCCTGCGACAATGCCGATTTCACCGGTCATGGCTTGATGCCCACATACTGAACGATAGACATCGCCGGGCGAAAGGCCTGATACGATCCCACCGCATCGGCGCGCTCGACGGAAATGCGCACCATCCGGCCGCCCCATTGCTTGCGAAGCTCGGTCAGCAGCGCGAGCGTTTCCAGCGTCACTGCGTTGGCGACAAGCCGTCCACCAGGAGCCAGCGCTGCCCATGCAGCCTCGAAGACTTCCCGGCTGCCGCTGCCACCGATGAAAATCGCTTGTGGCGTAGGCAGGCCCTCCAGCACTTCGGGCGCATGTCCCGATCTGAGCTTCAGATTGGGAACACCGAGACTGGCCGCATTGGCGCGCGCTGCGGCAATGCGGTCTTCGCGCTGATCGATGCCGATGGCGCGCATGCGGGATGCCGAAAGCAGCCACTCAATCGCAATCGACCCGGACCCTGTGCCTACATCCCATAGCAGTTCGCCGGGCCGCGGGCTGAGGTTGGACAGCGTGACGGCACGGACCTCCGATTTGGTGATCTGTCCCTCGTGTTCGAACAGGTCATCCGGCCTGCCAGGCACCACAGGAATGACCTGAGCAACGGGATCGGCTTCGACCTCAAGCGCCATCATGTTGAGCGGATCGATATCATTGAAATCGAAATGCGCGGCCTGAACCATCCGGTGTCGCTGATCCTGGCCTCCCAGTTGTTCCAAGACGTGCATGCGGGTGGGGCCAAAACCACGCTCGACCAGTTCGGCCGCAACCTTGGCCGGCGTCGTGCTGTCGGCGCTGAGCACGAACAACTGCCCACCCGGCTGCAAATGCGGCCGGAGACTCTCAAGCTTACGGCCGCATAGTGAGACTGTTGTCACATCCTGCTGTGCCCAGCCCAGCCTTGCAGCCGCCAGCGCCGCTGCGGACAAAGCGGGAAAGACGCGCATCTCGCTCGGCTTCACATGGGGGCGGATCGATGCGCCAATGCCGAAATAGAACGGATCTCCCGACGCCAGAACGGCAACCGGTGTGCCGCGTTTGCTCAGCAGTTCAGCAATGCTCTCTGCAATTGGCGAGGACCAGACGCGGGTCTCACCTCTGATCAGCGTCTGCACCATGGCAAGGTGCCGCTCGCCGCCAAAGACCATCTGGGCTGCTGACAACGCCTCGCATGCACGCGGTTCCAGTCCCTCGACACCATCTACACCGACACCTAGAATTGTCAGCCAGGGAGCCGGCACGGTGCCGGCTTGAGTTTCTGGCGTTCGGTTCTGCGGATTTGTCATCGTCTCGCCTCCGCATCCTGATCCTCGGTGGCACGGGGGATGCGCGCAAACTGGCGCAACGGCTGGCCGAGTCGCCGGACTATGCTGTCATCTACTCTGTTGCCGGCACGACAACATCCCCGCTGCTGCCTGATTGTGAGGTGCGCCATGGTGGTTTTGGCGGCGTCGAGGGACTTGCTTCGTTCCTGGAATCCAATTCGGTTCGTCTGCTGGTCGACGCGACCCATCCCTATGCAGCCCAGATGTCGTCGAACGCGGCCAAAGCCGCATCCAATGCCGGCGTTCCGCTTCTGGCGCTTCGCCGCCCGCCGTGGAGCCCCGGCCCAGATGACAACTGGCAGATGGTGCCAGACATGGCCGCTGCGGCCAAGGCGATCGGCTG
>JBCDCP010000060.1:0-18961 GCA_039181495.1 Pseudomonadota bacterium | reverse complement strand
GCATGACCGGGATGGATCGCTGGATCGCCTGGGATAAGAGCAACTTTGTTGGCAAGACAGCCGCCATTGCGGAACGTGATGGCAACGGCCCGCCACAGGTTCTGGTCACGATGGAAGTGGATTCGCCGGACGCGGACGCCAGCGGCTTCGAGCCGGTCTGGTCCAATGGCAGCCGGATCGGGTTCGTCACATCCGGCGGATATGGCCACACCGTTGGCAAGTCGCTCGCCATGGCTCTGATCGAACCTGACTATGCCGATCACGGTACCGAGCTGAAGACGCACATTGTCGGCGCCGAACGTGGCGCGCGCGTCATCCCGCCATCTCCATACGATCCGGACGGGCAGGCCATGCGCGGTTGAGGTCAGGCGCATGAGCCCCCTGTTATGAGAGAAGGCCGGCGCGCAACCGAGCATCGTCGCCGACGGGCGCGCGATCCGCAGGCTGGCGGTGGTCCGCGTGAGGTGAACTACCGCGACCTGCGCAATCCGTTCCCGCCCATCCCTGTCTTCAGTGATGATCAGGTTCAAGCAATCCACGACGCCGCCCTGCGCGTCCTCGAAGAGCTTGGCATCAAGGTGTTGCTGCCCGAGGCTATCGAGCTGTTTCGCGCCGGTGGTGCGCAGGTAGACGATGACGACCAGATGGTCCGCATCGGGCGCGACATGGTGGAAGCCGCGCTCGCCTCTGCACCGAAGTCATTCGTCCTGCGCGCCGGCAGCCGCGACCGTGATCTGACGCTGGAGCTTGGCCGGCTTGCCATTCAACCTGGGGCGGGTGCGCCGCATGCCACAGATATCAAGCGGGGCCGGCGGCCAGGCAGCCTGTCGGACTTTCGCGAACTCCTCAGGTTAACCCATCATTTCGATGTGCTGCACATGCTGCCGCCGCTGATCGAGCCACAGGACATCGAAAACAATGTCCGGCACTACGCGGTGATCGAGGCAGAACTGACGCTGTCGGACAAATTCCCGTTTGTGTTCTCGCGCGGTACGCCACAGGTTGAAGATTGCTTTGAGATGATCCGCACCTTTCGCGGGCTCAGCAATGATGAGTTCGTCGCCACGCCACACTGCTACACCATCGTCAACACCAATTCGCCGCGCCAGCTCGACATCCCCATGGCGCAGGGGCTGATCGACTTTGCCCGGGCCGGCCAGATGTCCATCGTCACCCCGTTCTGCCTGATGGGGGCCATGGCGCCGGTCACCGTCGCGGGCGCACTGACACTGAGCCATGCCGAGAGTCTGGCAGCGATTGCGCTGACCCAATTGGCCAAACCCGGCGCGCCGGTCTGTTACGGTGCCTTCGTCTCGAATGTCGACATGAAGTCCGGCGCGCCCGCCTTCGGCACGCCCGAGCAGGTCAAGGCCAATCTTGGCGCCGGCCAGCTCGCCCGGCTGGTTGGCTTGCCATGGCGCAGTGCGGCGGGGTGTGCTGCCAATATCAATGACGCCCAAGCTGCCCACGAAACCCAGATGAGCGCCTGGAGCGCAATCCTGGCCGGCGCCACAGTGATGATCCACGGTGCGGGCTGGATCGAAGGCGGACTGACGGTGAGTTATGAGAAGCTGATCACCGATCTTGAGATGCTGCAGATCTTCGCCGAACTCTGCACCGAGACACCGGCAACCGATGCGGAGATCGGATTTGAGGCGCTGAGAGAAGTCCAGCCAGGCGGGCACTTCTTTGCCGCGAGCCATACCATGGAGCGCTACCAGTCGGCCTTCTATCAGCCGATGCTCTATGATTGGTCGAACTTCGGCACCTGGACCGAGCGCGGCGCCAAGGACGCGAACCTTCGGGCCCATGAAATCTGGAACGACATCCTGAAGACCGGCCAGGGCCCCGAGATCGATCCCGATAGGGCAGAGGCATTGCGCGTCTTCATTGCCAAACGCACTGACGAGGGCGGCGCATTCCCGGTGAGTTGAGACAAGCGCAACCGGAGAATGGACCGGGTTTTCGGACACGTTGCGCGCCAAAAGTCGAGGAAGATGCATGAGCACAGCACCTGACGCGATCATCATCGGCACCGGCGTGATCGGTACGGCAACAGCCTATGAGCTTGCCAAGCTCGGCTACAAGACACTGTCGGTGGACCGCAACCGGCAGATCGGCCATGGCTCGACGGCGGGCTCCTGCGCCATCATCCGCATGCATTACTCGACGCTGGATGGCACCGCCTTCGCCTGGGAGGGCTATCACTACTGGCGCGACTGGGCCGACTATCTCGGGCTGCCATCCGACGCCGATCTCGCCAAATTCCGCGAGGTTGGCTGCCTTGTCATGAAGACCGCGCTGAACGGCCATCTTGAGAAGCACATGAAGAATTCAGCCGACCTCGACTGCCCGTTCGAGGAATGGTCGCCGGAGACGATCGTTGAGAAACTGCCGATCTATTCGACCGACAGCTTCGCGCCGCCCCGCCGCATGGATGCACCGGGTTTTGGGGAGCCGAACGGACAGACACTAAGGGGCGCGGTGTTCTGGCCGCATGCCGGCTACGTCACAGATCCGGCGCTGTCCTGCCAGAATCTTGCCGATGCCGCACGCCAGCACCGCGCGGAATTCCGGCTTGGTGTCGAGGTCAGCGAGATCCTGCAGGAGGGCGGCCACACCAAGGGCATCAGGCTTGCCGGTGGCGAAGAGATTCACGCACCCGTCGTCATCAACGTCGCCGGGCCGGGCTCGTCGATCATCAACCGCATGGCAGGTGTCACCGATGACATGACGATCGAGACCCGTCCGCTGCGGCAGGAGGTGGTCCATGTGCCCGCGCCTCAGGGCTTCGACTTCGAGGCCAATGGCACCATCGTGTCGGACAGCGATATCGCCTGTTACTGCCGCCCCGAGCATGGCAATCACATTCTGATCGGCAGCGAAGACCCTGAATGCGACCCGCATGACTGGGCCGAGAACGACACCGATTATGACCGCAACTTCACCGACCAGTGGACGACGCAGGCGATGCGCTATGCTCAGCGCGTGCCGAGCCTCGGCATCCCGTCGAGAACCCGCGGCGTGGTCGACCTCTATGACGCTTCGACCGACTGGATACCGATCTACGACAAGTCGTCCCTGCCGGGCTTCTACATGGCCTGCGGCACGTCCGGAAACCAATACAAGAACGCGCCAATCGCCGGAAAGATGATGGCGGCCTTGGTCGACTACTGCGAAGCAGGCGACGACCATGATGACAAGCCAATGCGGTTCACGCTGCCCTATATCGACCGCGAGATTGATGCCGGGTTCTACTCCCGCAAGCGCCCGATTAATCAGGAATCGAGCTTCTCGGTGTTGGGCTAGAGCGTTTCCCGTTGATGTAGGTATAGGGTCGCCAACTTGCCCTTAAGCGGGTTCAAGACGGTGTGGCGCAGAATGGCAGGCAGTCTGGTTCTTCCCGGACCATGTAGGTCTTGTCGCCAATCTGAACGCCGATGAAAGAAGCGGCGTTCCACCATTTTCCAGTGCCGCCACCCTTCAGCGCCGCGTCGCAGTTCTTCCCAAGATACAATTCGGTTCCATCAGCCATGGTAACAACCGCACCATTCTGGTTGCAGACATGACCGGCCAATCCATACGAACTTGTCGCCAAAACCGCGGCCAGTGAAATCAGAAGTCTTCGCATTGCATATTTCTCATCGGTTGGACCTTTCAACGATCTTTTCGTCGGCGGTCTATGTTGTTGTTCCCGCGGTGCCGTGCGGCATTGGATAACGCGGAAACCGCGCATTTTGTTTCATTGCCTTGTGCTATTGAGCTTCGGAGAGCGCTCTCATCAGCGTGATGTGAGTTTCGGGAACCGGATACGTGTGAGTCAGATCGTACTTCGTCTGAAACTCTTGAATGGCCTCTCGTTCTTTCGCGTCCAGCAATCCATCGACGGCGCCAACATCAAAGCCTAGATCGAGAAGAAGTTGCTCGACTTCACGCGCTTTGCTGGACTGTTCAGTGCCATCGAGACGGCGCAACGCATCAGCCTTCTCCGGCTCGCCCCATTGTTCGACCACATCGGCTGTCGCACCTTGGATGTGGATGCTGGCATAGACGTCGTTCCTGTAGCCATCCTGATCGATGGTTACGCCGGTTGCAAAACCGGTCGCCCGGATTTCCTGTCCGCCCTCTCCAAGAACATAACCGACGATGGAATGGATCTGCCATTCGCTGATCTTCCAGTCTTCGTTGACGAGGCCGGCGAGGGTGCCGTTCTCCTGGCGCAAGGTCCCCGAACCAGAAACAACACCTGACTCAGAGATCTGAAGCGTGAGTTGTCCGCCGCCCGTGCCCCCGTCTTTGTGGCCCAAGGTCAGATCGGTTGAACTTGGTTGCCCGTCGCCGGAGACGAGCGCCATCCCTTCATAGTACATGTAAGGGGTGCGTCTGCTGCAGTCGAACTGACATCTCCGATAGTCCCAATGGTCCGAGCCGGTGACCGAGATATTGAAAGCGGCGCCCTCAAAATCACGAACCGGATCTTCCTTGAACACGAAGCCATACAGTTTGACATCACCATCAACTTGCGTGCCGGAATGGGCCCAGCCATCTTGCCGCGTTGAAGGGCGGTTATACGAAAAACTCGCCGTGCTCACTTCAAACTCACTGCCTTGATCATAGGTGCCCAGGCTTATGCGTGAGCGTGCATACGGCGCCAGGCCGTCGACGAGTACCTCAAAGCGATCCTGGATCTCATCTCTCTCGACCAGCGTGGCACCGAATTCCTCTTCCGAGGCCCACAACGCACCGGTCTCGCGATCGATACAGACATGAGTCAGCTGAATCTCTCTGGGCGCATTGGTTTTCCGGAAATGGTAGTTGGCGACGGCCAGACCTTTTTCGAATGGGCATGCATCGAGATCCATCCGATGAAAGACGATGCCGCCCTCAAGCTGGGTCTTCTCGAAGCTGGGGCGGGCATCGCTCGTGCCTTCAGCGCGACCAGAGCCCGCAACGCAGTCTCCGATCGCCTGATCTGCCCCTTCGAGCGAGACAGTTGTCGCGTTGCCGCCGAAATCCGTCACCGTCAGTGAAGACGCCTGCTTGAACATCTGCACGAGATCATTGAACAGCCGGACATTCTCGTCGGAGTCCGCCACAAGCGGGCCATCGGGGAAGATCGCCGTCACCACCGCCCTGTGATCACCCTGGAATGTGACCGGCCCGATGGGATAGTCCTGCCCCAGATAGAACTCCATAGCGTTGTATGAACCCGCGGAGGCCCTGTTGAGACAACGCAGCGTGATGCCAATACCCGGGATCGCAAATCCCGAAACACGGGCTTCAGACGTGTCGCTTTGCAGTTGCCACAGATCTGCTCTCGCCAGATCGGCAAAGGCGAGCGAACACAGCATCGTGGCTGCGGCAAAAGCATAGCGCCGAAGAGTGTGAGCACGCGCTCGCATTCCAACAATCCCCGATTGAGCATTCCCACCTGAATGGCCCTTGATGCGTTGTTAGTGCGTGACGAAACTTGGGTCCATCGGGACAATGGTTACTGGGTTAAGGCGACCCGTGATGCCGGAGTGGAATGACCGCGACGAACAGCCAATGCGCTTCACGTTGCCTTATATCGTCCGCGAGATCGATGCCGGGTTCTGTTTGCTCAAGCGGCCGATCAATCAGGAATCGAGTTTTCGGTTTTGGAGTAGTGTGTTCCTAGCAAACGGGCGGTTTTGAGAAAAACGTTTCGAGAGGCAGCATTCGGAGTGTGGCTGCGCTGCTCAGCATCGATCGGGGACCGTTTCCGGCGGATTCTTGAAACTGAACGTTTTTATGAACGGATAAAGCTTGGTTCCGAGAGAAAGTCGAATTGGCCCGGAGGTCAGCTCAGGCAGAAAGCGGACACTCGTTACGGCGAGAACAGAAATCTCAATGGGACGTTTAGCCGAGGTGCGTTCTCGTTCGAACGTCATACAATTCGGACGCGAAACAACCTACAGAAACGGAATGCCCACAAGTTCGCCATCGACTGGCCTATTCTCCTTGAGCACCCGAACGCTATCGCCCGGCTTTGACTCCACGGACACGAGGGCAAAGCCTATCAGACGCTTCATACGATATGACCAGGCCTGATGTGTCATATGGCCTATCTGAACGCCATTTGCCTCCAATGGTAGCCACGTCGCTTGCTGCTCGGGCTCTTCCGGTACGTCAAGCACGATCCCAAGCTGGTGCCGCTTGACGCCTTCGGACTTGATCCGGCGAAGAGCCTGAACGCCGATCACGTCGTCGGGTACGTCCAGATCGACGAACCGCTCCATCCGAACTTCGAATGGGTTGGTGTTCTCGTCTGTGTCGACACCCCAATTCAGCAGGCCGCTCTCCGTGCGCTCTGAGGGATTGGGATAACCGGGACCGATGTCAAACGGTTTCCCGGCTTCTTTCACCAACTGCCAGAGGCGGTCACCCTTGGTCTCGTCCAAGAGAAACAGCTCGAACCCACCCTGTTTGGACCAACCGGCACGGACAACCTTCAACGGTATTCCTTCGACAACCGCGTCCTTGAACCAGAAGTATCTCAGGTCACGAACCCAGTCCCCGAGAAGCGCGGCGACGACATCTTCGGCCTTCGGGCCTTGTACGGCGAGCGGTGAGACGTCGGGTTCGCTGATTTCTACATCCAGTCGCCTCTCGCCGGCGACACAGCGCGCCCAGAACCAGATGTCGGAATTGCCGATCGAAAGCCAGTAACAGTGCTCGGACAGCTTGAAGGCAATTGGGTCGTTGATCAGCACGCCACGGTGGTCACAAAGTGCCACGTATCTCCCTTGTTCGACCTTCTGGTCCGACAAGTCACGCACGCACAGGATCTGCGCCAGCTGCGCTGCATCAGGGCCCTTGATCTGGACTTGCCGCTGAACGGCGACATCCCACATCGACACGCCGTTGACGAGCCGCCAGTATTCTGCTTCCCGATCGCCATAGCCTCGGGGGATCAACATCCGATTGTAGGTTAGCAGCGATTCAGCCCCGTCGGTGACGGTCGAAGCATAAAATGGTGACTTTCGCAGACGACCTGCGGAGACTATTTCGGGCATCATCATCTCAATCGATGTTGTGCGATCTGAAAACGATCGTCCTCACTGCCGGTCGGGCAGCCGATGATGCTTTTATTTCAAGCGGGAAGCGGTCTGACTAGGTGTGATCGCCCGGTCGTAGGCATCCGCGTCCGTGTCGGACTGACGTTCGGCGAGATCCACGAGCATTTGACGGTTGCGGCAATAGGCCGGTGGCTGCTCATCAGACGATTGATGAGCGTCCAGCCATGCGTCGCAAGCACCAGGTTGGCTGCAACGGGTGCAGGACACCACAGCCCTGCGGTAGTCCTCAGGCGATAGCTGTTCCTTGATCAGAGCTTCTGCAAGATCGGCGTGCGTGATCTCCGACATCCGGTTCATGCGTTCCGCGTGATCATCAAACTGGGTGAACGGGTTCCTCATGGCACTTGCCTTTCGATTGCCTCGACATCCGGCCGCCCGGTATTGTGCTGATCAAGCACCCTGAAATCGAACCGGCCTTATTCGCCGCGCTTTCGCAACGCCATCTCGCCATCGGCCTTGGCCGGCAGCGCGGGCGCCGCAATCAACGGCATCAGCCCCAAACGGCTGCCAAACAAGAGCACAACCGCGGCCACCCCGCCCATGGCATTAATCAAACCGCCCTGCGGCAATCCGGCCGGCAAAAGCAACGTCAGACCAGCAAGGGTCATGAACACCCGTGCGGGCGTTGACAGATTGACCGATAGCCATCCCACTGCGGCGGCCGACACCAGATAGACGCCGATGCATGCGGTGATCACATCAATCGCGATGGCAAGCGGCTCACCCTTGAGGATCAGGGTCGGCGAGAGCACGAACAGGAACGGGATCACATAGGCCGTCCAGCCATAGCGCATGGCGACGAACGCGGTTTGCATCGGCCGCGCCTTCGCGATGGCGGCGGCAAAGAACGCACCGATCGCCACCGGCGGCGTCACCATCGACATCATGCCGAGATAGAAAATGAACAGATGCGCGGCAATCGGGTCGACCCCGCTTTGCACCAGAGAGGGCGCGATCAGGACCGCAAGCAGCAGATAGACGCCGACCGTCGGCATGCCCATGCCCAGAACGATGCAGACGAGCGCGCCAACGAGTAGCAGCGCAAGCAGGTTCTCGCCACCCAGCGAAACCAGGACGAATGTCAGGCCAAAGCCCAGACCGGATATGTTGAGAACGCCGATGATGAAGCCGGCGGCGGCTGCGATCATGACGATGTCGACAACCGACTTGCCCGTATCGCACAGCGAGTGCCAAATCTCGGCAATGCCAATGCGCTCCTTATAGCCCGTCACGACACCGACCAGGAGCGCCGCGCCGGCGCCCCAGAGCGCTGCCGTCTCAGGTCGCTGACCAAACCAGAACAGCGCTAAGACAATGGCAGCAAACGGCACGATGAACGGCCAGCCGCGCCGGATCACTGACCCGCCTTTGGGGATTTCGGCCTCATCAACCAGCGCGATATCGTCGCGCCCGGCTTGAAGATCGACCTGAGCGAAGACCGCAACATAGTAGAGAAAGGCCGGGGCAATCGCGGCAATGACGATCTCGGTGTAGGAGCGCTGAAGGATGTCCGCCATGAGAAATGCCACTGCGCCCATCACCGGTGGCACGATCTGCCCGCCTGTGGATGCGACGGCCTCGATGGCGGCGGCCTGATTACGGCGATAACCGGCGCTGATCATCATCCGGATGGTGACGACGCCGGTTGCCACGATGTTGGAGACGACGACGCCCGAGATCGAGCCAAACAGACCCGAGGCGACCACCGCCACCTTCGCCGATCCGCCGCGCCTGCGGCCCATGATCGACAACGCGCTGTCATTGAAGAAGTCGGCGCCGCCGGATTTGAGGAGAAGTTGGCCGAAGAGGACAAAGGCGATCACCACTGTAGCGGCCACCTTCAAGGTCAGCCCGAAAAGCCCGTTGGCGTCATAGGACACATACATCAGCATGCGCTCGGGCTGGACCTCGCGCGTCTGCAGCGCGCCTGGAATATTGTGACCAACGAGGCCAATGAAACCGATGGTTGTAACGACAAGTACGAGCGGCCAACCGGTGCAACGTCGCAGCGCTTCAAGGATCAGAACCAGAAGGATGCTGCCTGCCACCATGCCATCAAGCGGCAGGCTCATCTGCTCGAAGATCAGCCGCGGATAGTTCCACATCACCCACAGCGCGGTGACCAGACCGAGAAAGCTCAACAACACGTCGAGCAGCATCCATCGCGAGTGCTTGAGCAGAAAGATGATGGCAAGCGACAGCGCCAGAACCAGTGCCAGAAACTGTTCTGTATAGGGCGCCAGGCCGAATGTGCGCGGCAGATCGGCTGCCCAGGCAACAGCCACAAGACTCAAGATCGCCGCAAGGGCGCTGCTGAGAGCGGCAGCGCCCTTATGCATCCTTGATTGTCCTTTTGCCAGATCGGCCATGGGGACGTGCGCGGCTTGAGACTAGAAGTCTTGCAACGCGATGCCGCGCTCTTCGTAAAACGTGACAGCACCCGGATGATAGGTCACACCGGGGTAGTCGACATAGGCACCATCAATTGAGAAAGCACGCAGCGGCGGGAAGGCCTCGCCCATACCATCCTTATTGTCCGTCATGGCAACGAGCAGCGCCTTGACCGTATCGTCCGGCACATGAGCTCCGGCCACCAGCACATTGTCCCAGGTGACCATCATCATCGGTTCTTCAATGCCGACCCGGAATGGGGCAGGGGCAACTTCCGAAAAGTAAAAGGCCGGACGGATGGCTTGAATCCGGGCCAGTGCATCCGCGTCGCTTTCGCCTTGCAGGAACCGGACACCACCAACCGTTGCGTTGACTTCGGCCACCTTCGGCCCGCCGACGGCGAAGAAGGCAGCTTCGGTGCGCCCCGCCGCCAGATCATCTGAGCCGCGGATCAGCCCTGGCGTTGGTACGCCCTCAACTTCTTCATAGGACAGGCCACCGGTGGAGAGGATTGCAGACACATGCGACTTTGCCAGCGGGAAAGCATCCCAGCCGGAGGAGACACGCCGGCCCCTGAGATCGCTCATCTTCGTCATGCCGCTATCGGTGCGGACATAAAGGCCAATCGGCAAGGGGTTAATCTTGGCAACGATGCGTAGGTTGGACTGCACCTTGCCCTGATAGTGGTCGATGCCTTCGCCCGCCGCGATCACGTCGTTGATGTCATTGATCGAGAACTCGGCAAGCCCGCCTTCGAGCGCCTGCATCATGGCGAGGTTGCCGCCATAGGGCTGGACCACCATGCGCACGCCGTCCTCGCGGACGACATTGGCGATCACATTGCCCATGGTGTTCCAAACTGAGCCCTGCGGTAGGGTGGCGATAGAGACGGTCTGCGCCATGGCCGATCCGGTCATCGCGCATGCAGCACCCAAGGCGAGCGCTGCGGCCATCACGTATTTTCTCATGGTTTCACTCCCGTTTGTTCCGCGCGGGTTCATGCCGCGTCGGGTTGCTTTTCCGGCATGGCGTCGACAAAGGCGGGCAGCGCCATGCATGCCTCGAAAATCCGCTGAATGGTCGGGTAGGGCGCCAGATCGACGTCGAAGCGACGATTGTTGACGACCTGGCCGGCAAGGCAGATGTCGGCGAGACCGGGTTGGTCACCGTGGCAGAACCGGCCGGTTTCAGGATCTTGCCCCAGTCGCTTTTCCAGGGGCGCAAAGGCCTCGGCGACCCAGTGCCGGAACCATGCGGCCTGCGCCGCGTCGTCAGCGCCGAACTGATCGCGGATGTATAACAGCACCCGCAAATTATTGATCGGGTGGATATCGAGCGCGATCATCTGCGCCAGACTGCGCACCCGCGCCCGCTGCCCCGGTTCGGACGGCAGGAAGGGCGGTTCCGGGTAAGTTTCGTTAAGCCATTCAAGGATGGCAAGGGACTGGGTCAACACGCCGTCTTGCATCTCCAAAGCCGGGACAAGGCCTTGTGGGTTCAGCGACAGGAAGCCGGGCTGACGGTGCTCGCCCTGGCGCAGCGCATAGGTCTGCTGGTCATAGCTCAGGCCTTTCAGGTTCAGCCCGGCACGAAGCCGAAACGCTGTCGAAGATCTGAAGAAGCCATGCAGAACGAAGCTCACGAACGCGCTCCGATGGTAATGGTAATATCGGCCAGCCCATCTACCGCGCCGGTGATCGTGTCGCCCGGCACAACGGGTCCGACGCCGGCGGGCGTGCCGGTCATGACGATGTCCCCCGGGGCCAGTTCCATCGACCGCGATAGGATCGAGACATGCTCATTGACCGACCAGATCAGCTCGTTGATGTCGGCGTCTTGCTTGGTCTCTCCGTTGACGGCCAACCAGATCCGGCCCTCGGTCAGACTGGACACGTTTGACATCGGCAAGAGAGGTGCGATCGGCGCGGAGTGGTCGAACGCTTTACCCCAGTCCCAGGGCCGGCCTTTGTCTCGGGCGGCAAGTTGGAGGTCGCGGCGGGTCAGATCGATGCCGACGGTCGCGCCCCACAAATGGTTCGGAACATCGGCCTCGGCGATATCGCGTCCGCCTGTCCCGATCGCTACAACCAGCTCGATCTCGTAGTGCAGATTTTCGGTCTCAGGCGGATAGGGCACCGTCGCGCCGTGATCGACGACCGCATCCGCGGGCTTGGTGAAGAAAAACGGCGGCTCCCGATCCGGATCCTTGCCCATCTCGCGGGCGTGCGCGGCATAGTTCCGGCCAACACAGAAGATGCGGCGCACCGGGAAGCGTTGCGTGCTGTCAGCAACAGCAACGCTCGGCTGCAGCGGGGCGGGAATGACGAAGCTGGTGGATTGAACGTTCATTATGCGTTGGCCTTCTGATTGCCGCGCCGTTCGCGCCACAGGCCAAGCTTTTCCTGAATGGGCCGGTCCGAATAGCTGAACAGCACCGCGTCTTCGTCCGTTTCGTGGACGATTTCGTGCCAACTGGGCACCACAAACGTGTCGAGCGGACCCCACTCATAGGTCTTGCCGGCGATGGTGGTGCGGCCGCGGCCCTCGACCGGCACGTAGACTGTGGCATCGGTCGAGCGGTAAGGCGCAGAGGTGAAATCTTTGGGCAGAAGTTGCAGGAAAGCGCCAATGGTTGGCATCGCCCAACCGCCATCGATCGGGTTGACGTAACGCATGCGCAGGCCAAGGCACGGGTCCCACTCCTCGCGCCGACGCATCTGTTCCAGCGCCTCGCGTGATCGGTCATAGGGATAGCTGAAGATCGGCGAGGTTGGGGCGGTCTTCTCATAGCCAACCGGCAACATGTTGGCGCCGAACCGGGCGATGCTGTCGCCTTCGGGCTTGGTGATCGGCTGGGAGTCCTCTCCGAAACCCTCATAGAAGGAGGCGTCGAGAAACTGCACGACCGGAATGTCAAGGCCATCCAGCCAGAACACTGGCGCGTCAGACGTATTGCCGTGATCGTGCCACTCCCAGCTTGGCGTGATGACGAAATCACCAAGGTGCATTTCGGTCTTTTCGCCGCCCACAGCGGTATGTCCGCCGCTGGCTTCGAGCACAAACCGCAAGGCCGACTGGCTGTGCCGGTGCGCTGGCGCCACTTCGCCCGGCATGACCAGTTGGATGCCGGCATAGAGCGATGTGGTGACTTTCGATTGCCCGCGGAGGCCTGGATTTTCGAGGATGAGAACCCGGCGTTCGGCTTCCTTGGCGGTGATCAGTTCGGCGGCTTCCAGAAGGCGGCTGCGCACGTCCGCATAACGCCACATGAAGGGTTCACATGGGCTCTTGGGTTCGGGCGTGATGATCGAACCCATGACCGACCACAGTGCGGTCATGCATTCAGGATCAATCGCCTTGTAGAAGGCGTCGCGGGCCTCGGTGTTCAGGTTTGCGTTGGGGTTCATCATCGGGCTCCTCATGCAGCGCGCAGCGCATCGGCCTTCAGCGCCTGGCGGTCGATTTTGTCGGTTCCGGTCTTGGGCAGCGCGTCACAGAAATGGACGTTGCGCGGATATTTGTGCGGAAGCAGAACTTGCTTGGCGTAGGCCTTGAGTTCATCGGCCAGCGCGTCATCCGGTGTGGTGCCGGCAACAGGCACAACAAACGCGGTCAGCGTCATCCGCTTGTCGGCCAGTTCGACCGCCAGCACCGCGCATTCGTGGATTTTGGGGTGCTCGGCGAGCGCCAGTTCGATCTCTAGCGGCCAGACCCATTGGCCCGAGACCTTGACCAGATCGTCTGCCCGACCCTTGAAGAAGTAGTAGCCATCGGCATCGCGCTCAAACCGGTCCCCGGTCCAAAGCCATCCATCCCGCATGGTCTCTTCGGTCTTGTCTGGGCGGTTCCAGTAGGTCTTCGCGCCGGATAGACCGCGAACCTCCATCACCCCTTCTTCGCCATCGCCAACATCGGCACCGTCCTTGTCGCGCAGACGGATGTCATAGCCGGGGACCCTGCGGCCTGCAGAGCCGAGCTTGCGGCCTTGCGTGTCGTTGGACAGATAGATGTGCAACATCTCGGTTGAGCCGAGGCCTTCGATGATCTCGTGGCCGAAGCGCTCTTTCCACGTATTGAATATCTCGGCGGACAGGACTTCGGCGGCGGAGATGCATAGGCGGACCGAGGACAGATCGGCCGTCGTTGCCGCCTCGCTGCGCGTCAGAGCTGTGTAGAGCGTTGGCAGCCCGAACAGCACAGTTGGCCGATGCCGCTTGATCTGATCATAGATCGAGACTGGATCAGGCCGCCCTGCGAGCAGAACGCTCACGGCACCGACCGCGAAGGGAAAGGTGATCGAGTTGCCGAACCCATAGGCGAAGAAGATCTTCGGCACGGAAAAGCAGATGTCTTTGGGCTCGAGCTGGAGGATGTTTTCGGCGTAACTCTTGTGGGTATAGAGCGCGTCTTCATGGCGGTGGACAACGCCTTTTGGGCGGCCCGTGGACCCGGACGAGTACATCCAGAACGCCATATCATCGCGCGTTGTTGGTGCCTCGGTCAGCGAGGGCGATGTCGCGCGCAAGTCGCCCCAGGCCGATCGATCATCACTTGTGTCACCAGCGATGATCAAAGTACCGCAAGGTGTTCCGGCCAGTGCCGCGGGCGAGAAGAGGGCCTTGTAACCTGGTGAGATGATCGCGGCGCGCGCGGCGCTGTCTTCGAGATAAAAGCGCACCAGGTCCGGCGTCGACAGCGTGTTGATCAGGATGGGCACCAGCCCGGCCTTGATCGCGCCCATGATCGCGGCCGGGTAAATCGGCTCATCATCCAGGAACAGCAGGACGCGATCATCGGCTTTAAGGCCGCGCGATATCAGAAACGCGCCGATCCGGTCAGCCTCTGTTCCCATTTCGCCGTAGGTCCAGCTGCCGCTATCGGCAAGAACTGCCAGCGCATCGCCGCGACCGGCCGCGATGTTGTCGAACAGCAGCCGGGACGCGTTGTAGCGCAACGGGCATTCAAAACCGATCTCATCAGCGAGCGCCTGTTCTTCGGCACCACGACCCACCGGCATGTTGGAGCTGCTCACGAGGCCAACTCCAGTCCCACGCCATGCTGTTCGAGCTGGCCGACGAAATTTGGTGCGAGATCCTTAAGGCGGTCCGCGTCGAGCCGGCCCGCGCGCCGGATGTAACTCAACGCGAATGGCCAGGGCTCCAGCGACATATGCGTGCCGAAATCCTCGTACCAACCGGCGGAGGTTTCGGCGGCGCGGACAATCTTGTTCAGAATGGGCTGTCGGGCGGCCTGGTAGAGGGGCAGGGCATCGGCGACATAAAAGTCGGTTTCTTGCAGAGCCTGCACCAGGGCAATGACATCCTCGAGGGCAAGCCGCGTCCCTGACCCAATCGAGAAATGTGCGGTGTGCAGCGCATCTCCCACCAGCACCTGGTTGCCACGGTGCCAGCGGCTGCATTTGAGAACCGGAAACCGCCGCCAGATCGACTTGTTTGAAATCAGCTCCGCGCCGTCCAGTTCTTCGGCGAAGATCTCCGCGCAGAGGGCCTTGCTGTCATCCTCGCTCAGGTGCTCGAAGCCGGCCTTGTCGAAGGTCTCTGCACTGCATTCAACGATGAATGTGCTGCGATCGGGCGCATAGCGATAATGGTGCGCGTTGAATGGCCCGAATCGCGTCGACTTGAAGGTCTGGGTCAGCGCATTGAATGGTTTGGTTGCGCCATACCAGACGAAGCGATTGTCGAGATAAGACAGGCTTTCCCCGAAGGCCTCCGGGTCGGCCGCGCGGATGATCGAGTTCAGTCCATCCGCCGCTATCACCAGATCCGCTGGCGGCAATGCATCCACGCTGTCGATGCGCGTTTCGAACTCGGGTTGAACCCTTAGCTCGGCGGCGCGTCGCTGCAGCAGCTTGAGAAATTCGAGCCGTCCGATCGCGCTGAAGCCAACCCCGTCGATCTCAATTTGCTCACCGCGATGCCGAACGACGATGTTCGACCAGGTCTCCATTTCCGGTTCGATCAGATCGGCTGTTTCCGGATCGTCGCGGCGCAGAAACGCCAGGGCCTGATCGGAGAACACGACCCCGAATCCCCAGGTCGCATCGGCCGGGTTCTGCTCGATGATTTGGACGTTCGCCGTCGGGCGCACCCGTTTGATCAGGATTGCGGCATAGAGCCCTGCTGGCCCCGCGCCGAGGATCGTTACATCCACGGCTTCCTCCCAGATTATCAATTTATCATTTGACGTAATTAATTCTGTAATGCGTAATTTTGTCAAGCGACGGACGTAGCGCGTGTTAGAAAAGCGGAGAGCGGCTTGTGATTTACAGTGAGGATCGAAGGGTCGAGTGGGGCGATTGTGACGAGGCCGGAATCGTCTTTTATCCCAACTATTTCAGATGGATGGACGGCGCGTTTCACGCCATGTGTGGCAAGGTCGGCTATGATCAGCGCAAGCTGAGGATGAAGCTCGGCGTGTTCGGGACGCCATTGGTCGAAGCCAAGGGTGAGTTCCGTGGTCCTGCGACATTTGGTGAGACTCTGAAGGTCAGTGTTGGGCTTGCCAGGATAGGCAGGACGAGCTTCAGCCTCGCTTATCGATTCAGCCGGGGCGATGCCGCCATCCTTGACGGAGAGGAGACCCGCGTCTTTGTTCGTCGAGACGATTCTGGCGCCATCAGCAAGACACCGATACCGGATGCATTTCGGGAGGCCCTCCAACATCTCTGACAGCGTTCAAAATGCCGGCCCAAAGGACCGTCCAAGCCGGGGGCGGGGTGTTCAGTCCGTAGAAGTCTCCGTTCGTGTCCTCTCGGCGTTGGCGCGGGCCGGCGGGCCGATGTCTCTCAAGGATATCAGTGCCTGCGTGGGCATGCCGCCGGCCAAGGTGCACCGCTATCTCGCGAGCTTTGTCGAGACCGGGATGATCGAACAGCGGCGCTCGGGGACCTATGACCTCGGCCCGCTCGCGACCGAGATCGGCGTGGCGGCCATTGCCCGGTCCGATTTTGTCAATCGTGCAGCCGACCGTCTGGAGGAATTAGTCGATGAGACCGGCGTAACCGCGATGTTGTCGGTCTGGGGCAATCAGGGCCCCACGGTGGTGCGCTGGCAGCGTGGTCCAGTTGAACTGACGACGACACTTGGGCTTGGCTCGGTGCTGCCGCCGCTGCGCTCAGCAACGGGACAAGTCTTCATGGCCTTTCTGCCGCGCCGCATCGTGAATGCGCATCTACAGCAACGCGCCGGTTATCCTGATGCACCACTTGACCGAACCGAAATTGATAAGCTGCTGACGGATATTCGCGCAGCGGGCTATGCCGCGGTGGATCAGATGTTCATTCCCGGTCTCTATGCGCTCAGCGCGCCGGTCCTGAACTGGCAGGGCGAAATCGAGGCCGCCATCACACTGATCTCGCGGGAAAGCGGGTTGATCGATCCCGATGGAGCTGCCCTCGCGGCATTGAAAACACTGACTGAACGAACTGCCGCGGCCGCGCGCTAGTGCGGCCATTTCTGTACGAAGTCCTCAAGAGTCAGCCTGCGGAGGTCCGCGATGCACCGACAGCACTTTGCTTTTTCGGCTTTGCCGCCAAGCCATCGACCCATGTGGATCGCGTTGGTGATCCCGATGTTCGCTAATCTGCCACGACCAATGGCGCCGAAACATCTGCCTTTGAGCCCGGCGGAGCGCGAACGAACCAAGGCCCAATCCACTAAGATACAGATTTCTGTTGTCGGCCTTCGAATGGTCTTAGCTGGCTTACCTCAGGAAACCTAAAACACGCGAACAGTCGACTTAGGCCAAGGATCGTCGAAGACATGGCCCGCCTTCCACTGGGCGATCTCGTCCGGTGAACAGAAACACTCCCGTAATGCGCTTGCAAAGGTCTCCAGCCCATCACGGTCACCGATCACGGTCAGACGACAGTGACGGTCACCAAAGTCGGGCGAATAGTCTTGCAGACGGCGGCGCAACTCGGTGCGTTCTTCCGGTGAGAGGTTCAGGGTTTCATCCTCCAGCGCTGCCACCTTCCAGTAGTTGACGACCCCAAGACCAACACTCCCGGCTGTCTGGTTCCAAAGCAGTTGCAACTGATCGCGTGTAGGCAGCCAGAAAAAGCCTTTGCTTCGGTAGATGCCGTCGCCAAGATAGTGGTTGTATACGTCCCATAGACGTTGCGGATGGAACGGGCGGGGATCGGAAATCGTGACGCTGTCGATCCGGTAATCTGCAGCGCTGGCCATTGAACTTGTGCCGTGTTCTTCGTCCCAGGCAGTCAGTTCCGCCCCAAGTGTTGCGACCCGCCCGTGATCATAGGGTGGCATGGCCAGTAGATCCTGAAGTTTCACGTTGCCCCACTGCATCGCCACGATATCAACGCCCGGGTTTATCGGGTGGATGGCTTCGGCCACGACGCGTAGGCGCTCCATGGGCACCCGGTCCATCTTGCTGAGCAACACACGATTGGCGAACATGATCTGTTCCGCCAACAGGTTCTCGATGCCGCGCTGTTTGGCCTCGAGATTGCGTGAGGCTGCTGGCACGATCGCGCGGCCCAGATCATAGTCTTGCGCGAGAGTGACCGTGTCGACGATGGAAAGAAACCCATGCAGTCGCACAGCTTTGTTGGTGCGGATAGCTTCCAAAAGGGGCCAGGGGTGGGTGCTGCCCGAGGTTTCAATGACAATGTGGGTTGCCTTGGCGGAGCGGAATTGCTCGATCGCCGAAGCAAATCGCAAGAGCCCCTCTGGGCCACTTATGCTGCCCGCGGGGATTGAGGCGAACAGTGCGTCGCGAGATGACAAAATCTCGCTGGTGTCGAGTATGAGTCCATCAACATCGAGCGCGCTCATTTCGTTGACGATGACCGCCAGACGTATATCAGGCAGCTTCCGCGCCTGGACCAGCAGGCTCTGCAAAAGCGTTGTTTTTCCGGCACCAAGAAAACCGTTCAGGATGGTGACCGGAAGCGGCGATGACTCCATATTCATTGGCTGAGCCGTTCCTGAACACGGAAGATCCTGTTCATCCTGGCCGAGCTACAAGGTGATGACCTGATCTGGATTGGCCGGTGCGAGGGCGGAATAGAGCTGTGGGAAGCAACCTGCTTGTACACCTGCAACAACGTCTTTGGGTTTCACCTTGCCCGAGCCACACTGGTCGAAGTCACCCTCGGCGAGATTTCGGCGCAGCGCACACTGGTCGCAAATCATCAGGAGAATGTTCTGCTCGGACGCCACGCGAGCGAGGCGTTCTCCAACCGGATCGCCCTTGCGCAGAGAATAGAGATTGTCGTCGAAAAAGAACATGCCCACAACCTCGACGCCATGCGACCCGTCCTCAAGCTGAGGCAGGATCATCGTGGCCAGCTTGTACGAGGCGGCCATGTCGGTGGCGAAGACATAGCCGCCGGTGGCCACCAAGCCGCCGTAGGTGATGTTGTTGACAGTGCTCCAGCCCGCGGCCTGATGGTCGTTGAAGAACGCGCCGTTCCAAGTACGGAG
>JBCDCP010000059.1:0-19091 GCA_039181495.1 Pseudomonadota bacterium | reverse complement strand
GTGATGTCCCGATGGGCAAGTCGCAGCTTGCGAAGAGTAACCGCAGATCGCTCCCCCTCAAGCAGACAAGCCACCAGCAAGGGTGCACGCGTTTGCGCCTTGCCGGTGGCTTTTCTGGTCGGACCCAATCGATAGGTCGCGGCTCCAAGAGGCAGATCAGGCGGCCTTGACCCCTTCAAGGAATTCTTCGATCTCGCTGCGCAGCAGATCAGACTTCTCGCCCATCAGCGCAGCTGCATGATGGACCCTGTCGGCGGATTCGCCGGCCGATCCGATCGACGCAACAATTTCCTGCATCTCGGCAGTGATCTGTGACGACCCTTCAGACACCATCTGGATGTTCTGACTGATCTCGCAAACAGCGCTGTCCTGCTCGGACACCGCACCGGCCACCGCCGAGACGATCTCATTGACGTTCTGGAACGTGGCAACGATCCCGTCGATTGAGCTGGCGGTCGAGTTCGTGGCGGTCTGCATCGATTCGATCTTCTCGCTGATGTCCTGGGTCGCCTTTGCGGTCTGGCTCGCCAGTTGTTTGACCTCACCGGCAACAACCGCAAATCCCTTGCCGGATTCTCCGGCGCGCGCTGCCTCGATTGTGGCATTGAGGGCAAGCAGATTGGTCTGCTCGGCAATGCCCGAGATGAGATTGACGATCTCGCTGATGCCTTGCGCATGCTCGACCATTTCATTGGTCTGTTGCCGGACGCCCTCCGCACTCGTCATCGCAGCCTGGGCGGCCTGGGTCGCGCTGTTGGTCTGGCCGGCAATCTCCCTGATCGAAGCGCTCATTTCTTCGGTTGCCGAGCTTACCGACTGAATGTTGGTCGAGGACGCATCCGCTGTCTCGAACACCACCCGACCCTTGTGGCCGGTGTCCTCGGAGACCTGCGACACGGTGGAGGCAGTTTCATTCAGTTCCCCGATCGCGGTTGCAACCTGCTCCATGATTTCGCCAACCGCAGAGCCAAATTTATGGTTGAGGGCATCAACCCGCTTGCTCCGCTCAACGGTCTGTTCCTGATTCTGGCTCATCTCCGCTTCCAGCTTGCGATTTTCAACAAGCTTCAGGCGGAAACCCTCAAGACCTTCCGCAATCCGGCCGATCTCGTCCTTCGAGGTGACCAGCACAGGCTCGTCGACCTCGCCTTCGGCAAGCCGGTCGATCTCGTTCAGGAGGTTGCGCAGCGGCTTTGGTAGTGACACCTGCACGATGACAAATGTCAGCGGCGTGACCGTCACAAGGATCGTACCGGCGATAATGATAAGCCACAGCAAGGCCGCTTGCTCATGGTGTTCGGCCGCGAGCGCGGATTGCGCGGTAAACTGTCCAACATTGCGCAAGAGCGCTTCGATCTCGTGGTCGAGTTTCTCAGCCTCCTTATCGACCTCCTCGCCGATCGTGATGCCTCTCGTTAGATTGCCGCTTGCCAGCAAAGCCTCGACCTCGTCGGCATGCTCTTCAAAGACCACATGCTCCTCATGGATGGCGCGGATGCTCACAAGCGCTTCGGTGAACTTCTCCCGCATCTCCTGATTGATCGCGTGGTCGATACCGTGCTGCGCAATCTCTTCTGCCTTGGCCAGATGAACTTCCACGGCGTCGCCATAGCTGTGGAACTTTTCGGCATAGGCCGCAAACTTGTCGCCACCGGCAAGGTTCAGCTCACGTTCGAGCGCCGACTTCATGATGCGCTCGAAATAGATCGTCTGTTCAAGCTGGGATGCGGCGGCATCGGTGATCGCGACCGTCAGCGGAATATCCTCTTCGGCAATTGCCTTGAGCTCCTTGCCGATCATGTTGATCTGGTAGATCGCAAATGTTGCTGATCCCAACAGGCCCAGAAGGCAGACCGCCACGGCGGAATAGATCTTGGCGCTGATACTCATTTTGGAGAAAAAAGACATGGTTGGTCCTGCAGGCTGGATATCTATGCGGCGGTGTGATCCCCGAAGAAGGGCCACACCCAGAACGCTAAAATTATAGGCTTATAAGTAATTGATCGCTTAACGCGCGGGCCCATTCGAGGCCTGTAAGTGGTTGTGCGGATAAGCCTTCGGGCTCAGCCGCCGGCCGCATCCAATACACCGCCGATCCGTATCGTCTCGATGTTCACCGCCCGGCCGCTGCCGTCGGTCTCAACGCCGACACCGCACAGTGTCGCCGGCCCGTCAGCTGCTTCAAAACGGCCACTGGATATGCCGGTGCGAAAGCGGTTCATCGGCTCGTGTTTCTTCATGCCGATGATGGAATCATAGTCGCCGCACATTCCCGCGTCGCTGAGGTAGGCCGTGCCGCCCGGCAGAATTCGCGCGTCAGCGGTTGGCACATGGGTGTGGGTTCCGACGACAAGCGTTGCCTGGCCATCGAACTGATAGCCAAATGCCAACTTCTCGCTGGTTGCTTCGGCGTGAAAGTCAATCAGAACCGCGTCGATGCTGTCGCCTAGCGTGTGCCCCTCCAGAGCGGCTTCAACTGCTGCAAACGGATCATCGAGTGCCTGCATGAAGATGCGCCCCAGGGCGTTGATGACCATCACCCGGGCACCGGATTTCGCGCTCAGAATGGACGCCCCTGAACCCGGCGTCCCGGCCGGAAAGTTGATCGGACGAATGAGGTTTGGCGCACGCTCGATAAACACCAGCGCTTCGCGTTGGTCCCAGGCGTGATTGCCCAGCGTGACCGCGTCGACACCGCAGTCCATAAGATCGTGGAGGATGGCCTCGGTGATCCCAAAACCGCCCGCGGCGTTCTCGCCATTGGCGACGACAAAGTCATAACCACAGCGCTCGATCAGGCCCGGCAACTCCGCCTGCACCACGTTGCGGCCCGATCGCCCGACGACATCACCGAGAAACAAGAGCTTCATGCGATCGTTGCCTGGCGGACGGGGCCGATCCCATTTGAAGAAAACCAGCCAAGACCGTTTTCGGTGACGATTCCGTCCATCGGCAGATCATGGCGCTCTCGGGGAATTCTTGGCACCTCCTGTGCACTGTATCCATACCCGATGGCAAGCACATGCCGGCCGCGGATGGACCGGGCCTCCGCCAGCGTACGGTCATAAAAGCCGCCGCCATACCCGATGCGAAAACCCTGTCGGTCGAACGCAGCAAACGGCACCAGAAACAGTTCAGGCTGGATTAACGGCGCGCCGGCACGCGGCGCCGGGATACCGAATGCGCCGGCGGCCAGGCTGTCGAACGGCATCAGGCGACGAAAGACCAGCGGGTGTCCTTTTTGTTGCACCACCGGCAGTCCGACCCGCATGCCGCGCCATTGCAGCGCCGCCAGCAGTGGAGACATATCGATCTCGCTGGCGAAATTGATGAAAGCGCCGACTGGAAGCCCGTGCCTCGTCCGATCGAGCCAGGCAGACAGATGTCCGGCCGCCAGCTGGGCGGCCTGACGCCGGTGCTGTCCATTGAGATTGTCGCGGATCGCCAGAACTTCAGACCGAAGCCGGCGTTTTTCCTGGGCTGCCTCGCCGGTGCTGCGAACACGCAGTGTACTGGGAAATCCGGCACGCAAGACCACGAACAAAACCCTGAAACAGAAGTAGAAAATATCGCAAGCGGGCCGCACAGCCGTCGGCGCATTTCTCGATCCCGGGAACCTACAAGTGTAGGTGGGCGCCGTGTGCTCCGGCCCACGAGCCAGAGCAGGGACAGCTCCCGTAAGGATCGGTAAGGCCCCGGGGATGCGAAACGCCTAACGAACCGCGCAGCGCCGCCTGAATGACGAATGTAGGCGGGTTCTCGTCTGCCGCAAAGGCCCTAGTTATCCCTTTCAAACCTATAAGGTCTTTGGGGGGATCAACCAGGAATGCGCTTTCTACCTTATAGACACAATCTCAGGTTGTGTTCTTGTCGTTCTCTGTGCAGCGTCTCCGGTGGCCCGGGTTAGTGCTGCATCAATTCGACAGGAGTGGATGCGCCGTGGATCAACCGCAATAGCATTGGCGGCCCTCCTCGCTACATGCCGGGGCTCGCAGGCAAGGACATGACCCCCCAACAAACCCGTTCAACGGTCTTATGAAACCGAACGCCTCATTCACACTCTCCGGCGACGACCTGGAAATCGATCCCGATGCCGTCGTCGGCGAGAACGATCATTATCTGGAGAAGGAGCTGTTCAAGCTTGTTGGCGATTCGCCGGCGATCTTTCATTTCCTCAAATCCAGTTGCCTGGACGGCATCTGGTACTGGGACCTGACGGATCTCGGACAGGAATGGCTCAGCCCGCGCTTCAAGGCCGTCTTCGGCTATGAAGACCATGAAATGGAGAACACGCCGGACTGGTGGCAGGCCAACATTCACGCCGACGATCTGACGACCACCCAAGAGAACTTCGAACGGCACAAGGCCGATCCGGACCACCCTTTCGATCAGATCGTGCGGTATCGTCATCGCGACGGATCGACAGTCTGGGTGCGCTGCCGCGGTCTGATCCTTCGCGACAAGGCCGGCATTCCGATGCGCATGATCGGTGCCCACACCGATGTAACCGCGCTCAAGCTTGCCGAACGCGACCTGCAGATCGTCAATGAGAGCCTGTCCCAGTTTGCCGCGGTTGCCTCGCACGACTTGCAGGCCCCGCTTCGACAGATTGGCTATTTCGCAGACATGTTGCGCGAAGACGCCGGCCATCTGATGGACGACAGGAGTATTGAACATCTTGATCGGATCGAAAGCGGCATCGACCGGATGCGTGAACTGATCAGGAGCTTTCTTGATTTTTCACGCATGGAATCAGGCTCCTTCAGGAGTGAACCACTGTCACTGAGCAGCGTCATGACGAAAGCGGTCGAAACCCTTGCGGACAGGATCTCCGAGTCCGGAGCTACGATCAGCGTGCCCGAGGATGACGTCACGATCATTGGTGACGAGACACTGCTGTCCCAGGTGATGGTCAATCTTGTCGATAACGCCATCAAATACCGTTCGGACAATGCACCCCAAATTGCCATTACCTGGGCTCGAAAGTCGGCATTGTTCGATGTCTCCGTCACCGACAATGGCAAGGGCATTGATCCAAAATTCGCACAGCGCGTGTTTGAGCTGTTTGCCCGTGCAGATGCAGGCGTAGAAGCTGGTTCCGGTATTGGGTTGGCGTTCTGCAAACGGGCGATCAATCGTCACGGCGGTGAAATCTGGCTGGATACAGATTTCGATGGTCCCGGCAGCCGCTTTATGCTGTCAGTGCCCGCTGCATGATCAACGTCTATCAACAGATTTTATACGTGGAAAATACCATACTGTTCGCAAGAATGCACCAATAAGCCGAATCAACAGGAAAACTGTGCTCGATTCGCGAGCAAATTTCTGCAAGCTATCACTTGGTAGTGATTCGGCAGCGACTGACGTGAGCCGACACTAGGGCGGCGCAACAACAATAATAATAAGAGGGCCAGTAGCGCCATGCGAGCATCCTTCGCGCATTAGCTGTGCGGAGGATGATGACGAGGCAACATATGTCGACTGTTCTGCTGATCGACGATGATCCCGTTGAGCATCATCTGCTGAACGCGATGCTGCTGCGGGCCCGCCGAACGGACATCGAGGTGTCGGTAGCCGTGACACTCGACGAGGCAGCCCGCAAGATCAATACGGCCGCGCCGGGAGCGGTTCTGCTGGATCATCGGCTACCGCCCCATGATGATTATCGGATTTCGGTCCAGGAATTGCGCCAAGCCGGGTATCGAGGCCCGGTGGTGGTCATATCGGCCGCAATTGGCGAACGTGCTTTCGATGAGGCCAAGAGGCATGGAGTTGTTGAAGTCGTCGACAAGCTGCGGCTGTGGGACGAAATCGTTGACGGGCTTTTTGAGCGCATCATGCCGATGGTCCATTAGAGGTTCTGTCGACTCGCTCGATTGATCCTCCACGTCTGCTCAGAGAAAATTTACGCTAATCGGGCAAATTGCTCCCGGAATTCGCTGGGGGAGCAACAATGCCGGAACCGCGTTCGAAGTACCGCGTCATGATCGTCGAGGATGATCTGGCTGACGCCAATATTCTCCAGCAGGCCTTTCATCGATGCGGTGACTATTTTGATTGCGAGCACATCGATAACGGCACCATGGCATTCGAGCGCCTGATTGGCTGCAAGACTGGTGTTAGCGACGATCGCCCGGATTTATTGGTTCTGGACCTTGATCTGCCAGGTATGCGTGGCGAGCAGCTCATGGCGCTGTGCCGCCTATCGAGTGACATCGAACACATGCCTATCGTCGTTCTGAGCGGCAGCATCGACGGTGAAGCCGATATGCGAGGCCAGTTCTCTGAAGGTGTTCATGCGATGGCCAAGCCCGGTGACTGGTCGGGCTACCGCGATACCGCACTGAGTATTCTGCGCATTGCTGCACAGCACGCCGGCGCGCCGCGCCTTAACGCCTGACCCACGATCAACTCATTACTTGACGGTTGGACTTCTCACGCTGAGGGCTGAGCGCTGCTCTGGTCGTCTTCGACGAACCTGACCAGTTGCTCAACTGATGTGGCCAACGCGTCAATCCTCTTGGCAATTGCATCCTCTGCACCGGTCGTTCGGGTCAGAATATCGCGGTGCGCCGTCCGCAGGATCTGCATCTCTTCTTCGGCCGAGGAGTTCTTGCGTTTCTGTTCGGAAAGTTCATCGGACAGCGTCAGCGCCGCCATGATCAGCAGCCGCGTGTCGCCGACCTCGCCAAAATGTTCGCGCAGCCGCGTTATTCGGTGATCAAGATCCGCGGCAAGACCGACAAGATGCTGCTCTTCGCCGTCGCCACATGCCATTCGGAACGAGCGGCCGCCGATCGTCACACTGACATCGGCCATCAACCAACCCCTCCGGAGGCACCGGCAGACTGGCCCGGACCTGGTCCATGGGGAGGCTCGAGGACATCCCGCACCGCGCCCATCACCTGATCGACGCGGGCGATCGCCTGCCGATTTGCGTCTTCCAATCTCTTGGAACGGTAGCGAAGCTTGTCGAGTTCAGAAGCCAGCCGTGCCCGATCATCCGCCATGGCCTGGGCTTCGGCGCGCAAGCTCGCGCTCGAGCGTTCCCGCTCGCGGCGCCGGTGTACAGCACCGCGCAGCGCTTCGATCGCGGCATTGAGCCGCGCCTCGGCACGATCCAGCGTTCCATCCATGGTCCCGCTCCGCGATAATCGCGTGGCCTTCGCGAACAGCGACGCGGCGCCACACTAGGCTGCAGCAGAAACCAGGGTCAACGTGCCGGTCCAACCAAATTTTGTTGCAAGGCTCGATTGCGCCTCTGACAGACGGAATCAGACGCGGCGCGCGTTGACACCCCGCGAAAGATCATGGTTTAGGAAGCGCCCGTTCCGGAACGTACGCTCGAAGTCGCCCCACGCGATCAGACTCTGTATCGCAGCCACCGAAGCGGCACCGCCAAGGATACCGATCGAATGACCGACCCTGCCAGCAAGGTCGCGCACAGCGACATGGCCAATGCCATCCGTGCGCTGGCAATGGATGCCGTCGAAGCAGCTAAATCGGGGCATCCTGGATTGCCGATGGGCGCAGCGGATATCGCTACGGTTCTGTTCACAAGGATCATGAAGTTCGATCCGCAAACGCCGGATTGGGCCGATAGGGATCGCTTCATCTTGTCGGCTGGACACGGCTCAATGCTGCTCTATGCCGTTCTGCATCTGCTTGGCTATGAGCAGATGACGCTCGATACCATCAAACAATTCCGGCAATTGCATTCGCCGACAGCGGGACACCCTGAATACGGCGAGACGCCTGGCATCGAAACGACCACCGGGCCGCTTGGCCAAGGCCTGTCTACTGCAGTTGGGATGGCGATGGCCGAAAGAATGCTGGCTGCCCGCTACGGCAAAGACGTCAGTGATCACCGGACATATGTACTGGCCAGTGATGGCGATCTGATGGAAGGGATCAGCCATGAGGCCATTTCACTGGCCGGGCACCTGAAACTGTCAAAGCTGATCGTCCTGTTTGACGACAACGGCATTTCTATCGACGGACCTTTGTCGCTTGCCGAGAGTGGCGACCAGGTGGCCCGGTTCGCAGCTGCCGGCTGGAACACCATGTCGATCGACGGCCATAACGCTGACTCGATTGAGGCCGCTATCCTAAAGGCGCACGAAAGCGATGCGCCAACGATGATCGCCTGCCAGACGCAGATCGGCTATGGCGCGCCGAACAAGGCTGGTACGGCCGGCGCCCATGGCGCACCGCTGGGTGCCGAAGAGATCGCCGCAACCCGTGAGTCGCTTGGCTGGAGCGCCGAGCCCTTCGAGATACCGTCTGACATTCTGGATGCATGGCGGATTGCCGGGCTACGCTCCGTCAAGCAGCGGAAGTCCTGGGAAAAGCGGCTGGATGGACTGGAAGCCGGGTTGAAGGGCAGCTATCTCCGCGCTGTCAGCGGCGAACTGCCATCCGGCTTCGACGCAACGATCGACCAACTAAAGACCAAGGCCGCATCGGAGATGCCGGCGCTCGCCACGCGCAAGACATCCGAAGAGGTGCTCAAGGCGATCACGCCTGTCGTACCGGAGATGATTGGTGGTTCAGCGGACCTGACCGGCTCAAACAACACCAAGACACCCGATACGGCTCCAATCACCCCGGAAGATTTCAGCGGCCGCTACATCCATTACGGCATTCGGGAGCATGGCATGGCAGCCGCCATGAATGGCATCGCTCTGCATGGCGGGCTAATCCCTTATTCGGGGACATTTCTGGCTTTCTCCGACTATGCGCGCCCGGCAATGCGCCTTGCGGCCCTGATGGGTCTGCGTGTCATCCACGTCATGACCCATGACTCGATCGGCCTCGGCGAAGATGGTCCAACCCACCAGCCGGTTGAACACTTGGCCGCGCTGCGCGCGATTCCAAACCTCAACGTGTTTCGGCCTGCCGACATGATCGAAACAGCCGAGTGCTGGCAACTCGCGCTCCAGTCACGCAAAACACCCAGCGTGCTCGCCCTGACCCGGCAAACGCTGCCAGCGGTCAGACATGAAGCCGGCAGCTCCAGTTCCAGCGCCATGGGCGCCTATGAACTGCGCTCTGCCAAAGGCGAAGCTGCGGTCTCACTCTTTGCATCGGGCTCGGAGGTATCGCTGGCAATCGAAGCGGCCGAAACGCTTGAAGCCAAGGGCACCCCGACACGTGTTATCTCAGTGCCGTGTTTCGAACTGTTCGGCGCGCAGTCCACAGCCTACAAGACCGAGATCATCGGTGATGCGCCGATCAGGATTGGCATTGAGGCCGCAATCCGGATGGGTTGGGACTCGCTGATCGGCACGGATGGGACATTCATCGGCATGTCGTCATTTGGCGCCAGCGCGCCCTACAAGGACCTCTATGCCCATTTCGGCATCACAGCCGAAGCCATTGTCGCGGCCGCAGAAGCCGCACAAGTCTAAACGAACAAGCGCCGTCAATGGCGCAGCCCAGGAGCAGCCGTTCCATCTCTAGCAGTTGCAGCGGCTGAAGACGAAGGAGACAGGCTCATGACCATCAGGGTCGCCATCAACGGGTTTGGCCGCATCGGCAGGCTGGTCGCGCGCGCGGTCGCCGAGTCCAAACGTAAGGACATTGAGGTCGTCGGCATCAACGATCTCGCCCCGATCGACACCAACGCGCACCTGTTCCGCTACGACTCGGTGCATGGCCGTTTCCCCGGGACGGTTGCAGTTGATGGCAACATGATGGACTTCGGTCGTGGTCCGATCCGCGTCACGTCCGAACGGGACCCGACCAAACTGCCGTGGAAAGAACTTGGGGTGGATATCGCACTGGAATGCACCGGGATATTCGCAGACAAAGAGAAAGCGTCTGCGCACCTCGCCGCCGGCGCCAAACGGGTACTGATCTCCGCACCCGCCGGTGGTGTCGACAAAACGATCGTCATCGGCGTCAATGAAGATACGCTGACGGCAGACGACATCGTCGTATCAAACGCCTCCTGCACGACCAACTGCCTCGCACCCGTGGCCAAGGTTCTGAACGACAAGTTCGGCATCGTGCAGGGCTTCATGACGACAGTTCATGCCTACACCAACGACCAGCATGTCCTCGACCAGTTCCACAAGGATCCCTACCGCGCCAGGGCTGCGGCACAGAACATGATCCCGACATCAACCGGCGCAGCACGCGCCGTTGGCCTCGTTCTGCCGGAACTGCAAGGCAAGCTTGACGGTGTTTCGGTGCGCGTGCCGACGCCGAATGTATCGCTGATCGACCTTACGGCTGTTGTTCGCCGGAAGACCGATCTCGATCGGGTCAATGAGACATTCATCAAGGCTTCCCGGTCGCGCAGGATGAAGGGCGTCTTGATGGTCACCGACGAGCCGCTGGTTTCCAGTGACCTCAACCACAATGCGGCCTCCTCCACAGTCGCGCTGCCGGAGAACAAGATCATGGGCGACAAATTCGTGCGCGTTATGTCGTGGTATGATAACGAGTGGGGCTTCTCCAACCGGATGCTCGACACTGCCGTGAAGATGGGTGAATTGCTCTAACAGCGGCTCCTGCATGGCATAGCGGGTCAACATCGTCTGAACGGCATCTGAGACAAGTGAAGTGGGGATGACGCAATATCGCACGCTGGATGGGGGCGATTTCGCGGGCAAACGCGTGCTTGTGCGCGTTGACCTGAACGTCCCCATGGCCAATGGCAGTGTTACCGATGACACCCGTATCCGAGCGGTATTACCGACGATCAGCGATCTGACCGCCCTTGGCGCCAAGGTGATCTTGCTGTCCCATCTTGGACGTCCGGGCGGGACGCCAAAGCAGGAGCTGTCGCTGGCCACTGTCGCGCATGATCTGTCGAAAGCGCTGGACGCTCCCGTTGCCTTTGCGACCGACTGCGTCGGACCGGAAGCGGCGGACGTCATTGCATCCATGGCGGACGGCGATATCGCGCTCCTTGAAAATACCCGGTTCCATCGCGGCGAAGAGGCCAACGACACGTTCTTGACCGCTGAATTGGCCGCACTCGGCGATGTTTATGTCAACGACGCGTTTGCTACCGCCCATCGGGCACACGCCTCGACAGCTGGGCTGGCCAATCATTTGACCGCCTATGCGGGTCGCTGCATGGAAGCCGAGTTGAAAGCCCTCGACCAGGCTTTGGCCAATCCCGAGCGGCCGCTGATTTCGGTTGTCGGCGGGGCGAAGATCTCTTCAAAACTGGCACTGCTCAGCAATCTCGCGGCCAAGGCCGATACAATAATCATCGGCGGTGCCATGGCCAATACATTTCTGGCAGCCGATGGCATCGCGGTGGGCGCATCGCTCCATGAACCCGATCTGCTCGACACCGCACGTCAGGTTCGAGCCGATGCCGCGGCTAAGGATTGCGAGATCATACTGCCCGTCGATGTGACCGTTGCGGGCAAGTTCGAGGCCAATGCCCCGCACCGAACGATCAAACTCAGCGAAATCACCGATGGCGAAATGATCGTCGACATCGGTCCAGATACCATCACCATGCTGAAAACGAAGATCGATGCTACGCGCACGATTGTATGGAATGGACCGTTCGGCGCATTCGAACTTGAGCCGTTCGATGCCGGAACCAACGCCATCGCACGGCACGTGGCGGCAGCAACCAAGTCTGGAAAGCTCGTCTCGATTGCTGGCGGCGGCGACACTGTAGCCGCACTAAACCGCGCAGGCGTATCCGGCGACTTCACCTATGTTTCAACAGCGGGCGGCGCATTCCTCGAATGGCTCGAAGGCAAAACGCTGCCTGGCGTAGATGTTCTGATTGAAAAGCGATAGCCCGGAAGACCGGCCACCGAATTGACGAGGAAAGATGATGACCGACAAGCTGGAAGACATTGCCGCGAAAATGGTGGCACCCGGACAGGGAATTTTGGCCGCCGATGAAAGCACAGGCACCATCAAGAAGCGCTTTGACTCAATCTCGGTCGAATCGACCGCCGACAGCCGTCGCGACTATCGCGAGATGCTGTTTCGCAGCGAAGACGCGATGCGCGATCACATTTCCGGTGTCATTCTGTTTGATGAAACGCTGCGTCAGTCCGCGCGCGACGGCACACCGCTGGTCGATCTCATCAAGGCAAGCGGTTCGGTGCCTGGGATCAAGGTCGACGCCGGCGCCAAGGACATGTCCGGCAGGCCCCAAGAGAAGATCACCGAGGGTCTCGATGGCTTGCGTGAAAGACTCGCGGAATACCACGCTCTCGGAGCACGTTTCGCCAAATGGCGCGCGGTTATCGACATCGCAGATCACACCCCGACCTGGGCCTGCGTCAAAGCCAACGCACACGCACTGGCCCGTTATGCGGCGCTGTGTCAGGAGGCCGGAATCGTTCCCATCGTCGAGCCTGAAGTGCTAATGGACGGCCCTGTCGCCAGCCATGATGCCGAGCAGTGCTTTCATGTCACGCGCTGGACGTTGCAGACCGTCTTCTCCGAGTTGGCTGAAGCTCGCGTCGCGCTCGAAGGCATGGTGCTGAAGCCCAACATGATCATCGCGGGCAAGAACGCAGCCAATCAGGCCAGTGCCGATCAGGTCGCTGAATTGACCGTGCGTTGCCTCAAAGAGACCGTACCCAGTGCCGTTCCAGGCATCGCATTTTTGTCCGGCGGTCAGTCAGATGAACAGGCAACGCATCATCTCTCGCTGATGAACCAGCAGGCTCTGCCCTGGGCGCTGACCTTCTCCTATGGCCGCGCGCTGCAGGCCGCAGCATTGAAAGCCTGGGGTGGCAGTGATGAGAACTGGCCCGCTGCCCAGGCCGCCTTCGCCCATCGTGCGCGCATGAATGGACTGGCAGCGAAGGGCAACTGGTCCGGCGATCTCGAGAAAGCCGCCTGAGGTAATTTCCGACTTAACAGCCCATCAGAAGACAAACGACAAATAGAGCAATCCCCAGCCAAGGAGTGCTCTCGCCGTATTTTCACCGAATATTGACCATACCCGCCCTAATTTGGAATCGAGCTGGTTCCAGCTGTTGAGAGCGAGATGGCCACGTCTTCGGCGAAACCCGCACACGACATAACCGCCCCTGGCGTGCATGGCGCACCGGGGATCGTCGTGTTCGCTCGGGCCGAAACCGGTGTTGAGACCTTGCTGGAGACTGGTGCCTGCGCCTGCGCCATACTGGACCACGGAGGCCTGTCAGCCGAAGACACGTCCGATTTGATTGTGCGATATCGCGCAGCCAGCATGGATGTTGCAACAGCACTTGTCAGCCTCGGCGACATCAACACGGCCAAGATGCAGGATCTTGATGGCGTCCATCTGACCGATGGCACGTACAGCGTGCGCACAGCGCGCGAACGCCTAGGCCGCTCTGCCAATATCGGTATCGGACCGGCAGACGACCGGCATGGGGCGATGCTTCTGGGTGAGCAGGAGCCAGACTACGTGCTCCTCGCTGGCGCGGATAAAGGCCGATGGACAGCACCAGATTCGGAACTGGTCACCTGGTGGGCAGAACTGTTCGAAGTACCTTCTGTGGCGTTTGGCGACGACATCGAAACTTGCGTAACACTGGCCGCAGCCGGCGCCGACTTTGTTGCACTCGGAACAGAGTTTTGCGGCCGCCCCGACGCCGCCAACGGGCTCCGCACGCTCGCCTCGCAACTTGCAGATATGACAATGGCCAGGGCGGCTGGATCATGACCTGGCGGGGAGCGAACAGTCTCGTCGGAGCGCTCGCGCTCCTGGCCGGTTTGGCGGCCACAGTGCCTCTGAGCATATCTTCAAAGGCGTATGCGCAAGCCACCGAACAGGTCGCACTGGTCTCGCCGCCTGATCCGGAGGCCCCAACCGCGGCAACCGCCTACAATGCCTACGAGCAGGGGCTGTATCTGTCCGCGTATCGGCAATCGCATCACCTCGCCCGCGACAACGTTGCAACATCAATGACCTTGCTTGGGCGGATCTATCAGCATGGGCTGGGCGTGCCACAGGATCCCGCCAAGGCAGTGCTGTGGTATTCGCAGGCCGCGACCGCAGGCGACCGCTCCGGCCAGTTCGAACTCGCTCTGATGCTGGCCCGCGGCGAAGGGACCCCGATCGACAAAGCAAAAGCCCGCGGCTGGTTCGAAGAGGCCATCAAACAGGGGCACGTTGCCGCGCACTACAATCTTGCGCTGATGTATCTTGAGGGTGAAGTCGTCGAGCGCAATTTCGAGCGCGCCGCCGAGCTGTTGAATTTCGCCGCTGATCGAGGACACACCGAAGCGATCTACAACCTTGCCGTCATGCACGCCGAAGGGCGCGGGGTCGAACATAACGCCATTGAAAGCGCACGTCTGATGGGCGAAGCCGCGGTGAAAGGCCTGCCCATCGCCGAGGTCGAATATGCGCTGATGATCATTCGCGGCGAAGGCGTTGCCCAGGATGATGCGCTGGCCGCGCAATGGCTGCTAAGGGCCGCACAGCGAGGCAACGTTGTCGGCCAGTTGCGCATCGCCAAACTCTACGCCGCCGGTCGAGGTGTGCGCACCGATCCGATCGAGGCGGCGCGATGGTATCTGCTTGCCCGCGATTCAGGTCTCAAGGACAATGAGCTGGAGACCCTGATCACCACGCTGCGGCCGCAGGCCCTGCAAGAAGCCCGTCAGCTAGCAGCCGACTGGCGCGGAAGCTTCTTTCACTACAAGTTTCAGTAGTCGAGCAGGTCGGCAGCCGGATCAGGCATCCGCACGCGCTGCGTTGCGATGGGTTAGCCAGACATATCCGCTGAGTATGATCGCTGTACTCGAGACCAGCGTCATCACGGTTCCGGGAAAGAAGTTCACGTAACCCGCCAGATCGAGGAACAGAAAGTACCCAAGGTCGGCAAGGCCGCCGATCAAGGCTGTGACCCAAATGGCAGTGAGGTTTGCGCGCCAGATAAAGACCCCGCCGATGCCCGTGACGATTCCGAACCATAAGAGGTTCCAGCCATGCTGGTTCAGTATGCCACCGGCTGCGTCGGGATAGGGTCCAACCAGCAGCGCCGGATCAACAGCGTCAGCGATTGCTTGAACACCTTCCGCCGCACTCCCGGAAAGCACAATGAACCCGGCCAGCGCATGCACCAGGCCCCAGATGACCCACAAAACGGCAGCGATCTTCAGTGCGGAAACCTGAACAGTCGTCATCTCGATCCGTTTCCCACAGTCAGCGCGCAGATTGACACACCCTTGCTGGTGTCAGGCGACGTCATTAGGTTGACTATATCAACCTATTCAGAGTGGTTGATATAGTCAACCAAACTGTCTTTATGCCCGATACTGAAATTGCCCATCTCACCGACCGCCTGATGCGACGCATCAATGCGACCCTGAACGCAAAGGCCGATGAGTTCGATCACCACAGTGTCGGACCGGTCGGCGGCATATTTCTCCTGACGCTGGCCGAATCCGAACCGGCCCGCATCCAAGACCTTGTGAACCTGACGTCCCGCGATAAAGCGCAGACAACACGGGTCGTTCAAATGTTGGAACAGAAGGGTCTGATTGAGCGTCGATCAACGCCCGACGACGCACGCGTGTCACTACTCAGCCTGACGTCAGAAGGTCGAAAGACGGTGGGTACGATTCAGCACGCGGTAGCCGAGGCACTTTCGGAGATTCTTGCACCGCTGTCCTCCGCGGACAAACATGATCTCAAGAAGATCCTGCGCCGAATCTAGGGGTCCGCTATAGTGCCATTAGGCGCCACGAACGGTCACAGGGTCGATACACCCGTGCTCATGCGGCGCAACGACGCGTTTGTCCCTCCCCACTGAGAATTGCTGAGCAGTCAGGCCTTGGTCTAGCGCCCTGGGCATCCGCAGCTCGGGCCACATGCGCAGTCGTCACACTTGCACGTTGGGCCGCAACAACACTGGTCAGCGGTCGGTTCACCTTGGGCACAATCGCAGTTCGGCGGGCATTCGTCACATGCACACTCTTGCTTATCGGTCATGGGGCTATCCTCGGGGCTGGTCACACAGGTGCACACTCAGGAGTATTGCACCCGGATGTAAACATAGGATGTTGCGACAGCCAACTGAATTGGGTCCTCACCGGATCTCGCGAACCGCACGCAAAGCAGAGGCATCCGGTGTTGCAACCCGATTGTAGGCCAATTTCTGGGGCTATGGCGAACATTGGCTTGCAGCCCGAGACGGACCTTGGTCAATCGGGTCGGAAAGATCGGACACGCGAGCATCAAGCGCGATCAAGGCCCAACCGCAGCGGTGGTTGGGAGCAAGAATGGACGTTCTCGACCAGTGGACGTCAGACGAGATGGTGAATTTCCGGAACGAAGGTCTGATCATCCATGGGTGGGCGTACATAGCCTGCTTGTTCCGGCCGGTCTTCCAGTTCAATCGTCTCCGGCATGACGTCTTCGTAGGGAATGATCGACAACAGGTGATTGATGCAGTTAAGCCGTGCGTGCTTCTTGACGTCCGACGCCACGACATACCACGGTGCCTGCTTGATGTCGGTGTGGGAAAACATGACGTCCTTGGCCTTTGAGTAGTCAACCCAACGCTTCCGGCTCTCCAGATCCATCGGGCTCAGCTTCCAGCGCTTCGTCGGATCTGTAAGGCGTTTCTGAAACCGCCGCTCCTGTTCTTCGTCGCTGACCGAAAACCAGTATTTGATGAGCTGAATGCCCGCGCGCACCAGCATGCGCTCAAATTCGGGACAGCTGCGCATGAACTCCCGGTATTCGTCTTCGGTGCAGAACCCCATGACCCGCTCGACGCCGGCGCGATTGTACCAGGAGCGATCAAAAATGATGATCTCGCCAGCGGCCGGTAGATGCGGGACATAACGCTGGAAGTACCACTGGGTCTTTTCCCGTTCCGTCGGTGCCGGCAGGGCCACCACCTGGCAGATGCGTGGATTCAAGGCCTCGGTGATGCGTTTGATGGTACCGCCCTTGCCAGCGGCGTCGCGGCCTTCGAACACGATCGCCACCCTGTGTCCGGTATGCTTCACCCATTCCTGGAGTTTGACCAGTTCGACCTGCTGGCGAGTCAGAGCCTTTTCGTAAGCAGCGTTTGAAATCCCTTTGGAACTTCCGTTGCCAGGTTTGGATGAATTACCCTTAGAATTTCCAGTACTGTTCTTTGCCATTGCCTCAATGTCCCCCGATCATCGAGACGGCACTATAGTCCAAGCTTGAAGGTCAGGCGAGCGCGGCAATCAGGAAAGGAGCGCGCCAAGCCTTGGCAACGCCCAAGAGCAGATCTGCTTCTTCGACTTTGTTGGACCGGTAGCGCCCCTTGGCAAGCATCGTCACCATGAAAGTGCGACACTGACTGCCCTGGCAAGAACGGAAACTACTGTCCCAAATTGATGACAGAGCTGGCGGCGCTTGTGATGCCGCTGAACCGACCCTGCACGGTGGACGCACCATTGTTCGACTGCATCAACGTTTCGCGCGTTAACTCCCCCTCACGCACCATTTTGATCAGGGATGGCGATTTTGCGAACGTTGAGTGGTGAATCTGATCGTGGGCATCATTTACGTTCGACAGGTCAATCACAACGAAGCCTTCCTGACGCAGTTCTTCGATATCATCTCCGCGGCCAACGCGCGGAGCCCCTCCGCGGATGTCTTGAGAAAAACGAAGCGCTTGGTCGCGCGACGATACGAAGATCACGAAAGGCTCAGGCATCGGGTCAATCTGCCGAGCCTGCTGGCGAAACACATCGACATCGATATCCGGTGATGCAAGCACCACAGCCTCGAGCGACCTCAGTATGTCCTGGCGACCCGACAGACTTGCCTGCCTTAACGACTCCATCGTGAGGAGCGTGCCCATCGAATGCCCGACGAAATGGATTTGTTCGGCGTCTGAGCGAACGAGAAGGTCCAGAAGATCAACCAGCCCGTCTCTGGCGAACTGAACACTGTCCCGATCATAGAGATAGCCGGGCAGAACGCCTGCGGACGGCCAAGAATAATGGATGGGCAGCGCTTCGAAGCCGAGATCATGAGCAAGTTGCGCATGCATGTAGAGGCCGGCGGCGAAGTCGACATTGTACCCGTGAACAAAAACAAAGGCGACGCGCTTGCCCGGCGCGCGAGTCGCCATGTCCTGATTGATGGCGGCCACAAAACTCTCTTGGTCAGAAAAAGTCTCGACCGAGCGGGCGGTGAAAGCACGTGGCGGGCTGCGCAGAGTGCTCGGCTGTACGATCTCGCCAGGACGCCGATCAAGTGGGATCGAGACATCCACGTCCACAAAGCTCAGAGCAGGCGACCGCTCTCGTGCGAAACGCACAAGCTGATCCGCTTCGGGCGCTCGTGTAGTGGCAACCAGAACACGTTGCGAGGCCACCTGAATGCGCGGCTCCTCGACGACCGGAAGGACAATCTGAGAGTTCGCGCATCCAGCCAATCCGGTGATTGCGAGTGCCGCCAACATGCGTCTGGCCTTAGAACGCACGCCTTGGCGAACGATGGATTTCGGCTCAGGCGCCAATGGTGATTGGCTCGGCACTTCACGGTTCAGTGCGCTCAATGACACCTCCCAACAAAGTCACACGACAAACGCCCCGAAAGGTGGACTTTCTCAAGTAATTGCTGGGCGGTTCCAGTTGGTAGTTCAGTTGATCGTATTATCGCGTAGAAAACTGCTGAGGCTCCGCGAATGAACCATTGATTCTGGCAGAGGCGCTCATCGGTTGAGGTCCAACTCGCCGATCAATCGGATATTGAGCCGGCCCCGCCAAACTTCTGAGATTTGTCTTGCTGGCGTTCTTGATCGCACAGCACGTTGGCTCTCAAAGACCGTCAGCTTGAAACAGATGACGCAGTGCAATGGCGGCGGCGGCCGTTCTGTTCTCGACACCGAGCTTGAGAAAGATCTGCTCGACATGCTTGGTCACTGTGCGCGGGCTCAGTTCCAGGATTTCTGCGATGTCACGGTTTGACTTGCCATTGGCCAGCCAAGCCAGCACTTCGCCCTCGCGAACAGAGATCGGAAGAGCATTGCTGAGCGTCTCGGCGGAGTTCTGTTCGGTCAGGGGTCTGATCCGGACCAATATGTCTCCAACCGCTGATTTTCCGATGAATTGCAAACTGTAGTTCGAGTCGCGTGATCCTTTCAGTTCCATCGATCGGCCATCCG
>JBCDCP010000058.1:0-19497 GCA_039181495.1 Pseudomonadota bacterium | reverse complement strand
GTCGGGGTCGTAGCGACTGGCCACAACAAGGCGTACGCCGGCCGCCGTTTGCTCAGATGCAATGACTGTGCCGATGTCGCTGACGAGACCGGTGAACATGGATACTGCGCCTTTTCGTGTGGCGTTCGTGCTGCCGTTCAGAGAATGCCCGCTTGGCTGCTGAACGCGCTGCCGCCAGGCCGATAGACCGTCGCTTTATCAGAGCCCCAGGCGGTTTCCCAGCCGACAACATACGCGCCATCGAGCCCATTGCTTTGTAGGTCTGGCACGAGGCGCGGAGCAACGCCCTCCCCGATCGTGACTGTTTCTGATTGGGCCAGCACCACCTGATCCGGGATCCGGGTCTTGAGGAGCGCATCGCTGATGCCGACGCCACCTTCGATCAACAATCGCGTCACGCCCCTATTCCCAAGCTTCAGCAAGACCGCATCGAGCGACAGCCGTCCATCGGGCTCGGAATCGACCTGAATGATCTCAATGCCTCTGTTCTGCAGTGCATTGATCTGTGCAACATCGTGTGCCGCGGTAACCACCCACAGTGGCGCATCACCCGCCCCCTGCGCGAGCCTGCTCTCAAGCGGCAGCCTAAGTTGCGTATCGAGGACAATGCGTGTCGGCGACCTGCTGGCCATGCCAGGCAAACGCACCGTCAATTGCGGATCATCGGCAATAGCCGTGCCTACGCCAATCAGAATGGCATCATACTCGGCACGCAGCAGATGGACCTGCGCCATGGCGGCCTGACCTGAAATAGCGACGGGCCTTTTATGTGCGTCGGCGATGAAGCCGTCCGCACTGAGGGCGATCTTGAGCGTTACGAATGGTTTCCCAGTCTGAACCCGGGTGATATGCCCAAGATGCAGCGCCTCTGCCTCGATCTGCAGGATTCCGCTCTTAACCTCGACTCCCGCCTCGCGCAACAGGCCGTGGCCACGTCCACTGACCCGATGATCAGGATCCGCCATGGCTGTCACGACACGCGCGACACCGGCATCAATCAAAGCGTCTGTGCATGGCGGGGTCCGCCCGTAATGACAACATGGCTCGAGTGTCACATAGACCGTCGAACCGCGCAGGACATCCGGAGCCGGCGCCTCAGCGCCGCCAGATGTCAGAGCATCATCCAGCGCAATCCGCTCGGCATGCGGTCGGCCAGCGTCAGCCGTGGTCCCTCCTCCAAGGATGACAGGGTGGCCAGTGTAACCGCCGGTTACCACCAGAGCCCCTACAGAAGGATTTGGCCACGTCTGTCCAAGCCCGCGACGCGACAATCGAAGCGCAGCTTTCATGTAGCGGTGATCAGCGTCAGTTAACGCCATGCCATCGAGTGTCGACGCGGCATCATTCAGAGGCGAGTAACTTGCTTCCATGGTCCAAATCGGCGCCTGCTAGCTTCTGACCAGAACAGTATTCGCCCGCGCGCAGAGTACGCGATCAGGCGTCATCGTCCGGGCGCGAACGTCCGTCCTTGTCCGGCACGTCAAAGTCGCCGAGCCGGTCGATGAACTCTTCAAAGTCCTTGACCTCACGAAAGTCTCGGTAAACCGACGCAAAGCGGACATAGGCGACCTGATCAACATTGATCAGGCTTTCCATAACCAGCTTGCCGACCATATCGGATGGAATTTCGCTCTCACCAAGGCTTTCAAGCCGACGTACTATGCCCGAGACGAGCCTCTCCAGACGCTCACCATCGATGGGGCGTTTACGCAACGCGATCTGGACCGACCGCATCAGCTTGTCACGATCAAACGGAACCCGCCGGCCACTCTTCTTGATGATCATCAGCTCGCGAAGCTGCACGCGCTCAAATGTCGTGAAACGCTGCCCGCAATCAGGACAGATACGCCGCCTCCGGATTGCCGAGTGGTCCTCTGTCGGCCGGGAGTCTTTCACCTGGGTATCCAGGTTGCCGCAAAATGGACAACGCATCGTCAATCACGCCCGGCTTGCTGGGCTCCCATTGCCATAACCGGGTGCTCCAAGGTGTCGATCAAACAGCGTCGTAAATCGGAAAGCGATCGGTCATTGCGTGGACGCGCTGCTTCACACCGGCCGTTACTGCCTCGTCTGCAGTACCGCCGCCCGCTGCAACCGCATTGACAACCTCCGCAATCATGTTTCCGACTTCGCGGAACTCCGCTGGCCCAAAGCCGCGCGTTGTGCCGGCTGGCGAACCAAGCCTGATTCCCGACGTCACCATCGGTTTCTCAGGGTCGAAGGGCACACCATTCTTGTTGCAAGTTATGTCGGCAGCTTTCAGCGCCTGTTCGGAGGCAACACCGGTCACGCCCTTGGGCCGTAAGTCGGCCAGCACCACATGCGTGTCGGTCCCTCCCGACACAAGATCGATGCCCTGCTCGCTCAGGCTTGCCGCAAGTGCCTGTGCATTCTCAACCACTTGCGCGGCATAAGAACGAAACTCCGGCCTGAGTGCCTCGCCAAATGCAACGGCTTTCGCCGCGATCACGTGCATCAGCGGACCGCCCTGTAGTCCGGGGAAGACGGCCGAGTTGAACTTCTTGCCCAGATCAGCATCGCGCGACAGGATCATACCGCCACGTGGGCCCCGCAGGGTTTTGTGGGTCGTGGTCGTTACAACATGGGCGTGGTCGACGGGGTTTGGATGAACCCGCGCCGCTGCAAGTCCGGAGAAATGCGCCATGTCGACCAGAAACCAGGCATCGATTTCATCGGCGATTTCTCGGAATGCAGCAAAATCAATGGTTCGTGGATAAGCCGAACCGCCGGCAATGATCATTTTCGGGCGGTGCTGACGTGCCATGTCGCGCACCTCGTCCATGTCGATCAGGTGATCATCGGGACGTACCTTGTAAGAAACCGGATTGAACCACTTGCCCGAAAGGTTGACCGGAGCGCCATGTGTGAGGTGCCCGCCGCAGGCCAGATCGAGCCCCATGAACGTGTCACCGGGTTTCAGCAAGGCCAAGAAGACGGCCTGATTGGCCTGCGCACCTGAATGCGGCTGAACATTCGCGTAATCGCAATCGTAAAGCGCTTTGGCCCGGTCGATGGCGAGTTGCTCGGCGACATCGACGAATTCACATCCGGCGTAATACCGCCGCCCGGGATAGCCTTCAGCATATTTGTTGGTCAGGACAGAGCCTTGAGCCTCCAACACCGCTTTCGAAACGATGTTCTCCGAGGCGATCAGCTCAATCTCGTGCGCCTGGCGTCCATATTCGCCACGGACAGCCGCATGCAATTCCGGATCGGCGTCGGCCAACGCTTCACCAAAGAAACGTGTTGTCGCCGGTTCAGTCGCAGTCATATCGGTATTGGCCACGATCAGGTCCCCCAAGCCAGTGATTGTTCTGTGGGCGCCTCAGCCGGCTATGAAACCAGCACGCCAAGGCGCGATGGCTAACATAGGCCTCTGACTGGTGCAAAGAACGATTATAAGAAAAGATACGTAGCTCACTCAGCGCTGCGCGCGATAAGCCGTTCAAGCTTGCGCACAGCAACACGATCTATCTCGGAGCGCGGAGTTCCGCTTGGCGCAATGATGGTCGCCTCAAGGCCAGTCTTGGCATCGATCGCCACCACTTTGAGTGAACGACCAACGGCGGTGTATTCGAGGATGACTTCTCGTTGCATGGCCCGACAGCCGGGGGAATCACTGGCGCAAGTGGCCATATTGCCATCGACAGGTTCACTCGGCCAATCCGCACCATCGAACCGAACTGACGCCTCCAAATGACCGGCCACAACGTAAACGAGGCGCCGATGGGCGCCTCGTTCTGTCATTATACCACTGTGCAGAACAGTGTCAGATATCCTGATCAGCAATCGCCATACGGCCTGCGGCATCCCACGCATAAACATCGGGGCGAAACTGCGTGATGCCATCGCTCCCCGCCCAAGCCGTCACATAGATCATGTAGATCGGCGCGCGCAGGGCGAGATCAGCGTCAATGCGTTCGCCCGAAGTCACCGTCGCGTCGACCCGCTGCCGCGTCCAGTCGCCGTTGGGCGTGAGCAGCCATGTGACGAAATCACGCACGTTCTCGACGCGCACGCAGCCCGATGAATGGAACCGCAGGTTCTCGTCGAACAAGGCTTGCTGCGGCGTGTCGTGAAGATAGACCGCGTGTTTGTTGTGGAAGTTGATACGGATGTACCCAAGCGCATTTTTCTCGCCCGGATCCTGCCGAAGCAGGTAACGCACCGCCTCGTCACTATACCAGTCAACCGAGCGAGGATCGATCTCGCGCATGCGGCCATCGTAGATCCGGATCGAGTACCGGCTCAGATAATCGGGATCCTCGCGCATCTTGGGAATGATGTCGCGCCTCACGATACTCTTGGGGGCGTGCCAGAACGGATTGAAGTTCACCTCATGGATCGCGCTGGTAACGAGCGGCGTCTGCCGATCGACCTTGCCAACCACAGCGGCATGGCGACCGGCAACAACCCCATTCTCAACCGCTTCGATCTCCGCGCCCGGAATATTGACCATGACAAAGCGGTCGCCCGGGTCTGCCGACAATGCCGATACTCGAACCAGGTTGGTCCTCAACTGCATAATCCGGGTCGCAACGGGGACGTTCAGCTGTTCCAGAGTCTCGCGCCGGATAATGCCATCCGGAATAAGACCATTACGCATCTGGAAGCGCCGGACGGCGGCCAGCACCGACTCATCATATCGACGCGACATTCCCGCATTTGGGTTGAGATCGCCCGACAGCATCAGACGGCGGCGCAGATCCCGGACAACCCGGCCGGAAGATCCCAGCCGAAGCTGGTATTGCGGCTCGACAACGCCCCAGCCGCCACGGGACTGAAGCTCAAGATGTTGCTCCAGGGCGCGGCGCGTATTCTCGATCGTTTGCTGAGAAAGCACCGGCGGCGAATTGTTCAACGCCCTTGCTGTCTGCTGGGCGCGGGTATCAACACGCGACGTCGTCCCGCGGTTGATAATGATATCGCCCTCATTGCCCGCGAGCGCGCTGGAACTGCGCCCTGCAAGCGTTGCCGAGGCAACCGTGGCGCCAAGCCCCAGGCCAAATGCCCTGCGAGACAGATCATTTTTGAAAAAACGTGACATCAGTTTTGCCGCTATCTCTCCGCCAAAACGCCCAAACCCGACGATCCGCGCAACCCTACTGTCCGTAGACGCGCTGAACGTAGGACGCAAGTGGGCGAGTGTGTAGCCCCCGCTCAAAACCAAATAGCAGATTGCCTGATCCAGGCAGTCTATCGGAAACGTGGCATTTCTGCCGCTTGGACACTCCGGTTGCGCAGCATCGTGGCGGCAATTTGTCCAACGGCTGGAAAGTTAGCCCAAATGGCTTAGCGAGATGATTGAAACAGGATCAATTCTGCGCGAACTCTCAACTCCCGTTCCCGCCACCTTTGCACTGACATGCTTGGCGTTCACCCTGTTGTGGGCCATCAGTGTCCGGTTGCGCGACGCGAGCATCGTCGATCTGTACTGGGGGCTCGGATTCACGGTTATCGGCTGGGCGCTCGTCTGGCTTGTCGGGCTACCTGGCTTGACGGGGCTGGTCATTCTTCTGGCCGTCACCCTTTGGTCTCTTCGTCTCTGGGTGCACTTATCCATCCGCCACTTTGGTATGGATGGTGAAGACCCGCGCTACGCAGCGATAAGGCGGGCCAATGATCCGGGTTACATCTGGAAGAGCTTGCCCATGATCTTCTGGCTACAAGCCGTACTCATGAGCGTGATCGCCACACCACTTTATGCAGCGCTGCTGTTGCCAACAAACAACACGATCGTTCCGCTGTTTGCATTCGGAATTGCGGTGTTCTCTGCCGGGTTTGTTATTGAAGCAATCGCGGACTGGCAGCTTGCCCGCTTCCGATCCAACAAGGCCAACGCCGGGCGCCTGCTTGATTCAGGCCTATGGGGCTACAGCCGGCATCCGCACTATTTCGGGGAATCGCTCGTATGGACCGGTCTCGGCATTGCGGCCTTGGCTGCAACCGGGGCCTGGTGGGCCATGATCAGCCCCGTTCTGATAACGCTTCTGTTGCTGAAGGTCTCCGGTATCCCGCCGCTTGAAAGACATTTGAGCGGCTCGCGAGAAGGCTATGAGGCCTACCGCGACAGGGTCAATGCATTCATTCCTGGCCCGCCACGGGGCATACGCCCGGCAGCACCAATGCGCAGCCCGGCCGAATAGCCTGGATGAAGCGGACAATAAAGAAACTGCGGGGCGCCATGCTGTGGCGCCCCGGAATTCGTTTAAGTCATATTCGACTCAGAGCTTGTAGAGAATCTGATCTGTCCAGAACCGCTCGAGTTTAGTCAGCGAGTGATTGAGCGTATCCAGCTCAGGGTCGCCAAGCCCACCAACGCTGTCGATCGAGGCCAGATGCCGTGCATAGAGCCCATCGACCAGAGACCGGACTTCTTCACCCTTCGTCGTCAGACTGATGCGCACCGTGCGGCGATCAACCGTCGAACGCTGGTGATGCAGGTAACCCAGCTCAACCAGTTTCTTGACGTTGTAGGAAACGTTGGAGCCGAGATAGTAGCCGCGCGTGCGCAGTTCACTGGCGGTCAGCTCGCGACCACCGATGTTGTACAGAAGCAGCGCCTGCACCGCGTTGACATCATCACGGCCGTTGCGCTCGAACTCATCCTTGATGACGTCGAGCAGGCGGCGATGAAGCCGTTCAATCAACCCCAGTGCTTCGAGATATTTCGGCCGAAGCGCATCGGCAGAAACTGTCTCGCGGGCGGTCTCTGCCACCCCGATCATACCGTCCATCATATTGCCTCACTGTGTTCTTCACGAACGGGTTTGTCCCGTTTCTGAGAGGCAACCTACCGGCCGCACGCTAAATCGGCCTTAAAATCGAGCCTTAAAATTCGGTGAATTCCAGCATGGTTCCCGATTTATGAATCCAAACGTTTTGTTCATGACAAACAAAAGGTTTACGCCGGCTTGCCGGGCTGCCCGCGAAGCAGCCCGATAATGCCTGAGAAATCGACACTTCCCTGACCCGCGGCATCGAACAGTCCATAGATCTGGGCAGCCTGAGCGCCCAAAGGCGTGGCAGCATCCACCGACGACGATGCGTCCTGTGCCAGCTTTAGGTCTTTCAGCATCATGGCGGCGGTGAAGCCGGCCTGGTAGTCGCGATTGGCAGGCGATGTGGGAACCGGCCCCGGAACCGGGCAATAGGTCGTCAGCGACCAGCACTGCCCTGAAGCCGTCGACGAGATGTCAAACAGCTTTTGATGATCGAGTCCCAGTTTCTCGGCCAGCACAAAGGCTTCGCAAACACCGATCATGGAAATGCCGAGGATCATGTTGTTGCAGATCTTGGCGGCCTGGCCGTTCCCCGCACCCCCGGCATGCACGATGGTCTTGGCCATGGCCTGAATGATGGGCTCGCCGCGGGCGAAGGATTCGTCAGTTCCGCCAACCATGAAGGTCAGTGTGCCAGCCTCAGCACCACCCACACCACCGGACACCGGTGCATCGAGCATGGCGTGTCCGGCAGCCGCGGCCGCTGCAGCTACCTCGCGGGCGCTTGCTACATCGATGGTCGAGCAGTCGATGAACAGCGTTCCAGCGGACGCCGCAGCGATAAGACCATCGTCACCGAGATAGATCGCCCGAACATGCGATCCGGCCGGGAGCATCGTAATCACCGTGTCAGCGTCCGAAACCGCCTGTTGTGGTGAAGGCGCACTGAGTCCGCCGGCTTCGGTGAACCGGGCAACCTGCTCCGGCGACAAGTCGATACCTGTTACCACGTGGTCCGCCTTGACCAGATTGATGGCCATCGGCAATCCCATATTGCCGAGCCCGATGAATGCGATGTTCGCCATCGTCTACGCTCCTTTTGTTGCGGACCGGCCAGATGTTGCGCTGCCCGCCATATCCATACCGTCTTGGCCTTGGGCCAACGCGGCCCGCCGCCGCTAGCCGTCAATCCTCAGCGATCGAGAAGCGCGTGGTTGTGTTCTCCGGCGCTCCGGCCCACCGGGCAAACAAGACGTAAAGCGCGATCGCGAAGACATGAAAACCAACCACATCCCAACGATAACCAAACAGGTCAGGGAAAAGCGCGTGCATAACCACTTCGGTGACTGCAACAAACAGCCACGATGCAACCCCCCACCCAGAGCCGAACCACATGCCGATGGCAGCAATCGGCGCGAGGATGGCGAAGTAGACGTTGGCCACCTGCCACTGCAACGGAAGATCGCCGAAAAACGTATCGCCCCCATGGCCGCCCACGAGGATCGACCAGGCGTCAATCCCGGTTATGATCAGGTAGAGCGATAGAAGCCGCATGTAGAGCAGCATGAGCGCTGGCCCGAAAGGCCGCTCATCACCAAACCCGAAATACCTTAGTAGACGGCGCAACCAGCGCGCTCCTTCACATTCTAGTTGCCAGGCAGTGCCCGGATGTAGCGGCTATAGCACCGATTAGTGCGGCTTCAAGCGTGTCCGATCCGGAGCGTTAGGTTTACCGTAACGTCTCCGCAGCTTTGCAGATGGCCAAATGTCCGCGCCCAGCTAGAATTGTTATACAAATAACAAGCCGTATCGGCGCCCTAACCAGCACGCAAACACCGGGAAGCGGAGCACCACATCCATGAACTTGCAACGGCGCGATGTCATCGCACCAGCCAGCGCGCGGGTGAACACAATCCTCCAAGGCCGCCGCATGCGCCGCAACCGCAAGAGCGACTGGGCGCGGCGCCTTGTGCGCGAAAACGCGCTCAGCACAGCAGATCTGATCTGGCCGATTTTCCTCGTTGAGGGTGATGGGGTGCGCGAGCCGGTTCCCTCAATGCCCGGTGTCGAACGGCTCAGCGTCGATCTGGCTGTTGAGGAGGCAAAACGCGCTCGGGACCTCGGGATCCCGGCGATCGCACTGTTCCCAAACACCGATCCTGACAAGCGTTGCGAGCAAGGCCTTGAGGCGCTCAATCGGGACAATCTCGTCTGCACCGCCTGCCGCGCGATCAAAGATGCTGTACCCGAGATCGGCTTGATAACAGACGTCGCGCTGGACCCTTATACGAGCCACGGCCATGACGGGCTTCTTGAAGGCGACTGCATTCTCAACGACGAAACGGTTGCCCAACTGCAGCAGCAGGCGTTGATCCAGGCTCAAGCTGGGTCAGACGTCATTGCTCCGTCAGACATGATGGACGGGCGCGTCGGCGCCATCCGCCAGAGCCTGGATGAGTCTGGCTTCTGTGATGTCCAGATACTGGCATACACCGCCAAGTACGCGTCCGCATTCTACGGTCCGTTTCGGGATGCCGTCGGCACCAAAACCACACTGTGTGGGGACAAGCGCACCTATCAGATGGACCCCGCCAACAGCGACGAAGCGATTCGCGAGGCCGAACTCGACATTTCCGAAGGTGCGGACATGCTGATGGTCAAACCTGGCATGCCATATCTCGATATCATTCACAGGCTCAAAGCGGATTTTGGCATGCCGACATTCGCCTATCAGGTGTCCGGTGAGTATGCGATGATCATGGCCGCAGGTGCCAACGGCTGGATCGACCACGACCGCGCCATGTTTGAAAGTCTGTTGGCATTCAAGCGCGCCGGGGCCGATGGGATTGTCACCTATTTCGCTCCAAAAGTGGCTGAGGCGCTGGCCTGAACGGTCGCCCGACCGCGCGCAGCTTCATCCGCATTTCCCTTGCAGAAATTTGGCCACGCGCGGCAAAACAGTGTCGTGACAGCGGCAGTTGATGCGGGTATCTTCGCAAATCAGCGGAACGGGTCGGGCTATCGTGCGCCGGCAGCCGCCTGAGACGTTACCGACTCTGCCATGACTGCCTACCAGAAGGGTTCTCCGCAATTCTATCTGACGGCGCCAACGCCGTGTCCCTATCTGCGCGGGCGATATGAGCGGAAGGTCTTCACCCATCTTGCCGGCGAGCGGGCAACGGATCTCAACGACATCCTGACCCAGGGTGGCTTCAGGCGCAGTCAGTCCATTGCCTATCGTCCCGCCTGCGAAGGATGCCGCGCCTGTGTTTCGGTCCGCATTGTTGTTGACGAATTCGAGCCCAGTCGTTCGCAGCAGCGCATTGCCAAACGAAACCGCGACCTCTTTGCCATGGCTCGCGAGCCCGTGGCGGATGCATCGCAATATTCACTGTTCCGGGACTATCTGGATGCGCGGCATGCCGATGGCGGAATGGCCGACATGACCGTGCTCGACTACTCGATGATGGTTGAGGACACCGCCGTCGACACCCAGCTGATCGAATATCGTGTTGCTGATGCGGATAGTCGCATAACGCGACGCAGCAATGGTGAACTTCTCGGTTGCGCCCTGACCGATACGCTGTCTGATGGGCTCTCTATGGTCTACGCTTTCTTCCAGCCGGAGACCGGGCGCCGTTCGTTCGGAACACACATGATCCTTGACCATATCGACCGGGCGCGAGCACTCGGACTGCCTTACGTCTATCTGGGCTATTGGGTCGAAGGGTCCCGCAAGATGGACTACAAAATCCACTTCAAGCCGCAGGAGCACCTGTTGCAGGGCGGCTGGACACGTGTCGACTGACCTGCGGGCGCGTTTCCCGACCGACGTAATCCGGCGTCAGGCGAGACTTCCGAACATTACCCCACCAAAGCGTGTCGTGCGCGGGAACCCTTGCGGGACGATGCGGCCCGCGGTCGCCCGTTCGCCCCGCCATTCGCCCAAGTCATCCAGTGATCGTGTGTAACCGCGGCCTGCCTTGTCGTACCAGGTCAGACCCTCGGCACCACTGAACATCCGCACATCGGCGATACCACCATCCTTGTAGCGCTGCAGACGAACGCCTTTCCCGCGCGACATCTGCGGCAGTTGATCGGCTTCGAAGATGAGCAGCTTGCGGTTCTCACCGAGAACAGCGACCTGATCGCCTTCAGCGGGAACGCAGAGTCGCGCCTTGACGCCCTTGGAAACATTGAGCGCCTGTTTGCCCTTGCGCGTCATGGCCACCACATCACCCTCATCAAGGATGAAACCGCGACCATCGGATGCAGCGACCAGTAGCTTGCGGCCGGGTGAATGGACAAACGCCGACACGATGTTGGCTTCTTCCGGCAGGTCGACCATCAGTCTCACCGGTTCGCCCATTCCGCGACCGCCGGGCAGCTTGTCGGCGGACAGCGTGAAGAAGCGGCCGTCTTCAGCGAGCAGCAGGATCTTGTCGGTGGTCTGCGCGTGGAAGGCGAACCCCAGCGAATCGCCAGACTTGAACTGCAAACCCGTCGCATCGCCGATATGCCCCTTCATCGCGCGGATCCAGCCCTTTTCCGACAGAACGACTGTCACCGGCTCTCGCTCGATCATTGCCTCCTGGATGTCGGCAAGATCGGTATCGGGGGCTTCGTCGAACCCGGTGCGGCGGCGACCCATCTCGGTTTCGGGGCCAAAAGCCTCGCGCACCTTGCGGATTTCTTTGGAGATGCGGGTCCATTGTCGCTGCGTTGAGCCTTGTAGTGCCTGAAGCTCTGCCTGTTCTTTGATCAGCGCCTCGTGCTCCTTGCGAATCTCGATCTCCTCGAGCTTGCGCAATGAACGCAGACGCATGTTCAGGATCGCCTCGGCCTGGACGTCGCTGAGCCCGAACCGGGCCATCATCACCTGTTTGGGTTCATCCTCCTCGCGAATGATCCGGATGACTTCATCAAGGTTGAGATAGGCAATCAGGTAGCCATCCAGCACCTCAAGACGATGGGCGATCTTCTCGAGCCGGTGGGCAGTGCGCCGCAGTAAGACCTCACGACGATGGTCGAGCCATTGCCGCAAAACCTCCCGCAATCCCAGCACGTTGGGCACCTTGCCATGGCTGAGCACGTTCATGTTGAGCGACAACCGCGACTCAAGATCAGTCAGCTTAAACAGAGATTCCATCAGCAGAGCCGCATCGATGGTCCGGCTACGCGGTTCAAGGACGATCCGAACGTCTTCAGCCGACTCGTCTCGCACATCGGCCAGCAGTGGCAGCTTCCTGCTGGTGATCAGTTCGGCGATCTTTTCGATCAGGCGCGATTTTTGAACGAGATAGGGAATCTCGGTGATCACCAGAACATAGGTGCCACGGCCGGCCTCTTCCTTGTGCCAACGCGACCGAACGCGGAATCCGCCCTTTCCGGTTTCATAGGTGTCAAGGATCGAGGCTTTCGGTTCGACGATGACGCCGCCCGTCGGCAGGTCAGGCCCCGGTAACACCGACAGAAGGTCCTCGGTTGTTGCCTGACGATTGTCGATCAGCAACAGCGCAGCATCACAAAGCTCGGCCGCGTTGTGTGGCGGAATGGACGTCGCCATGCCGACGGCAATGCCCTGCGCGCCATTGGCCAGCAGATTGGGAAATCCGCCGGGCAGAACGATGGGCTCACGATCCTCGCCATCGTACGTTTCGCGGAAATCGACGGCATCCTCATCGAGACCGTCAAGGAGTAGCCGCGCAACCTCTGTCAGTCGCGCCTCGGTGTAACGCATCGCGGCAGGGTTATCGCCGTCAATGTTGCCAAAATTGCCTTGGCCATCGACCAGCGTGTAGCGCTGAGAAAAAGACTGTGCCAGGCGCACCAAAGCGTCATAAACGGCCTGATCGCCGTGCGGATGGTACTTACCGATCACGTCGCCGACGACACGGGCGCACTTCTTGAAGCCCTGATCCGGATCGAGCTTCAAAAGTCGCATGGCATACAGCAGCCGGCGATGAACCGGCTTCAGGCCATCGCGCACATCGGGCAGCGCACGATGCATGATGGTCGACAGCGCGTAGGCGAGATAACGCTCCTCGAGCGCCTCACGCAGATCAACCGGCTCGATGCCGCCACCTTCGAGAATCGGTGCGTCTCCCATCTTTTTGAGGTATCTGAAGCCAACCGCAGCGACAAGCGGCTTGGCCACAACCCATGGTTCACCTATTTTTGCACTGAAGGGCGTGAACCGGGCACATAAAGTGCTGCACGCATAGGGGTCTTGCGGTGTTTCGTCAGGGCAATTTCGGCGACACAAAAGAGCGGATTGGCCGTTCGCTGGGAACGACGCTGGAGCGATTGCGCCGGCTCGTGCTTCCTAATGACAACGCCAATGGCCCCAGCCCGTTCATCACGTGGCCGTCAAACGTGATCCTGATGCTGAGTGTCGCCATGAACGCGCTCAACATCTATCCGCTCGGGGTCATCCTGTTTTCAATCGGCGCATGCGGCTGGCTCTATGCGGCAATCGTCTGGCGTGACCGTGTCCTGATCTTCATCCAGACATTCTTCGTGGTCGCAACATGGGCCGGACTGCTGGTCTATTCTGCAGGCCTGCTCGACTGAACCGCAGCGCTAGCTTTGCTGCGTGGCTCGGGAAACAAACCGCAACCGTTCAGCTGGTGGCGCAAGACGGCGCGGCTGCCACACGTGGCGATCAAGAAAGTAACCGGTCAGCCTAAACGATTCAGCCAGTTCATCACTGGCCGGCAACTGTCCTTCGGCGATCAGACCAGTGACGTGATCGACCAGAAACTGCGGCAGTGGCAGCAGCTTTGCTTCATAGGGTGCGGCCGCCCGTTCGCTGACTGCGCGCCCGGATTTCGGCGACACGAACCTCAGATCGTCGGTAAGCCCCGTTGCGGCGCATTCCGATAGGTCCAGGCCGAATCCCAGCTCTGCCAGCAGGTCGTGCTCGAAACAGGCCATCATCGGCCCGCTCTCTTCGGTTCCGAGTACAGCCAGTACGGTTTCAAACTGATCGAACAGATCGCTGTGCGGATCACGTTCTGGCAAGAGACGAACATGAGCGGCAAGCGTCAGGAAACCGTCCAGAGCAAAGCGGTCATCGAGCAGATGAGCGGCACGATCGCGCGTTGATTCAAGAGTGAAGGCGCCAAGATGGTCTTCCAGCCGTGCCCGCCAGACCACGTCAACCTGATTGCCCGGTTGGAGCGTCGCCGCCATGCGGCGCGACCGTCCGCCACGGATCAACCCAAGATGCCGCCCGTGATTTTCGGTGAAGGCTTCGACGATCACACTGGTCTCGCCATGCTTGCGGGTCGCAAGAATGACCCCGCGGTCACGCCATTCCATGGTTTATGAACTCAGGCGGGATCGAGTCCCATGGCGCGAAAGCGCTCAGGGTCCCGGCCCCAATCGTCCCGCACCTTGACGTGCAGAAACAGGTGAATGTCGGTTTCGGTGATTGCGCTCAACTCCTTGCGCGCCGTGCTGCCGATGTCGCGAATGGTGCGTCCCTTATCCCCCAACACGATGGCCCGCTGGCTGTCGCGCTCGACATAGATTGTCTGCTCAACGCGCGCTGATCCATTCTTGAGTGTCTTCCACTGGTCGGTCTCAACCGTCAGTGCGTAGGGCAATTCCTGGTGCAGCCGCAGCGTCAGGTGTTCCCGGGTGATCTCTGCTGCCAGCGCCCGCAGTGGAAGGTCGGAAATCTGATCCTCGGGATAAAGCCAGGGCCCTTCGGGCACCAGACCCGCAAAGTGAGCACCCAGGTCATCGAGCCCGCTGCCGGTCTTCGCGCTCACCATAAAGGTCGCGTCAAATGTCAGCGCGTTGTTGATGTCCTGTGCAATTGCAAGCAGCCGGTCCCGTTTGATCAGGTCGATCTTTGTCAGAACAAGGGTCCGCGGCTGCTGTAACTCAGCGATGCGCTTCAGGATCGGGCGGGCCTTGTCATCGAGCCCGCGTTTTGCGTCAATCAGGAGAGCAACGGCATCAGCGTCATACGCGCCTGACCAAGCCGCCTTGACCATGGCGCGGTCCAATGCCTTTCGCGGCGCGAAAATGCCCGGTGTGTCCACCAGAACAATCTGTGCATCGCCACGTGTGAAGATACCGCGAATGAGGCTGCGCGTGGTCTGGACCTTGTGAGTGACGATTGTCACCTTCGCGCCGGTCAGGGCGTTGGTCAGGGTCGACTTTCCGGCGTTTGGCGCCCCTATGAGGGCAATGAAACCGGCACGTCTTGCCTCCGGCGCAACACCGGCATCAGCAATCTCATTTTCACTGCTCACGGCTTGTTCTCCCACACTCCGTGCGCGACCAGCATATCGGCGGCAGCGTCTTGTTCCGCAGACCGCTTCGACGATCCGCGTCCTGTCGACGGTGTAACGCCGTCAACAGTCACTTCCATGGTGAATTGCGGCGCATGATCAGGACCTGTCCGGGCGAGTTCCCTGTAAACCGGCAGATCAGCCCCGCGCCGATGAGCCCATTCCTGCAGGGCTGTCTTGGCGTCGCGCAACGGCCCCGTCAGACTCAGCATCACCGGCCCCCAATGCCGCTCGATAAAGGGCCGCGCAGCTTGTTCACGGCCATCACGGTACAAGGCGCCAATGACCGACTCGCAGAGATTGGCCAGGATCGCCCTGTTCGTCCGCCCGCCGCTCTGCCGTTCGCCCTGACCGAGCACCGCATAGGCGCCAAGATCGATCTCGGCAGCAATGTCAGCACAGGTCTCACCACGGACAAGCTTTGTCAGGCGGCGAGAGAGTTCGCCTTCCTCCGCATCGGGATAGGCGGCGTAGAGCATATCGGCGACCACAACCCCTAAAACGCGGTCACCGAGAAACTCGAGCCGCTGATAAGTCGCGCTGCCAAGCCCGTCGGATACGGCACTGGCATGCGTCATCGCCTCGCGCAGCAGGCTCCGATCGGAGAATGCATGACCGAGAATCTTTTCCAGACGCTGATAGTCGGGTTCAACTTTTTGGTCGGTTGCCGCCATGGCTGTGCCGCGAATCCCGAATGGGTCTAGCAATCTACCTTATGCCGCTGAAGACGCGATCCCAACGCACAGCGGTGGGCCACTTCCAGACCTGCCAGAATGGGGAGCCGTCCTCTGTTGAGAAAAAGATCACATCCGCGCGCCCGATCAGGTTCTCGGCCGGCACATAACCAACCATATTGAGATAACGGCTGTCGGTGGAGTTGTCGCGGTTGTCTCCCATCATGAAGTAGTGCCCCTCGGGCACCCGGTAGACCGGCGTGTTGTCGGTGAAACTGCGATCCACCAGATCCAATACGTGGTAGCTCACACCGTTGGGGAGCGTCTCGACATAGCGCGGGACCGTCACCGTCGACCCGGAACGACTGGTCTCGGTATAGTCTTCGATCCGCGTCCGCTCGACCGGCGCCCCGTTGATGTAAAGCAGTCCTTGCTGAACCTGGATTGTGTCGCCCGGCATTCCTATCACACGCTTGATGTAATCGGTCTTGCCATCAGTGGGCAGCTTGAACACCGCCACATCGCCGCGCTCAGGTGCGCCCGACCAGACTCGTCCCGGAAACGGTGGAAATGAAAACGGGAACGAGTGCTTGCTGTATCCGTAGCTGAACTTGCTCACGAACAGGAAGTCGCCGACCAGCAGCGTGTCCTTCATGGAGCCCGATGGGATGGAAAACGGTTGAAAAAACAGAGTCCGGATCACCAGCGCAATCAGAAACGCCTGAAAGATGATCTTGATCGTTTCACCCAATCCGCCGCCCTGATCAGCCGCGCTCTTGGCAGCCTTTTCGGCGGCTCCCGGATCGGTCGGGGTTTCAGTCGACATGGAACCTCCTGCATCGCCCGGCCCGGCGAGACCCGGACGCCACGTCCGGCATCTACAATCAATGAAACGTGGCGGTGGTATAGGGGCTTCGCAACTGCGCCGCAATCACTCCTGCGATCACGTGCTTGCGCACGAAACCCCGGAATGCGCCGGTAAGGTGACAGGCATTCATTGTGAGAGGCCGCTAGAGCGTCATCGTGCCGGGCAATGCCGAGATGATGACGAACGCCTGGGCCAACGGAAAATCATCGGTAATTGTTAGGTCGATCTGCGCGACATGCCCGTCTGGCAGCATCTTTTCAAGATGCAGGGCCGCATTACCGGTCAGTGCCATGGTCGGCTTCCCGGATGGAAGATTGACCACACCAAGATCGCGCCAATAGACCCCTTGCCGAAATCCAGTCCCGAGGGCCTTGGAGCAGGCCTCCTTGGCAGCAAATCGCTTCGCATAGGACGCAGCGCGCAGTCTGCGCCGGTCCGACTTTTGCTGCTCGATATCGGTGAAGATGCGCCGGACGAATCGCTCGCCGTGGCGCTCGAGCGTCTTCTCGATCCGCCGGATATCGATGATATCGCTGCCAATTCCGAGAATCATGAAGCTCTGCCTGCCTCGCCGGCGGCTTGCCCCGTTTTGCCATCGATCCCCTTTCGCGCCTGTCTTGCCTCAAGCCGGGCAGTGCGTGCCGCCCGAAATCGACGGACTGCGAAACGGATCGGGAAGTAACTGGCGCACCAGGCGACACTACCCATCAGGATCCCACCAACGACCATTGGAAAAAAGACAGGTTTCAACCCGCTGGGTGAGAAGCCGTGCTCCTGCAGAATTGTGATGGGGTTGGGATCCACACCTTCCGCTGCCTCGTAGCCGAGAACGAATCGGCCGACCGCGTAGCTGGTTGTCCAGATAAACGGGAAGGTGAGCGGGTTGCCAATCGCTGTACCGAATGCGGACGCGATGAGGCTGCCGCGAGACAGCAAAGCAAGAACAGCTGCGAGGATGAAGTGAAACCCCATCAAGGGGGTAAAGGAGGCGAACGCACCGGCGGCAAAGCCCGCGGCAATGGCATGTGGCGTTGCGCTTAGACGCATAAGGCGCTTGTGCACATACTCACCGGACCGGCGCCATGTCCGCCGGGGCCAGATCGCCACCAGCATCCGCTTGTACAGCGGTTCCTCGCTCCGTCTCTTGAACAACATCGCGTTGTTATGCCCTACCCGACAACTCGCGAACGCATCTTATTGGAAGACCGACAGCAGACGTCAATGCACCGGATCGTCCGTCCGGCATGCGGATCATTTATCGGACGTTACCCATTCACACGCCAGACCGAATTCACCACGTCGCTCGACTTAAGCAAAGAGAACACCGCATTGAGGTGCTTGAGGTGCCACACTTCGAGATCAATGACCATTTCAGTGAAGTCAGCCTCGCGTCGTGTCATAGTCACAGCATCGATATTGGCATCCTGTTCGCCGATAATCTGAGCGACCCGCGCTAGGACGCCAGGCTCATTGAGCACCAGCAGTCCTATCCGAGCAGGAAATCGCTCTTGTCCATCCTCGGGAATGTCCCAGCGGACATCGATCCAACGCTCGGGCTCATCGTCAAAGTGCTTCAATTCCGGGGACTGGATCGGATAGATCGTTATGCCCTGCCCCGGCGTAACGATACCAACGATGCGATCGCCGGGCACAGCGCCGCCATCGGGAGCGAAGCGGACGGGAAGATCGCCGCGAATACCGCGGATTGGAATGGCGGTGGACTTACCGGTAGCATTCGCCTTGCTGCGGCCGGATGAACGCCCAGGGAGCTTGAACTTCAGACCCATCGCGCGGCGTAAGCCGAACCAACCTTCCTCGGTGCCAGGTTCCACAACCTTTGGCCTCGCCTCACCACGATAGTCGGGAAACAGCGCCTTCACGACGACTTCGGAACCCAGTTCTCCGCGGCCGACCGCGGCAAGCGCATCATCGAGATTTGAGTGACCAAGCCGGCCGATAACCGCACGCAGGCTCTCGTCCGAATAGGTCTTGCCGGCACGCGCAACAGCGCGCTGTACGATCTGGCGGCCAAGCCCGCTATACTGCGCGCGCGCCTGCAGCCGCGTGGCACGGCGGATCGACTGCTTAGCCTTGCCGGTGCGGGCAACAGATTCCCAGGCCGGTGGCGGGGTTTGATTGGACGATGTCAGGATTTCGACTTCGTCGCCATTCGCAAGCGGACTGATCAGAGGTTCGAGCCGGCCGTTGATCTTGCAGCCGATTGCATTGTTGCCGACATCGGTATGAACGGCATAGGCAAAGTCGATTGCGGTCGCACCCTGCGGAAGGGCGATGACCTGGCTCTTCGGCGTGAAGCAGAACACCTGGTCATGAAACAGATCTAGTTTTGTGTGTTCGAGAAAGTCCTCGGCTGCTTCACCATCTGACAGACGGTCCACGAGGTCGCGCAACCAGCCATAGGCACGCGTCTCGTTCAGCAGCATTTCACGATCGATTGGCGGATCATCCTCCGCATGGGCGTGTCCGTTCGACCCGTTCAGATGAATGACCTCGCCAGAGGGCGACTTGCCGTTGCCACCATTGGTGGCCGGCATCGCGTCAGAGTCGTTGACCGCGCGCATGCCATGGGACCCGTTGCCACTTTCAGCGACAAGCGCTGCAGGCCCGTCCTTGTACAGCGCATGGGCGGCGATGCCGTATTCCGCGACCTGATGCATGCGCCGGGTCCTGATCTGCAGCTCGACAAGCTGATGGCCGGGACCGCGAACGGTGGTGTGTATGGAGCGGTAGTCGTTCTGCTTCGGCGTTGAGATGTAGTCCTTGAAGCGCCCGGGCACCATTGGCCACGTCGTGTGGACAAGCCCCATGGCGCGGTAACACTCCTCCACGGTGTCAACCACGATCCGAAATCCGAAAATGTCCGACTTGCTTGGTTGTAGGCCAGC
>JBCDCP010000057.1:0-19656 GCA_039181495.1 Pseudomonadota bacterium | reverse complement strand
GTCGACAGCGTGACGAAACGCGACTTTCCGGTCGTTCAGGCCTGTTGCCTGATCTTTGCTGCGACATTCATCCTGTTCAATCTGATAGCCGATGTGGGGGCGATCCTGTCGAACCCGCGGCTGCGGCATCCGAAGTAAGGAGCCTCAGCCATGACCACATTTGTTATCGTCTATTATGCGTTTCTGATCGTCGCCTGCTGTGTGGCGGCGTTCTACAAATACCGCACGGCACTTCTGCTGCTGTTCGCGCTGACCTGTTTCTCGCTGATCACCGGTCTGCTTGGTGGTCCGTCGATCCTGGTCAATATCACCATAGGGGTGGCACTCCTGGCTGCGGCAGCCGGCCTGTCCTACAGCTTCCGCGAAACGCTGATTGCGGTGCTCCCACCCGGCGGCGCCAAGCTGATGCGAACCGCGCCATTGACTGCCGCTTTCGGCATGCTGGTGATCATAGCCTATGTCATTGCCGGCGTGTTCGCACCGGTCATTGCACCCTTCGGTGAGGCTGAAGTCGTCGGCAGCGCATTTGCCCTGCCCGACGAGAACATGATCCTCGGCGGTGACCAGCTCGGTCGCGACTTGTTCAGCCGCCTTGTGTACGGTGCGAGGAATACCGTCGGCATCGCGCTGATCACCACAGCGCTCGCCTTTCTGGTTGGTACTATTGCCGGGCTCGTGGCTGCCGCCACCGGCGGCTGGGTCGATCAGGTACTCGGGCGCATCGTTGATACGTTGCTGGCCATCCCGCAGTTGATCTTCGCGCTGCTGCTGCTGACCATCGTTGGCACCAGCGTCGTCAATCTGACTTTGGTGATCGCCCTGCTCTACTCGCCGCTGATCTTCCGCCTCGCACGTGCGGTGGCAGGCAACATCGTAGTGATGGACTACATTGAGGCCGCACGCCTGCGCGGTGAATCGACGTGGTACGTTATCACCCGCGAAGTGCTGCCCAATATCACCGCGCCTTTGGCGGCCGAGTTCGGATTGCGTTTCTGCTTTGTGTTCCTGGCAATCTCGGCTCTGTCGTTCCTTGGGCTGGGCATTCAGCCACCCACGGCAGACTGGGGTTCGATGGTGCGCGACAATGCAACCATGATTTCCTTCGGCCAGGTCACACCGCTGATCCCGGCAGCCGCCATTGCGCTGCTGACTGTGGCGGTCAACTTCGTGGTCGACTGGATGCTGTACATCTCATCCGGCCTGAAAGAATGACCCCCTCGGGCCGAAACGGAGACAAAAGATGAGCGACAAGGGCAAAGCGAAGAGCGTTCTTCTCGAGATCAAGGACCTCCGCATCGAGGGCTATTCCGACGAAAAGTGGATCGAGATTGTCCACGGCGTCGATCTGACGCTGCATCGCGGCGAAGTGATGGGGCTTATCGGTGAGTCCGGCGCCGGCAAATCGACCATCGGTCTGGCAGCGATGGGCTTCACCCGCGATGGCTGTCGCATCTCCGGTGGCTCGGTGCTGTTCGACGGTATGGACCTCACCTCGGCAACCCGGGCGGAGCGCCGCGCCTTGCGCGGGTCCCGCATTGCCTACGTGGCGCAATCGGCAGCCGCGTCGTTCAACCCCGCACACAAACTGATCGAGCAGCACACCGAGAGTGGTCAGCTGCATAAAGTCGACAGCAAGGGCAACCTGGTCGAAGACGCCATCGAGCTTTATACGCGGCTGCGCCTGCCTAACCCCGACGAGATCGGTTTCCGGTATCCCCACCAGGTGTCCGGCGGCCAGCTGCAACGCGCCATGACTGCTATGGCGATGAGTTGCCGGCCCGACCTGATCATCTTTGATGAGCCGACCACCGCACTTGATGTCACCACCCAGATCGAGGTGCTGGCGGCCATCCGCGACATCGTCGATCAGTTTGACACTGCCGCACTTTACATCACCCACGATCTCGCGGTGGTTGCGCAGATGGCTGACCGTATCAAGGTACTGCTGAAGGGAGACGAGGTCGAAGAGGCCGAAACCCGCAAAATGCTCGCCAACCCGTCCGAGGACTACACCAAGTCGCTTTGGGCTGTGCGGTCGTTCCAACGTAAACAGAAGCCAAGACCGCCAAAGACGGAAACACCGCTCATCTCGGTCAAGAACGTCTCGGCATCCTATGGTCCGGTGCAGGTGCTCAACGATGTCTCTTTCGACATCTATCGTGGCCGTACGGTTGCGGTTGTCGGCGAATCCGGCTCCGGCAAATCGACGACGGCGCGCTGCATTACCGGCCTATTGCCGCCAACCGACGGTGAAGTTCTGTTCGAAGGCACACCGCTGCCCAAGCGCTATCAGGACCGCAACAAGGACCAGCTGCGCCAGGCGCAGATGATCTATCAGATGGCTGATACGGCACTGAACCCGAAGAAGAAGATCGGTGAGATCATCGGCCGCCCTCTGCAGTTCTATTCAGGCCTGTCAGGGGCCGATCTTAAAAAGCGGGTCGACCAGCTGCTTGATGAGATCGAGCTTGAACCCTCGCTCTACTATCACCGCCTGCCTTCAGAACTCTCGGGCGGGCAGAAGCAGCGCGTCGGCATTGCCCGCGCGCTGGCCGCCGAGCCCACCTTTATCATTTGCGACGAGGTGACGAGTGCGCTCGATCAGCTTGTGGCAGAGGGGATCCTGCGGCTGCTCGACAAGCTGCAGAAGGAAATGAACCTCGCCTACATGTTCATCACCCACGATCTGGCAACCGTGCGCTCGATCGCCGACGAAGTGGTGGTGATGAAGGAAGGCAAGGTCGTCGAAGCCGGTCCCAAGGACGAGATGTTCAAACCGCCGCACCACGAATACACCGACCTGCTGTTGTCGTCCGTGCCGGAAATGGACCCGGACTGGCTCGACAAACTACTGGCCGAGCGCGGTGCTGACAATGTCGGCGAGGCTGCCAGCGGCAAGATCTGATCCTTCTAGACGGATGTTGAATCCACCGTTCAGATCAGTCTCTCACAAGCTATTTTGGCCGATCAAAAAACCCCGGAGCCAACGCTCCGGGGTTTGTCTTTCGTGAGTGCTTCGGTGGTGGCGAAGCTTAGCTCGTGAACCACCAACGCTCGTATCCGCGCGCGCCATCCAACTCCCAGTTCGAGGCAATGCTCTCGGGGTGCTGAACATTCTCGCGGCGGGCACCGGTCCGGTTGATGAAGAACGGCACGATCGTCCCGCCTTCATCGCGGCAGAGCGTGTGCATCTCGGTGTACATCTCCTGCCGTTTGCCTTCATCGAGTTCGGCCTTGGCCTGGTTGAGAAGCTCATTGAAGCGGGGGCTTTCCCAGCGGCTCTCATTCCAGTCAGCACCTTCACGGTAGGCGATCGAGTACATCACATCCGGTGTCGGACGTGCGCCCCACTGAACGAACACGAACGGCTTGTTGAGCCAGACATTCGACCAGTAGCCATCGGCCGGCTCACGTACAACGTTGATGTTAATGCCGGCCGCCTTGGCCTGCTCCGCATAGAGCACGCACATATCAACAGCACCAGCCATCACCGAGTCCGCTGCAGACAGATCGACGCTCAAGGAGTCCATGCCGGCTTCCTTGAGGTGGAACTTCGCCTTGTCCGGATCGTAAGCCCGCTGCTCGATATCGGCCCAGAACGGAACCGACGGGGCAATCGGGAAGTCGTTGCCGATGGTGCCATAGCCAAACAGGATCTTCTCGATGATCTCCTCGCGGTTGATCGCATATTTCAGCGCCAACCGGACATTGTTGTCATCGTACGGAGCTGTGTCGGTGAACATCGGCAGCGTCACGTGGCTGCCCGACGGCACGACGTCGAGCTCAATGCCCGGTGCGCGCTGCAACAGGCTGATCGTCTTGAGATCGACCGTGGTCACGGCATCGACATCACCGGTGATAAGGGCGGTCTGACGGGCATTTGGATCATTCAGGATGATCATCTCGATGCCGTCGAAGTAAGCACCCTCGCGGTGGAACGCCTCATGCCGCTCAAGCCTGATGTTCACCCCTGCTTCACGATCGACAATCTTGTAGGGGCCGGTACCGTCCATCGACTCCCATTCGATCGTGCCATCGGCCTTGGCCGGGCAGATCGCCAGGTGATAGTCCGACAGCAGATAGGGCAAGTCTGCGTTGCCGCTGGCAAGCGTGATGACAACGCCAAAATCGCCATCCGCGGCGATGTCGGTGACTTCAGCCAAGAGCGCCTTAACGGCCGATGTCGTCTCGCGGCCACCCACATCGCGGTGGTGATTGAGTGATGCGATCACGTCCTCGGACGTGCACTTTTTGCCGGAATGGAATTCGACATTCTCGTGGAGCTTGAAGCGCCATTCGGCAGCACCCGGTTGAGCTTCCCAGCTTTCGGCGAGATCGCCGCCAAGCAGGTTCTCGTTGGTGATCAGCGTCATGTAGCTGCGGTGAGCATGAGCGAGCTGGATTTCGCCAACCGCCTGATACTTGCCGGGGTCCATCGAGTCCGACGTGTTGCCGTCATGGACACCGACACGGAAGGTCCCGCCTCGCTGCGGCTCAGCAGCGGCGACCTTCTTGGACCACATGGAGGAGGCTGCGGTGAGGCCGAGACCGGCCGCGACTGCACCTTCCATAAAGCCGCGACGATTGAGACGCTTCTTGCGTGCCGCCTCAATGATCGCAGCAAGGATCTGTTCCTCGTGCTTGTTTGACAATGTTCTCTCCCGGTTTTGTTTTGGGTCGTGTGTTCCCCAACCGTACGTTACCAATCTGATCCCCCATTGCTAGGGGCCTGCACGACCGATCATGCGCCAAAAGCGGCACCAAATCCCGCCACGCGCATGAAAAAACGTTCAGAAATAGCGTTCTGAAGCGATCTCCCGATGCGGCGATAGTGATTGACCGCGCATCTGCTTATCGTATACATTTCGTACACAAATACAATGCATGACGTTGTAAACGGCGATGTCACTCACTTCAGACAGCCCGCGGCGGCGCGCGGGGACCAACGGCAAACAGGCCTGCGCGGATGAGTTACGCGCCGGCATCCTGACACGTGTCATCGCGCCGGGCAGCGATCTCGACGAGACCGAGCTGGCCAATCACTATGGCCTGTCGCGCACCCCTTTGCGCGAGGTCCTGCAGCTGCTTTCCGGAGAAGGATTCATCACGCTGCAGCCAAATCGTGGGGCACGCGTTTCCTCGATGGATTTTGCGGTGATGCGGTCTTTCTTTCAGACCGCGCCCCTGATTTACGCGACCGCGGCACGTCTGGCCGCTAAGAACCGGTCCACAGAGCAGCTTGGTGAGCTCAAGGCGACGCAGGGCGTTTTCCGTAAGGCGATCCAGATGGGCGATGGTGCGGAAGCAGCGTTGAACAACCATCGCTTTCACGCCCTCATCGGCGAGATGGCGCACAATGCCTACCTCATGCCGTCGCTCAACCGGCTGCTGATTGACCACACCCGGCTCGGCCAGACCTTCTACCATCCCGAATCCGGCACGGAACGGATGCTGGTGCTGAAGGCCGCCGACCAGCACGATGCGATGATCGCGGCCATCGAGGATCGGAATGCAGAGGACGCAGCGGAGCTGACATTGCAGCATTGGGATCTCAGCCGGGACCGTATGGCCCGCTACGTCCAGCCCGATCCTCTACCGTTGCAGACAACGGACATCACAAGGAACAGGTCAGATGCGATTTGAAGGCATCTATACGCCGATCGTCACCCCTTACCGGGATGATTTCTCAATCGACGAGGCGCGGTTTGCTGAGCAGACCGAGGCTCTCATCGCCGCCGGCGTCCATGGCATCATCGTAGCCGGCACCACCGGCGAGTATTACGCCCAGACCCCGGAAGAGCGGATCCGCATGATGGAAGTGGCGCGCGATGTGATCGGCGGCCGGCTGCCACTGATCATCGGGACCGGCGCGATCCGCACCGAGGATTCGATCATGTTTGCAGAGGCGGCAAAAGCGCGGGGCGCCGATGCGCTGTTGGTGGCAACGCCGCCTTATGCCTTTCCGACAGGGCGCGAGATTGCATTGCATGCGCTGGCGATCGACCGCGCAGTCAATCTGCCAGTGATGCTCTACAACTATCCCGGTCGCATGAGCGTCGACATGGACGAAGAAACGCTAGACCGGCTCGGTCGTTCGCCAAATTTCTGCGCCATCAAGGAGAGCTCGGGCGACATCAACCGGCTGCACATGCTGGCGCGCGACTACCCCCATATCCAGCTGTCCTGCGGCATGGATGACCAGGCGCTGGAGTTCTTCGCATGGGGCGCGCGGAGTTGGGTCTGCGCTGGCTCGAACTTCGCGCCCGAAGCTCACATCGCACTGTATCAGGCTTGCGCCCTCGAAGGTGATTTCACCAAGGGCCGCGCGATCATGTCGGCCATGCTGCCCCTGATGGCCGTGCTCGAGCAGGGCGGTAAATTCGTCCAAAGCATCAAATACGGGCTGTCACTGCGCGGCATCGACGTCGGGCCGCCACGTAAACCGCTTCAACCGCTCAACAAAGATGACAAACGCGCACTCGATGAGGTCATTCGCACGATGGATGCAGCCATCGCCAGAATTACCACCGGACAAGTGGGCAAAGACAACGTTCAACGGGAGGCCGCTCAATGACTGAATTGCTGACCCGCGACGACTATGCAGCGATCGCCGATGCCATCGCCCTGCCCCGCTCAGCTTTCATCGATGGCAAGTTCCGCGCCGGCTCCGGTGCGGCCATGGCCACCGTCAACCCGGCCACCGGTGAGCCGATCTGCGACATCGCTGCCTGCGATGCGTCCGACGTCGATCTGGCCGTTCAGAAAGCCCGCGAAGCCTTCGATCAGGGCCGTTGGTCGAAAATGCACCCGGCCGATCGCAAGGATGCGCTGATCCGTCTGGCCAAACTGATGACGCGCAACCGGCGTGAACTTGCCGTGCTCGAAAGTCTTGAGAGCGGCAAGCCGATCCGGGATTGCGAGACCATCGACATTCCCGAGACGATCCACACCATCAAGTGGCACGCCGAAGCGATCGACAAACTGTATGACCAAGTGGCCCCGACCGGCGACGACGCCATGGGACTGATCGTGCGTGAGCCGATTGGTGTGGTGGCGGCCGTCCTGCCGTGGAATTTCCCGGCCCTGATGATGGCCTGGAAGATCGGCCCGGCGCTGGCTGCTGGTTGCTCAGTCATTGTTAAGCCGGCTGAACAAACCTCCATGACCGCGCTCCGGATCGCCGAGCTTGCATCCGAAGCGGGCCTGCCACGCGGTGTGCTTCAGGTGTTGCCCGGCGACGGTCCAAGCGTCGGCGAACCGCTGGGCCGGCACATGGATGTCGACATGGTGAGCTTCACCGGTTCAACCGAAACCGGCAGACGCTTCCTACACTATGCGGCCGACTCCAACATCAAAAAGGTGACGCTCGAATGCGGCGGCAAGAACCCGGCCATTGTGCTGGAGGATGCCGAGCATCTCGATCTTGTTGCATCCCATGTCGTGAACGCCGCCTTCTGGAACATGGGCGAAAACTGCTCAGCCAACTCGCGGCTGATCGTTCACAAGGCGATCAAGGAACCGCTGATCGAGCGCATTCTCGCCCGCGTGCGGGACTGGCGCACCGGCGACCCACTCGACCCCGCAAACCATCTTGGCGCACTGGTCGATGCCGATCATCTCACCAAGGTATCAGGCTATCTCACCGGCGAGGCGCTGACCGGCGGCAAGGCGGATGGCCCCTACATCCCGCCGACGATCTACGAGATTGCCCCCGATGACATTCGCGCCAAGGAGGAGATTTTCGGCCCGATCCTGTCGGTCATTGAAGTCGCGTCCGCCGACGAGGCGGTGATGCTCGCAAACGATACCGAGTACGGCCTCGCAGCATCGGTGTTCTCGGCCAATGCCCGCAAAGCGATCCGCGCCGCCCGCGACATCCGCGCCGGCACGGTGACCATCAATTGCTATGGCGAGGGCGATATCACGACACCGTTTGGCGGCTACAAGCAGTCCGGCTTTGGCGGCCGGGACAACGGCGTCCACGCCCATGATCAGTACACCGAACTGAAGACCATTTGGATCGACTTGAGCGATCCAGCTGACGCGGATGATGTGGGATGACAGCTATCGAAACCAGTGATCAAACGCCGCGCGCCCGACGCGGTGGCCGTGGGGCGCGGCGCGAAATCCGGACTGCGCACGACATCACCATGCTGCCCGCGCTCACGCGCAAGCTGCCGCTCACCGAACCGCTCGACGCCGAACAGGTCGAAAAGATCGACGCGGCCTCCATGGACATTCTCGAAGACGTCGGCGTTGTCTTTCGAGATGACATTGCGCTCGAGGATTGGCGCAAGGCCGGCGCGGACGTCCGCGGCGAGCGCGTCCATCTCGACCGCGGACTGGTACGCGAACTGATCAAAACGATCCCTGAGAGCTTCACCTATCTTGCGCGCGATCCAGCCAAGAACCTGCCCTTCGGCAAAGACCGCTCAATCTTCGTGCCGATGACCGGCGCGCCATATCTGCGCGACCTAGATGATGTCCGCCGCGGACCTACGCTCGACGACCTTGCGACCTTCCACAAGCTCAGCCACATGCTGCCGGCAATTCACTCATCGGCCCATCACATTGTCGAACCCATGGATCACGTGGTGGCGCATCGGCATCTGCGCATCACCTACTCCTCGATGAAGCACTCCGATAAGACGTTCATGGGCATGACCACCAGCCCCAAGAACGCCGAGGATGTCATTGAGATGTGTGCCATCCTCTTCGGTGAAGAGGTTATGGAGCAGCACCCGGTCGTGACCGGAAACTGCAATGGCAACTCGCCGCTGGTCTGGGACGAGACCATGCTCGGCGCCATGCGCGCGTTCTGCCGCAAGAACCAGCCCGTGCTGTGCTCCCCCTTCGTGCTGGGTGGCGCGAACACACCGGCTTCCGTTGCACCCACCGTAGCGCAGCTTAACGCCGAAGCCCTATCCGCACTCGCCTACACACAGGTTGTCCGAAAGGGCTGCCCGGCGATCTACGGCCATTACCTCTCGACCGTATCGATGAAGTCCGGGGCGCCCATGGCCGGCACGCCCGAGATCAGCCTGATGAACTTCATGATCGGTCAGATGGCACGCTACTACCGGGTGCCATGGCGCACCTCGAACACGCTTGGCGGCGCCAAGACCTTCGATGCCCAGGCGGGCTACGAAAGCGCCACCACGCTGATGGCGGTGATGCTGTCGGGCGCCAACTATATCTGGCATTCAGCCGGTTGGAATGAAGCCGGCATGCACTGCTCGATCGCCAAATTTGTCGTCGACGCTGAGCAGTGCGCCATGGCCTATCGCATGGCCGAAGGCGTGCGCTGGGATGATTTCGATGAAGCGCTCGCCGCTGTCCGGGACATCGGACCCGGCGGCCACTATCTCGGCCACCCGCACACGCAGGCCAATTTCCAGCGCGCCTATTTCATGCCGGAGCTGTTCGACAACAATTCCGTCGAGCAGTGGATCGCCGATGGGTCCAAGGAGATCACACAGCGTGCCCTCGAGCATGCCCGTGAATTGCTGGATGCCTATGAGGAGCCCAAGCTTGATGCGGGGATAGACGAAGCTCTGCGCGACTACATCGCCCGCCGCGAGCGCGAAATCCCGGCCGTCGACGCCCTCAATCAGGACCACTAGAGCAGGATCAGGAGAAGTGGACCGCGGTTTTCCGTCCGATCCTGGGCCAAAAATGGCCACGCGGTTTGCAGGGCAGACCGCCTTGGTCACCGGTGCAGCCGGTGGCATAGGCCAGGCCATCGTCAAAGTGCTGCGCGATGGCGGCGCCACTGTAGCAGCGACAGACCGGACGTTGGATGGCGTCGAAGCGGACTATCACTTGCCTGGCGATCTGCGCGACGCAGCGTTTTGCGACCAGCTCCCACATGCCGCAAGAGAGGTCATGGCGGGGTTGGATATCCTCTGCAGCAATGCAGGCGTGATCGCACGCGGTGACATAACGCAAGCCACCGATGACGATCTTGCGCTGACCATGGCGGTCAACATAGAGGCCCCATTCAGGCTCTGCCGGGCGGCGATCCCGATAATGGCAGCCGACGGTGGTGGCGCCATCATCAACACAGCCTCATGTTGGGGTCTGCACCCCGGCCCCAATCATCCGCTCTACGTGATGTCCAAGGCGGCTCTCGCCTCGCTGACGCAATGTCTTGGCCGCGATCACGCCCATCAGAACATCAGGGTCAACGCGGTGTGCCCGAACGAAGTCGACACAGCCATGCTGCGTTCAGGCTTCGCGGCTCGCGGGCTCGACCCCACACATGCGATCGATGATCTGGCGCAATCTGTCCCGCTGGGGCGGCTGGCAGCGCCGGAGGACATTGCCGATGTGGTCGCGTTTCTTGCTTCCGATGAAGCCCGCTACATGTGTGGCGCGCTACTCGAAGTGAACGGCGGGAAGCCCGTCATATGACGCAGTTTGCGGACAAGGTGGCGCTGGTCACAGGCGCATCGAGCGGCATGGGCGCAGCAACAGCGCGGAAGCTCGCCGATCGTGGCGCGCGCGTGTTCACAGCGCAACGGCGCCCGGCCGGTTTTGAGGATATCGCAGTTGATCTGGCTGACCCGGAGGCGCCGGAACAAGTCATCAGGACAATCGAAGATCGAGCCAGCCGTCTCGATGTGCTGATCAACAATGCCGGCGTCATGCGCGAAGGCGTAGCTGATGAGACGAAAATTGAAGACTGGCACTTGCAAATGCAGGTCAATCTTACCGCTCCGTTTCTGCTTATCAGGCATGCCCTACCGATGCTGCGCGACGCTTGCGGCGCAATCGTCAATGTCGGGTCCGTCGAGGGCCTGGCGAACAATCCAGGACATGCCGCCTACGGCGCCTCAAAGGCGGGTCTGCATGGCCTCACCCGAGCCATTGCTGTCGACCATGGACCGGATGGCATCCGCTGCAATGCCGTCGCGCCCGGCTGGATCGATACCGACCTCAATGAGGACTTAATTGAATCCATGCCCGATCCGGCTGCGTTCCGAGCAGGGCTAGCGGGTATCCATCCGTTGCGCCGAACAGGCGAACCCGAGGATGTTGCGGCGCTGATCTGCTGGCTTGCCTCCAACGACGCTCGGTTTGTCACCGGTCAGGTCTGGACAATCGATGGTGGCCGCATGAGCCAGTTGAGCCTGCCATGAACACAACAACGAATGTGAAGCGCTTGCCCAGGGATCCGGGACCGGCCGGCTGGAACGCAATTCTGCCGGAGCAAGATTCGCCGCGGGCGCTGGAGGATAATCAGACTGCTGATTGGCTCGTCATTGGCGCAGGCTTTGCCGGTCTGTCGGCTGCGCGCCGGCTTGCCCAGCTCTGCCCAGGTGACCGGGTTGTCGTGCTGGAGGCGACCCGTGTGGCGTCCGGCCCCGCGGGGCGCAATTCCGGCTTCATGATCGACCTGCCGCATGATCTGGCCTCGGACAACTATGGTGGCTCGCTCGACAAGGACCGGAATCAGATTGCCGCCAACCGCGCGGCGATCGCATTCGCGCGGGAAGCCGCAACCGAATACGCACTGCCCCAGGAGGCCTTTGCAGAAAGCGGCAAGATCAATGCGGCCGCCACCCCGCGTGGTCTGAAGCACAACGCCGACTACGCAACACACCTTTCGGCGTTGGGTGAGCCACATGAGATGCTCGATGCACAATCTATGCATCGCATCACCGGCACCGAGTACTATCGCGGTGGTCTCTACACCCCGGGCACCGTCATGCTGCAGCCCGCACTCTATGTCCGAGGTCTTGCCCATGGACTAAAATCCGGTCCGACCGGAAACCGCGTGGCGATCTTTGAGAACAGTCCGGTTGTCGCTCTGCATGCCAACGGCAACGGATGGATTGCTGAGACACCGAAGGGGTCAATCAACGCACCCAAGGTCATTTTAGCGGTCAATGGCCATGTCGAGAGCTTTGGCCATTTCAACCGACGGCTTGTGCACATCTTCACCTATGCATCCATGACCGAGGCCCTGACGGCCGACGACATCCAACGGCTCGGCGGCGAGCCGGTCTGGGGGGCGACCCCGGCCGATCCGATGGGCACGACGGTTCGGCGGATTTCGGGAACCGGCGGCGATCGCATCGTCATCCGCAACCGTTTTACCTACGATCCATCCATGGAGTTGCCCGAGGGTCGAATCGAAACGGTCGGGCGCGACCATGACCGGGCCTTCATCGCCCGCTTCCCAATGCTCGCGCACGTCCAGATGGAGTATCGCTGGGGCGGACGTCTTTGTCTCAGCCGCAACAATGTCGCGGCATTCGGTGAGATCGATCACGGTCTCTATTCGGCCTGTTGCCAGAATGGGCTCGGTACGGTTCAGGGCACGTTCAACGGCATGTTGACCGCGGACCTTGCGACCGGGCATTCTTCGCCTCTGCTTGAGACGCATCTAGAGCATGCGGCGCCGTCACGTTTGCCGCCCGAGCCCATCGCGGCACTGGGTGCAACGGCAACAATTCGTTGGGCCGAGTACAAAGCCGGCAAAGAACTCTAACTACGCGACAGCTGGCAAGACGTCGCTAGGCGGCCACCGTGTCCTGCCGCTGGGTGCCGAGCCCCTCTATGCCGAGCTCCATGACATCGCCAGGCTTGAGGTAGATCGGATCAGGTTTCTTGCCCATGCCCACGCCCGGAGGTGTTCCGGTTGAGATCACGTCACCGGGTTGCAGGCTCATGAATTGCGAGACATAGGCCACGCAATGGGCAACCGAGAAGATCATGGTCTGGGTTGTACCACTCTGCATCCGCGTGCCGCTCACATCGAGAAACATCTCGAGGTTCTGAATGTCGGCGATCTCATCGCGGGTAACCATCCAAGGTCCCATGGGCGCAAACGTGTCGTGTGACTTGCCCTTGACCCACTGGCCGAGCCTTCTGAGCTGAAAATCGCGCTCGGACACATCATTGACGATGGTGAACCCGGCCACATGGTTCATCGCGTCGGCCTCGTCGATGTACTTCGCCGCTGTTCCGATGACGATTGCCAGTTCGACTTCCCAATCGGTTGACAACGAACCACGCGGAATCTCGACCGTGTCATACGGTCCGCAGATCGACGACGTCGCCTTCATGAAAACAACCGGTTCGGTCGGCACGTCCATGCCCGACTCGGCTGCATGATCGGAATAGTTCAATCCGATGCAGACGAGCTTACCAACATTGCCAACAGACGGCCCGATCCGGACCGGATCAGCAACTGTCGGCAGGCCTGCATGATCAAGCGCGCGGAGCTTGTCCAGTGAGGCATCCGACAGTGTTTCACCACTGATATCGTCAATGTGCGCGGAGAGGTCCCGAACCACTCCATCCTCATCAATGAGGCCGGGCTTCTCAGCACCGGGCGGACCATATCGAAGTAATTTCATGGAGTGTCTCCCTGGACAACGTGATCTGCGGACCAGCGATCACATCGCCCAGCCGCCGTCAATGATGTGAGCATGCCCGGTGGTGAAGGCACTCTCGTCACTCGCCAGATAGACGACGAGATGCGCGATCTCGTCTGCCGTGGCCACGCGACCCATGGGCTGGCGCGCAGTGAACGCCTTCTTCGCCGCCTCATAGTCTCCCATGGCACGCAGCCTGTCATGCAGCGACGGGCTATCCACCGTGCCGGGACAGATCGCATTGCAGCGGATGCCTTGTGTCACGTGATCAACGGCAATGGCTTTGGTCAGCCCGATCACAGCAGCCTTCGACGCGCCATAAACGAACCGGTTCGGCGCACCTTTCAACGAGGAGACGACCGACGCCATGTTGACGATCGATCCACCGCCCTGCGCGATCATGCCTGGTAGCAGCAGTTTGCACAGCCGGTACATCGCCTTGACGTTGAGGTCGAAGGAGAAGTCCCAGTCCTCCTCTTTGCATTCAAGGATCGTGCCTGAATGGACGAACCCGGCGCAGTTAAACAGCACGTCCGGGGTATCCATGGCGCCGACAGCAGCCGCAACAGCGAGTCCGTTTGTGACATCGAGCTGAACCCCGGTCACACCGTCAATGGCATCCAATTCGGGAACCAGATCGGCATTGATCTCGGCTGCAACCACCTGAGCGCCTTCGGCGGCACAGGCCTCAACGCTTGCACGGCCGATGCCCTGCCCGGCCGCCGTGATCAAAACGCGCTTGCCTGATAGCCGTCCCATATCTGCCGCCTCTTCTGCTCGACGTCTGCTTGCTTTTGGCTACATCCCAGATGCCACGTCGTACCACATTCCCAATAGTCTGATTTTTGGCCACCCGACCGGGTCGCGAGATTGATGCGACCTGCCCAGTCCAGTTAGCACAGGAAACGGCAGTTGGCGGAAGGCAGCGGGGAGTTGAGATCATGAATCGGTTCGAAGGGAGGACGGCCGTCATAACGGGCGGGGCAGCCGGGATCGGTCTCGCCATCGCCCGCCGTATCGCCATGGAAGGCGGCGAGGTGATGATCTGGGATCGCGATGCCGATGCGATTGCCGCGGTCAAGAGCGAAGGCATCTCCGGCCAGCCCACCGACATCGCCGACAGCACCAGCGTATCTGCCGCCATGCAGGCCACGCTTTCCACGTTTCACAAGGTCGATGTTCTGGTCTGCAGCGCCGGCATCACCGGCCCCAATCTGCCGACATGGGAATATCCCGACGATGCCTGGCGAGAGGTCTATGACGTCAACCTCCATGGCCTCTTCTATTGCAACAAGGCGGTGGTGCCGCAGATGATCGAGAATGGCTATGGCCGTATCGTCAACATCGCGTCCATTGCCGGCAAGGAGGGCAATCCCAAGGCGCCGGCCTACTCGTCGTCCAAGTCGGCCGTTATCGGACTGACGAAATCGCTTGGCAAGGAACTCGCCGACACAGCCATCACGGTCAACTGCATCACGCCCGCCGCCGTGCGCACCGCGATCTTTGATCAGATGACCCAGGAACACATCGACTACATGCTCTCGAAGATTCCAAAGGGGCGTTTCGGCACCGTGGAAGAGGTCGCAGCACTTGCCTGCTGGCTCGCCAGCGAAGAATGCTCGTTCACCACCGCAGGGGTATTCGACATCTCAGGCGGGCGGGCGACTTACTAGAGCACGCACTCATAAACGCGAATGGTCGACGCTGCTCGCGAGAACGTCCGCATGGTCCTCAGCGGTCTGCGCACTCAAGCCTCGCGTCACCCGCGGATTTAGCACCAATCAAGGACGTTGCACGGGACGTCGGCTATGATCGTCGATCTAGAGGTTTACTGGGTAAAGCCACTGCAAACCGACCTTTGAGAGATTGAGATCATGAAAGTCCAAACGATTTCTGATCTGATTGACTGGACTCGGGCGATGCACCATCAGCTCGCCGAGCGCTTGGCTGACGGTTCGGCGCAACATGAACAGGAAATGGCCAAACTGCTCTTGTCCTACCTCGCCGACCACGAGACCGCTCTGGAGAAAATCATCGAAGGTTTCGAGCAGCAGGCCGATGCCAAAGCGCTCAATACCTGGGTTTACGACTATCTGGGGCATGCGCCAATCGATCTGCATCACGGCAGCGACGCGCCCTTCTCAGAAATGAACTTTGACGAGATCTGCGGATCGGTGTTCGACGTTCACAACCAGGCGATCGACCTCTATCGCGATCTGCTGGGGCGTGCAGATATTCCCGAAGCGAAAGAGCTCCTTCAGGCGCTCTTGGCTATTGAGGAACACGAGACAATGCGTCTCGCTCAGCAGACCAATCGAATGCGGGACATGTGAGAGATAAGCGAGGCGCCCCGCGAGCTTGCAAGCAGAGAGCGATCGTTCACGAGCGGCGAGACGCTCGACACTTCAGGAAGCTGGTAGACTACTGGTTCTAAGAAGCGCTCTTTGCCGCGAGCGCCTCCACCTCGCAGAGCAGTGCGTCACTCGCCAGGCTTGTCACACCGAAATAGGTCGCCGTCGGTGAATGGGCACCCATGTATTCATCGCGGATGTCACGATAGGCCGTGACCACATCCGGTCCGTGCGGCGTGACGAAAATGGTCAGCTTGACGATATCGGGAATGTCCATGCCGTCAGCACGCAGGACGACGAGAAGGTTGTCAAAGCACTGCCTCAGTTGTGCCTCGAAACCTTCCGCGACCGATCCGTCAGGCCGGATACCAATCTGCCCCGAAATCGACAGCCAGCGTGCGCCCTCAGGCACAGCTACGCCATGGGCATAGTTGGAGGCTGGTGGTGAAATGCCATCCGGGTTGAACGAACGGATCATCAATCGGCTCCCATCGTTGCGAAGGTGACACCAGGGTGTTGCCTCCACGGTGTTTGACAGGCCCTATGCCAGCGCGGCTAGAACCTCATCACAACTTGTCACGGCAGCCACATTCTGCATCGCATAGTTGATCGACGCATTGTGCCAGTCCGCATTCATCGTCGAGCAGCAATCCTCGGGGATGACCATCAGGTAGCCCTTATCAGCGGCGGTACGGGCGGTGTGCTCAATCGACATGTTGGTCCATGCGCCGGCTTCGATAATCGTATCCCGTCCTGTCGCCTTGAGGATCGTCTCAAGCCGGGTTCCCTCCCAGGCGCTCATCCGGTCTTTCTCGACAATGAAATCGCCTGACCTCGCTTCGAGACCCGGCACGGGCGCAGACCCCCATGTGCCACGCACCAACGCATTGGCTTCCAGAAGTCCCTCGAACAGCGGCGCATTGATGGTCACCCCGGGAGCACCCGGCTCGACCAGGAACCAGACATGGATAACCGGGATTCCAAGCTGGCGACAGCGGTCGGCAAGCCGCGCGGCATTGGCAATCGCATTCTGCTCACGACAGTGCTGCGGAGAACCTGACGCCGCAAAAGCACCACCCTCCATGACAACGTCATTCTGCATGTCCTGAATGATCATCACGCAGCGGCTCGCATCTAGGTGAAACCGGTCGCTGCCGTTGCCCCCTCCCGATGGCGTAGATGATGCTGGCGCGGACTGTGCAGGCGAAGCGGATGGCGACGCCGAAGATGACGCTGCACGCATGAACAGCTCGTTGCGCGGTCCGATCTTGGTCTCGACCGAATAAAGCGATGTCGTCGCGCACATGAACAGCGTGCGCCAGTCCGGCCCGCCCCAATGAAGGTTCGCGACCATCTCCGGGACGACGAGCTTGCCGATCAACGCGCCTTTGGGATTGTAGACCCAGACGCCACCGGGTGCGGTCACCCAGATATTGCCCTGCTGATCGAGCTTCATGCCATCGGGCACGCCCGGCTTCAGCGTGTCCTTGATGCCGGATGCAAAGACCCGCCCGTCGCGCAACGAACCGTCCGGATTGATGTGGAACAGGCGGATGTTCGCTTGCTCAGTGTCGTTGACATAGAGCCGCGACTCATCGGGACAGAAACAAAGCCCATTGGGCATGTTGAACAGGTAGCGGTCGACAACGAGTTGCGGTTCATCGCCCGGACGCGCATTGGCCGGGATCCGATAGACCCCCTGAAAGCCAAGCTCGCGCGGACGCTCGACACCGAAGACCGGCATGCGACCATACCAGGGATCAGTGAAGTAGATGTCGCCGTTCGACCGCACCACGATGTCGTTGGGGCTGTTGAGCTCGCGACCCTCGAAATGGGTGGCGAGCACGGTCCGTGTCCCATCCGGTGCAAAGCGAGCAACGCAAGAGGTGGAGTGTTCGCAGACCAGCAGATTGAGATCGCCGTCATAGGTCATGCCGTTGCCCTTGTTGGACGGGCGCATGACTTCGCGGACGCCAGCCTGGTCGTAGCGGCGGCGGACATCGGCCGGCATGTCTGAGAACAGAAGATACTGATCCCGCGGATGCCAGATCGGACCTTCGGTGAACGTGAACCCGGTACCCGCCTGCATTACGGGTGCACTTGGGTCGATCAGCGCCTCGAAAGACGCATCGAGAACCTCATGGGGCATGACCTCGTCCTCACGCCGGGAACCAGTCGCGCCGCGGCACGGTTTCCACCGCCGGCCCGGGCACGGTCATACCCATGCGGGCAACCACCTGACCATTCTCGATCTTAGCCGGCTTATCGTGCACCGGCAGCAGATACTTCGCCCGGCTGTACATCAGTTTGCGGATCGCGCCCTTCTCGCCACGCTTCGAACCGCCATGGTTGCCGGTCACCTGGTACTCCTCGGGACCGAAGGACCGCATAGGGTTGATGATCTGATCATTGAAATCGTAGATCACATCGCCACAGATCGTGGCGAGCCCATCGGCGGTCTCAACATGCAAATTCATCGAGCCTTCGGTATGTGCGCCAGCGGCCTCGAGATAAACGCCGGGAATGAGCTCCACTGCACCTGAGATTTCGAGATCCTCGAGCCGCAAGGCACCGGGATGGTGCAGCCGCTCAATCAGATGCTGGATATCGGGTTTGGGGTATTGCGGGTGCATCAGACCCGACACCGAGTATTCAAGCTCGCGGCGATTGATCACCGCCGTGGTGTTCATCGGGAAATGGTCGTCCTTGCCGGCATGGTCGATATGCAGATGGGTGTGACAGATGTAACGCACATCACCGAGTTTGACGCCGTGCTTGGCAAGCTGGTTCTCGATCATATTCTCGTGGAACTGGAGCCCGCGCATACCGAGCGTTTCCATAATCGCATTGTCGCGATAACCGGTGTCGACCAAGACCGGGTATTGCCCGCCGAGGATGAGGAAGCCGTAGACCGGTACGCGCCGTGTCCGTCCGCAGTCGCGTCCCAGCACGAGAAAGCTCGATTCAAGCTCGATATCGCCATAGTCGAGAATCTGAATTTCGAGTGCCATTGTCGTGTTCCTCCCAAACTCTGTGTCGTTTTTTATGTGCTCTGCAGCCGGTACACGCGGGCTGCGGTGTCGTGGAAGATCGAGGCCTGCGCTGCTGGCTTGAGGTTGGCCATGGCCGATCGAAAACCGGCCACAAGCTCGGCGTAGGTCGTCCAGATCTTCTCAATCGGAAAGTTCGACCCGAACAGGCACCGTTCGGGCGGAAAGATCTTCAGCGTCTCAGCTGTCAGCTTGGCGATGTGCGCAGGCTCATTCTTGTGAATGAACGTACCGAATGCGGACAGCTTGCTGACCACATTGGGCGCCTTGGCCAGCCGCGTCACGGCCTTGCGCCACGCCGCCATGCCTGACTTAGAGAGGTCTTCGGGCATGCCGGCATGCTGCAAGACGAAGGTCACATCCGGGCAGGATTCAGCCAGCTTCGCTGCCCCCTCCATCTGACCCGCAAAGACCTGCAGGTCGAACGACCAGCCATACTCGGCGAGATAGCCGATGTTGCGCTGAACATTCGGATCAACACAGAGATCGGCATGCGGCGCAAAACGGTAGAGCGGGTTCTCATGCCAGTGAAACTGCTGTCGGATGCCGCGCATCAACGGATAGCGCTTCAACCGGTCGAGTTTCGGCCGTGCATCATCGACCGTCATATCGCAATAGCCAACGATCCCGTGCGGCCAGCCTGTCTGATCAGCCACGGATTGAACCCAGGCAACCTCATCCGCCGCCCAGTTCGGAGACCAGTTCGCCTGGACGTAGACCGATTTGACGATTTTGCCGTCCGACACCGATTGGGTATCGCTACGATACTCGTCGATCAGGTAGTCGCGCTTGATCGGTTTGTAGGGCCCGAAGATGCGCGGGCGTTCAGGGCCAAGCAACCAGGGTAGATCCCTTTGCCGCCAGATGTGG
>JBCDCP010000056.1:0-19708 GCA_039181495.1 Pseudomonadota bacterium | reverse complement strand
CGTCCGAGCAGAGCGGACAGTTAAAACTTAAAATTGCAATGTGATTGACCGCGGCCAAGCCTTTGTCGGTGAATTCAGGCTGCTCTCAGCTTCTCGATCAAGGACTCCAGCGCAGGATCGATCCGGTCGCTCTGCGAGACGATGAAACCGATCGCGGCTCGTTCGTTGTCGCTGAACTCGCCATCACGGCCGATACGATCGATCAGCCAGTGCGCTTCCTCGCCAGTCAGCGCTTCCGCTGCATCTTGGGCCTGGGCATGAGCATCGAGCTGCGCTTGCCACACACACTCGTCCCGGGCACCGATCTGTCCTTGCGCGACAGCTTGCACCATCCGGGTCAGGAAGCCGCCGACGCCTTCTCGTGACTCCAGGAATGCCTCGCGGCGCAGAGCGTCTTCGCGTGTTGGCACGCTGTGGCCGCTGGCAAACAGCATGGCATTGCCGATCGCCTTGACGAAAAGCTCACTCCATTCCGGAGCGTTCTCGGCATCCTTGGTGTCGTCATTGATGTCGAATAGCACCGCTGCCTCTTCGCGCGATACACCCATTCCGCCATCGCCCGCACCGGCATGGAGCACCCGCCGCAGCATCTCGACATCCGCCGCTGTCACCTTGCCCGCAGCGCCCTTGCGCTTCTTGCCCGCAAGTTCTCTTGCGGAACCATGGCCATGGAGCACCGCCTTGCGCACCTGCATCAGCGCGAACATCGCCAGCTGCTGCGGCACGGTTCGAGCCGTCTCGATGATCTTGATGATCGCTTCAAGTTCGCTGGCGGTTTCGACATGGCCGTCGGCCATGACACGCTCGAGCAGCCACACCGCGTTCTCGGGGCTGACATATCCGCGCGGATCAGCCTGGTGGACGAGATAGTCGGTCAGTGCCTCGACGAAGAACTCCCGCCATTTGGGGCCTTGCCGCTTTGCGCCATGATGAACCGTGAACAGCAGCTCAGCCTCGTCCGGAGAGACCACGCCATCACCGAAGACCTTGCGTCTGAGGCCTTGTACATCCTTTGCCGTTACCGACTGGCGGGCAAGAATGGTCTCGACGAGTTTCGGGCACTCGGGTGGCAGATCCGGCATGTGCATGGCGGCACCTCCTGTTCGGAAGAGTGACGCACACGCTAGGCGATTATGGTTTCCAGATGGTTAGCTTGGCCGATTCAGCCTGCGGCCTTCGGCTTTGCTCTGGTTTTTCGTTTGCCCGATGCCGCCGCTGGCGGCTCCTGCTCCGCCACCGCTTTCCGATAGATGTGCCATGTGGTGTGCCCAAGGATCGGCAGCACAACAAGCAGACCGAGAAACATCGGAATCGACGCAACAATCAAGAGCGCGGTGACGACGGCCGCCCAGCCAAGCATTGGTATCGGGTTCTTCACCACTGTCTGTACCGACGTCACCATGGCGGTGATGAAGTCGACGTCTCTATCCAGCAGCATCGGAAAGGATATCACTGACAGCGAGAACAGTGTCGCGGCCAATATGGCGCCGACCATATGCCCAACCGCGAGGAAGAGGAGTCCGTTCGTTGTTGTAAGCAGAGTATCGAGGAACTCCGGGAGGGTAGAGATCGGCTCAAAGCCCAGAAATAGCGCCAAGAGAAGCCGCACTTGGTACATCCACATGATGAAGATGAAGAGAACCACGAAGGCCATCCAACTGAGCTCGCGCTTGCGTTGCTCGAAGATCACCGCGAATACGCCACCAAGTGACAACTCGCCATTGTTCTCCAGCCGCCGGCTGACTTCATAAAGTCCGGTTGCGATGAATGGTCCGATCAGTGCGAATCCGGTTGCCAGCGGATAGCTGAGATAGACCATGTCGAACTGAGCGGCGGCCAACAGTACGATGATGCCGCCAACGGCATAAAGTCCGCCGAAGATGAGCCCGTACATCGGTTGGGCACGAAAATCAGCCATGCCACGCCCTGCTGCATCGGCGATGTCGGCGACCCCGAGTGAGAGAACCTTCGGCGGTGGTCGATACCCCTCGGGCTTTTTCAGTGAAACCTGCGCGTCGCTCATGATGTATATCCCTCCCGGCCGGTCAGCGCGGTTGTAGGTTCCGGCTTACGGCGTCGATCGACGAGCTGCCTTGCCTACTCGGCCGGCGCGGTCATACTGCCCAATTCAGGGTTCTCCACTGCCCATAGGATTCCCCATGGAACGCCAGTCCGTAAAGTCCCAAGACGCGGCAGTTGCGCTCGATCAAACCGGCCCTTCGCGCAACACCCCGCCACCGGGCCTGCCTCAGGTTCCTCGAACACTGTCCGGTGTCGAAGAAAGCGCCTGGCAATTGCTGCGTCGCGGCACAAAGGACCGGCGGTCAGCATTTCATACGCTTACACTCGCGACCGTTGCTTCCGAAGGACTGCCGGAAATGCGTGTCGTTGTGCTGCGCGAGGTCGACCGCGAACGGCGTCTGCTGCGCTTCAACACCGATCTGCGCACGCCCAAATTTGCCGAGCTGACAGCCAATCCGCGCGTTGCCATCCAGGGCTATGATCCACGCCGCAAGGTGGCTTTGCGCCTCGCCGGTATCGCGCGCACCGAAGCAGGGACGGAACGCGTTCAGGCTGTTTGGGACGGCATGAAGGATATGTCACGGGAGTGCTACCGTGTCGGCCAATCACCTTCGACACCAATTCCCTCGCCCGAAGAGTCACCATTACACGGCCTGAGCGAGGAAGAGGCCTTTGCCAATTTCGCCTTGGTTGATGTCGTCCTGACCCGGCTGGAGTGGCTTTATCTGCGCCATGGCGGCCACATGCGCGCGCGCGTGACCTGGCCGGATGATGCAGCACCGGGCAGCGCTCCGGATGCCACGTGGCTTGTCGCCTGAATCGATCGGCTAGATGCTTGCGATCAGCGAAGAGACCATGGCCAGGTTAGGCTTCGATGCAGTCAGTCTCGGTTATCAGGCCGAATCTCGATCCCCACCCAACGACCACTTCGTATCGAAATCGCGTAGCACATAGAGCGCAATGAGTGCGCCAAGCATCGGCCAGGCTGCAAAGAACAGGAGATTGGGCGAGGACCACGGGTCGAAGTAGCGGGGCATCGAAGCAAGCGTAGAAATAAGATGCATGACGAGAACGAGTCCCGTTGTCCATCGCTTCTGGAACCCCACGGCAAAGCCAATGACGACCGCGAGTTGAACCGCCCCGATCAGATAAGCGGCGTCGGTTCCAAGACCGGATATGCCGTAGAAGTTCTCGAAGATACTCGCTGCGCGCTCGGGGAACAGGAACTTGTTCACCGTCCACAGCAACATGACGAGAAAGACGCTCAGGCGAAGAGTGAGAAGCACCCAGGCCAGAGGCTGACGGGGAACAGCAACGGTTGTCATACCTCCGTTCTTGGATGACGCAAGCGCTCCGTGGAAGTCACAAGACCGTCAGTTGTATTTGAGTGTGATTCCGCCATCCACCACCAGCTCGATGCCGGTGACGTACTTTGACTCATCCGACGCAAGGAACAGTGCGGCATGGGCCACATCCCAGGCGTCTCCCATATGCCCCATGGGGACTTGGCGGTCGCGGGTCTTCCACATTTCTTCGATGTCGCCGCCGGCATACTCCTGCGCCAAGCCCGCTGCGTGCTCCACCATCGGTGTCTTCATCAGGCCGGGCAACACACAGTTCACACGGATCTTCTGTGCGGCATACTGGACAGCTGTTGCGCGGGTAAGGTGGTTCATCGCCGCCTTGGATGCGTAATAGGTTGCGTATGGCACGCCGGTGTAGCGGATCGAGGCGATCGACGAGATGTTGATGATCGATCCACCGCTGCCTGACTGTTTGAACTGCCGTTCCATCACCGGGATGACATGCTTCATCGCCAAGAAGCAGCCCTTCAGGTTGATGTCCATCACCCGGTCCCATTCCGCTTCAGGCAACTCGACCACACCGCCCACTTCGGCAATGCCGACATTGTTGTCGAGGACGTCTATGCGGCCGCACCGGTCGATCGTGTGGGCGACCAGAGACTGCACCTGATCGGCCTTGGTCCAATCGCACTTGAACGGCATCGCTGTGCCGCCCTCATCATGGATCAGGGCCACGGTTTCTTCCGCCGCTGCCTCATTGAGATCAGCGCAGACGACCGATGCTCCCTCCCGGGCAAACAGCACCGCGGCGGCCTTGCCATTGCCCCATCCCGGTCCAACAGAGCCGGCGCCCACGACCAACGCGACCTTGCCGTCCAGCCGTCCCGTCATGCGATGGATCTCCTCATTCCGGATTTTGAGAATCTGTCTCGCGCAGCTTCGTCTTGAGGATCTTGCCGTAGTTGTTCTTCGGCAGTGCCTCGACAAACACATAGTGTTTGGGCCGCTTGAACCGGGCAATGCTCTCAAGGCAAAGGGCGTCGAGTGCCTGCGGCGTTGCGGAAGACTCATCCCCGGCCACATAGGCCACGACAATCTCGCCCCATTCAGCGTCAGCCCTACCGATCACCGAGACCTCGCGCACGCCTTCATGACGCAAAAGGACTTCTTCAACCTCGCGCGGGTAGATGTTCGATCCGCCTGAGATAATCACATCCTTGGAGCGGTCTTTGAGCGAGACATATCCATCTTCGTCCATCGACCCGACATCGCCGGTGTGCAACCAGCCCCCTTTGAGAGCTGCGAAGGTTGCCTCGGGGTTCTGCCAGTAGCCGGGCATAACAGCGTCACCGCGGATGAGGATTTCGCCCACCTCGCCATGCGGCAGCGTTTCGTCGGTTGGGCCGCCGATGCGGACATCGACAGCCGTATTGGCGATGCCAGCTGTCGCCAGTTTCTCACGCCAGCGCGGATGGTCGCGATTAGCGATATCGGCCTTTGAAAGGACAGTTCCCGTCATCGGGCTTTCGCCCTGTCCGAAAATCTGGGCAAACACCGGTCCGAAGCGGTCCAGCGCGCGAATTGTATCTGCCACATGCATCGGTGCGCCGCCCCACATGATCGTGCGGACGTCGCGCGGCGTGTCCGCACCGTGATCGACGAGACGCTTGATCATGGTCGGGGCGGCGAACATCGAGGTCCGTGGTTGGATATTGAACAGTCCAAAGATCTCATCGGGTTCGAAACCGCCGGAGTCGGGGACGATGTTCACGCCGAGCTGCGCCACGGTGCCCATGATGTAGATGCCGGAGCCATGGCTCATCGGTGCAGCATGCAGAAGACCGTTTCCCGCAACACAAGGATCGACATCAGTGAGATAGCCGAAACTCGCAGCCACGAGATTGCGGTGAGTCAGCATCGCACCTTTGGGCCGGCCGGTGGTGCCTGACGTATAGAACAGCCAGGCGAGATCATCGGGCGCCTGCCGGGTGAGTGGCACCGCCTCCGATGCGGTCAGAGCTTGGTACTCTCGCGAGCCGATTTCGATGACGCGCTCAAGGCGATTGGGCATATGCTCGGATACCGCATTCGCGCATGAACTGTCGGCAAACAGCACGCGCGTTCCCGAGTTATCCAGTATCCAGCCGATCTCAGCGCCATGCAGCTTGGCATTTATCGGTACAGCCGCATATCCGCCCCACCAGATCCCATAGAGCATATGGAGGTATTCGACACAGTTCTTGGCGGCGATGCCAACGCGATCGCCCCGCCCAAGCCCGAGCGAAGCGAGTGCGGCTGCGATGCGAGCGGCGCATTCGCCGAATGTCCTGTAGTCGGCAACGACCGTGTCGCCCTTGGCGATAGCGGGTGCGGATGGGTAGGCTCTCGCAGCCCGTCCGAGCCAGGATGCGAGATTCATAAGCTGGCTCTTTTTGTCCGCGAGCGGCCAGATTGTTCCGCCTTGGATCGACGCGCAATCGCCAAGGCTTGGTGCGCCCAATCGAGCATGTCGTCAGGGTCTTCAAAAAGCCGTTCTGGCACCTGCCAGTACGACATCTTCACTGGCCTGCCTTTGCCCTCATAGGTGAATGGCGCGCAGCCCTCCTGCTCGAACCTCGCAGCGATTGTTTCATCACCCTTGAAGTACAGCGTGTCGAAGGCAATCAGACCGAACATCACACCATCAGCGTAGACACCCGCACCGCCGAACATCGGTCGGACCGAGACAGGCCCGAGTCCGGACAGTTGGTCCTGCACGAAATCACGAAATCCGGGATCAACAGCCATTGCGAAATTTCTGAAAAATAGCCGGCCTATTTTATTGGCTCGAGTACCGATACGTAGTTTGCGACGGCCGCACCGCCCATATTGAATATGCCGCCAAGCCTGGCATCTGCGAGCTGCATGCCATGTGGTGCCGAGCCGTTGAGCTGCATGGCGGTCAGCGCGTGCATGGAAACCCCGGTCGCGCCGATCGGGTGCCCCTTGGCCTTTAGGCCACCTGACAGATTGACCGGCAGTTTGCCGTCGCGCTCGACCCAGCCTTCATCCAGCGCAATATGGCCCTTGCCTTCCAGGGTAAGACCCATCGCCTCATATTCGATCAACTCGGCGATCGTGAAACAGTCATGGGTTTCGACAAACGACAGATCATCCAGCGTGATACCGGCATCGGCCAGGGCCGAACGCCAGGCCTCGGCACAACCCTCGAACTTGAGAATGTCCCGTTTGGACATCGGCAGAAAGTCCTGTTTGTGTGCGAGACTGCGGAACGCGATGGCCTTGTTCATGCGCAAGGCCGTTTGCGTGTCTGCAATGACCAGCGCTGCCGCACCATCGGACACTAGGGAGCAGTCCGTGCGTTTCAGAGGGCCGGCAACACGCGGGTTCTTGTCGCTCTCCGTCCGGCAGAACTCATACCCCAGATCCTTGCGCATCTGGGCGTAGGGGTTGTTAACCCCGTTGCGATGGTTCTTGGCCGCAATCCTCGCCAAAGCATCTGACTGATCGCCATGGCGTTGGAAGTAGCTGTCAGCGATCTGGCCAAAGACGCCGGCAAATCCGCCTTCGATGCCGGCTTCCTCGCGCAAGTAGGAAGCCTTCAGTAGGTTTTCACCAATCTGCGGCCCGGGCGTCGTGGTCATCTGTTCCACACCGACCACCAAAACGATGCGTGAAACGCCAGCGCGGATCGATTTGACGGCCTGATGCACCGCGGCCGACCCGGTTGCGCAGGCGTTCTCAACCCGCGTCGCAGGTTTGAACCGCAGGCGGTCGTCTGCCTGCAGGACCAGCGAGGCGGTAAAGTCCTGCGCCGAGAAGCCGGCATTGAAGTGGCCCAGCACAATCTCATCGACATCTTCCGGGCCGAGGCCTGCATCCGCCAGGCACTCCTGCGCGACGGTGACAACGAGGTCTTCGACCGTTGAGTCGGTGTGTTTGCCAAACGGGCTATGCGCCCAACCCACGATGCAGGCGGTCATGCGTCGTCCTCCCAAAGAAACACGGTGATCCAGATGTGGCGCGTAATTGCTTGCTCCGCAAGCTACATCAACGCGAGGCCCAACAACGCTGCATCGTCTCGGACAATCCTGTGAACCGGTACTTTCGACACCCGGTCATCCATGGCATCTATCGCGCTGAGGCCATCAATCAGGGTTTCGGTCTGGCCCGTCTCGATCCACCCTTTGATCACGCTGCCATAAAGATAGACGCCGCCCCACGCGGCGTGGGCCAGAATGAGATCACGCAATGCGACACCGAGCGCAAATCCAAAGGCATCCGCTGTCTGCCTCGCAACCGCGTCGTTTTCGACAGCGGCAAAGATGTCTGCCGGACAGGTGATGGTATCGGCACTTTGCGCGTGCATCGAGACATGGCTGACGCTCGACAGATGACGATAGAGCTGTTCAACGCCATTGCCCGAGAGCAGGTCCTCAATGGTCAGATCGGGCTTGTTCGGTTGGGGTGTCTTGCTTGCAATGATTGCTGGCAGCGCCATGTGGCCGGCCTCAGTGGCAGCGGCGTGAAGTTCATCGCCGTTCCGATGCAGCACCGCAGCACCAAATCCGGTTCCCACGTTTACGGCGAGTTGCGCAGTTGACCCCGGCGCTCCGGAACTGAGCGTTTCAAGCTCATCGCCTTTCAGAGCCGCAATTGAGCGCGCGACAGGCTGAAGGTCATTGAAGCATAAAACATCAATACCGCCTAAGGCGGCGGAGATATTTGATGTTTCAAATATCCAGGGTGCGTTTGTGAGCTGAACGCTCTTGCCATCGATCGGTCCGGCAGCACCGATGGCTATTTCGGAGATGGCACCAGGCTGCATCTTGCTCAGATAACTGGCCAGCGCCGCCTCGAAGGAGGAATGCGCCGTGATCGGCGTCGACCATCGGTGAGAAAGACTGGTCCCGCGCGCCAATGCGATGCGAATGTTGGTACCGCCCAGATCGCACACGAGCCGTCCTTCAACGTCTCCCACCATCAGGCCGCCTGCTGCCCACTGGCGCGGAGTGCGGACAGGAAGTCCCGTCGCCAGGCGGTCACGTCACCCTTGCGGATGCGCTTGAGAAGCGCTGCGTGCCGCTCGCAGCGTTCTTCTTGCGGCATGGTGATCGCGCGTTGAATAGCGAACGTCACGTCCTGAATGTCGAGTGGATTGACCTGCAGCGCTTCTTCCATCTCTTCCGCTGCGCCGGCAAATTTTGAAAGTACCAGTACACCGGGATTATCGTCCGGCTGAGCGGCGACGTACTCCTTGGCCACCAGATTCATGCCATCGCGCAACGGCGTCACCAGCCCAACCATGGATCCGCGCAACAGTCCGGCCAGCGTGGCGCGCGGAATGTTGCGGTGGATGTACCGGATCGGCGTCCAGTTAAAGTCGGCATAGGCGCCATTGATGGCGCCAGACAGGCGTTCGAGTTCCTCGCGGATGTCGCTATAGGCGTCGACATCCTCGCGGGTCGGCGGTGCGATCTGCATCATGGTGACCCGGCTGCGGTTCTCGGGATAGGTTTCGAGCAACAGCTCAAACGCCTTGAACCGCTCCGGCAGCCCTTTCGAATAGTCGAGACGGTCGACACCGATGATCTGAGTGACCGGTACCGAACGGCGCTGCATCTGCCGTATCACTTCGCTCGCATGCGGCGCTTCGGCCATCTCACGAAAGGCATCGACATCGATCCCGATCGGGAAGGCGCGAGCGCGGATGGTGCGTCCGAACGCCTTGATCCTGTCGTTGGCATCGAGCACGCCATCGCAATTCTCGATCACATAACGCTGGAAATTGGCCACATCCGTCTTCGTCTGAAAGCCGACGACGTCATAAGAGAAGATCGAACGGATTAGCCAGTCATGTCCCGGCAGGGCAATGAACATCTCCGGCGGTGGAAACGGAATGTGGAGGAAGAACCCGATCGGTTGACCGCAACCGCGGGTGCGTAGCTCAGAGCCGAGAGGAAACAGATGGTAGTCGTGCACCCAGATCGTGTCGTCGGGCTCGAGTAGCTGGATGACTTCGTCGGCGAAGCGGCCATTCAACCGCCGATACCCTTGGAGATAGCCTGCATCAAGGCGAGCGAGGTCCAGACGGTAGTGCAGGATCGGCCATAGCACGCTGTTGGACATACCGTTGTAATAGGAATCGTGTTCAGCCTCGGTGAGCGGCACCGTCGCGGTGGCGACGTTGTCGTACTCTGTGATCTTGATCTGCCGTGCAGACTGTTCGTCACTGACCGACCCATCCCAACCAAACCATAGGCCGCCATCTTCAGCCAGCGCATCACCAAGCGCGACCGCCAATCCACCCGACTGGGCGGCATTGCGCGAAAGGTCGGCAACCCGGTTCGATATGACGACAAGCCGGCTCAAGATTAGCTCCGTTCAAACAACCGATTCCCATGGGCGTGACAGCCGCATGGCTGAATTGATAATCCCGACCATGGAATAGGTCTGTGGGAAATTGCCCCACAATTCACCCGTCTTTGTATCTGTATCCTCTGACATCAGCCCAACCGGATTTCGATAGGCTAGCAGCTCCTCGAAGACCTCGCGTGCTTCCTCTTGACGTCCGATGCGGGCCAACGCGTCGAGCCGCCAGAAGGCACAGATATTGAAGCCCATCTCGGCATGGCCGAAATCATCGGCATCCTCGTAGCGTTTGACGTGCACACCATCGCCAAGCACCTCGGAAATCCGCTCGACGGTGGAGACAAAACGCGGATCCATCGGGTCGATGAAGCCGACCTCCGCCATCAGCAAGACGCTGGCGTCGAGCTTCTCGCCATCAAAACTCTCGACAAAGGCGTTGCGTTTGCCGGACCAGCAACGCTCTAGGATTTCAGCCCGAATTTTCTTGGCATGCTCCGCCCAGAAGCGGGCCCGTTCGGGCAAACCCAGCGCCTGTGCGATCTTTGCAAGGCGATCGCAGGCTGCCCAGCACATCAGGCTCGAAGAGGTGTGAACTCGCGATCTGGAGCGCAGTTCCCACATGCCGGCATCAGGCTGGTCATAGAGCTTGAGAGCGTGGGTCCCGGCATGTTCCAGACGTTCGAACTCCGTGATCCCTGCCATTCTGGCCATGCGGCGGTCCATGAAGGCCTGCGCTGCACCGAGAACCACATTGCCATAGACATCGAACTGCTCGTGTTCATGGGCCTGATTGCCGACCCGCACTGGCCTCATCCCGCGGTAACCCGACAGTGTCCCGATCTGTTGTTCCATCAATTCGGTCTCGAGGCCAATGCCCAGGACAGGCTGGATGCGTCCATTCTCGGGCGACAGACCCGCATTGGCGATGACATTCATCATCCAGCCAAAGTAGTTTTCCATCGATCGGATTGCGGCGAGGCTGTTCAGTGCACGAACAACGAAGAACGCATCACGTATCCAGCAGAAGCGATAGTCCCAGTTGCGGCCCGAGCCTGGTGCTTCCGGAATCGACGTGGTTACGGCAGCAATGATGGCGCCGGTTTCCTCGTAGGAGCACAGTTTCAGCGTGATCGCAGCACGAATGACTGCGTCCTGCCATTCAAGCGGAAGCGCCAACCGGCGCGACCAGTTGCGCCAGTAGCGCTGTGTTTCGAGATCGAAGCTCTCAGCAATAGCATGTGGACTATCGCTTAGGCTTTCATCAGGTCCAAAAATGAGATTAGCCGGTTCAGTGAGTGTAAAGGTCGTCTCATCAAGAACGTAGTCGACCGGAGCATCCGTCGTCAGCCTGAATCTGGCCTCATCAGAGATGAACCGGATGTGGTTCGACCCTCTGGTACGGGTTGGCTGCTTTCGGCCGTATGCGAATGTGGGCCTGATCTTGATACGGATGCGCGGGCTGCCCGACAGCGGTCGGATACGACGGACAAGGGTATGTGGCCTGAAGGCCCGTCCCTTTGAGTAGAACCGCGGTGCAAAGTCGATGACCTCAACTGAACCATCGGGGCTGTGCAGCACCGTCCGCAGGATCGCGCTATGGTCCCGGTAGCTCTGCTCGGAACTGCTGAGACCCTCTAGTTCGATGGCCATCAGGCCATCTTCTGGTGCCGCGCCATTGGGGCTGCCATTGATCAGAGCATTGAAGATCGCATCACTGTCAAAACGCGGCAGACAGCACCACACCACCGTGGCGCGCGTGTCGATGAGAGCGGCATAGCTGCAGTTGCCGATCATTCCCAAATTGAGGTCAGAGACTGCCGGCATCATCTCAGATCGACCATCGCTTCTTGCATTGAGATACCCTCGGACAACCACCGCAGGAGATCCGCCGGGCTGCTCAGTCTGTACTCCGCCCGTGTGATTCCCTCACCAACTTTGATGGACACGCCTTTCATGCGATTGACTGCATCGAAACCGTCTTCATCGGTAACATCGTCGCCGGCAAATACGGGCCGTCGGTGCTCAAACGGAGGCTCTCTGAGAAAGGCGGCAATGGCGCGTCCTTTGCCAGCTTCTTTGCTTCGTGCCTCGACCACCATCTTGCCACGAAGAATCTCGAATGCACTGTCTTTCGGTAAGGCCGCAAGCATCGATTGGTCGGCAGCGTCAGCAAGATACGGCACTTTGCGATAGTGAAGGGCCACTGAATGCCGCTTGCGCTCGACCAGTGAGCCGGCATGACCGGCAGCAAAGTTTTCGAGTTTCTCGGCAATCATTGAGAGTTCGTTTTCATCCACGAATGCACTTGTGACACCACCATCTGCGCCGCGCCGCACCATGCCATGAGCACCGGCAATAGGCAGGTTTAGTGGCGAGAGAAACCGGTCGATGCTGTCGATATCGCGGCCCGAGACAATAGCCAGCGCGCCGTCGAGTTGCTCCGACCACTTTTCCAGCAACGGGACGAGACTGATGGGCGGTGCGATGTCTTCTGGATGGTCGGCGAACTCAACCACTGTTCCGTCAAAATCGAGAAACAACGCCGCCGGAACAATGCCAGCGAGTTCGGGCGGTACGGATTTGGGCAAGATGGAAGCTGGTCCTGCGAGTTCGCATGCTGGACCCAAGGCTAGCAACCTGCATTGCCGCCGCCAAGCGCATGAATTGCCTAAACGAGTTTGTGCAGGTTCCCGATCAACTCAGTCTGAGTAACGAGCGCGTGAGACGAGCCGGGGCAAGACGGCTTCGCGGAGAACATCGCGAAGGATCTGTTGGACCCTCGTTTCCTCAACATGCGGGATGCTGGCCGTCACTTCAGCTACCTGAAGGCCTGGCGGCAAACCGGACAACCCGTCCGGAGTCTCGCGCTCAAACTCACTATGGCCAGGCACTGGCATCTCGTTAGGCCCCCTCAGCCAGTATCTCAGTTGCGCATGACGCTCGGAGATCACATCCGCTGATGAGTCTGTCGATTTCCTCTTGGAGCAGGGGGTCACCCAACAATTCTGCTTCCGCTGACGCCACACGCAAATACCCTACAAGCCGCTCGCGGCCCGTACTGTCATCTACCGGATAGTGTCGAAAGTGAGCGCTCATGGGTCTGCTCCGAGGTACGGCGTTTACCGCCCAGGTCAACAGACCATCGGTTACGCAACTAGACTGCGTGCAGGTCTGCCACCCCAACCGACTCGTTCATGATTTCCCAGATTGCTGTGTGAGGGAATAACGTACATTCCCTAAGGGTAACCCTGTAGCTCCACCGAGTGCCACGCAGCCGGGATGATCTTCTGCTCGGACGTCGTCGGGCATCAATTCGGATGAGTTCAATGCCATGAGTGAGCGGCATTGTTTCTCGCAGTCAGAACCTTCGATCGCCTATCACAACAACGGCAATGGCAGTCATTTCCGTGGAATGCCCAAAAAGGACGCTGATCATTGCCAACATTTTGCACGTGACAGCACCAAGGCTCGCGCTATTCTGCGCGGCAGACCAGCCGCATCACCTGAGGTTGGTAGCGAGGGGCGCAAGAACCGGCACAAAGCTGGGCAGCTGCGCCGGATTAATCTCTTGGAGGAGTCAACTTATGAAGAGACCTGCTCTTGGTCTTGCGGCCGCGCTGATTGCCGGCGGTTTTCTGGCAACTGCAGCATCGCCGGCGGCCATGGCTGAAACGCTACGCTGGGCGCGTAGTGGCGATGCCCTCACCATGGACCCTCATTCGCAGAATGAAGGTCCGACCAACACCATGCACCACCACATCTATGAAACGCTGGTGACGCGCGACAACGACGGTGTTTTGATTCCGCGCCTGGCCACGGAATGGTCGATCAAGGAAGGTGATCCGACGACCTGGGTGTTTGAGCTTCGCCAAGGCATCAAGTTCCACGACGGTGCGGACTTCACTGCCGAGGACGTAGTGTTCTCCATCAACCGTGTTTTGGAGGATACGTCCGACTTCAAAGGCCTTCATGCAGCGGTGGAAGGTGTTACCGCAGTCGACGACGACACCGTGGAGATCAAACTCTCCGGGCCATCCCCGCTTTATCCCAACAACCTGACCAACACCTTCATGATGGATAAGGGCTGGGCCGAGGCAAACAACGTCACCAAGCCGCAGGATTTTGCCAACAACGAAGAAAGCTTTGCGGTTCGCAATGCGAACGGCACCGGGCCTTACCGGCTCGACTCGCGTGATCCCGGCGTCAAGACGGAGATGAGCTATTTCGACGGGCACTGGGATGACAAGCCCGACGTCACGAAGATCATCTATACGCCGATCAAAGAGAACGCGACACGTGTCGCTGCGCTCCTGTCCGGCGAAGTCGATTTCGTCCAGGATGTGCCGGTGCAGGACATTGAGCGGCTTTCGGGAACTGACGGGATCAAGGTGACCCGCGGGCCGGAGAACCGGACGATCTTCTTCGCCTACGACATGGCGTCGGAGAAACTGCGTTCGGCAAGTGTGGACGACAATCCATTCACAAAGCCGGAAGTACGCGAAGCACTGGCGTTGGCGCTTGACCGTGAAGCCATTCAGAAAGTGGTGATGCGCGGTGAGTCGATCCCAACCGGGGTTCAGATGCCGCCCTTCGTCAACGGCTGGACCGAAGAACTCGATAAGTACGAGGCGCCAAATACGGACCGCGCAAAAGAACTTCTGGCTGCGGCGGGATATCCAGACGGGTTTTCGGTTGATCTCAACTGCCCAAATGACCGCTACATCAACGATGAAGCAATCTGCCAGGCATTTGTCGGCATGCTGGCTCGCGTCGGCGTAACGGCCAACCTGGTTTCGCAGTCCAAGACTTTGCACTTCCCGCTGATCCAGAATCGGGAAACCGACTTCTACCTGCTTGGTTGGGGCGTGCCGCCGTTTGACTCGTCCTACATCTTCAACTTCCTGGTTCACACCAAGGGTGATGCGCTGGGCGGCTGGAACGGCTCGGGCTATTCCAACGCCGACCTCGACACGAAGATCAAGGCAATCGAAATCGAGGTTGATCTCGAAAAGCGCAACGCGATCATCGCCGAGATCTGGGATCAGATTCAGGAAGACCGGATCTTCCTTGCCGTTCACAACCAGGTCCTGGCCTATGCGATGAAGGACAACATCTCCATCGCGGTGGATCCGGAAAACCAGGCTGAAATGTACTTCACCAAGGTCGAATAGACCTCTGCGCGACACGCCCGGCGCGCTGCCCATCCGGTGCGCCGGGCATCAATTCTGAGCAGCAATGCTGACTTTCATAGTCCAACGTTTGTTTCAGGCCGTTCTCGTCATGCTCGTTGTGGCGCTGGTGGCCTTTTCACTGTTCCGCTTCGTTGGTGACCCTGTCGCCACAATGCTCGGCCAAGAGGCCACGGTCGCCGACCGTGAGGCTCTAAGGGACCGTCTCGGCTTGAACGATCCGATAGCTGCCCAGTTTGGCCGGTTTGTTGTCAACGCCGCCCAAGGTGAGTTCGGTATCTCTTACAGGCTGCAGCAGCCGGTACTGGAACTGATCCTCGAACGCTTGCCGGCGACGCTCGAACTTGCCTTCGTTTCGGGGGTTCTCGCCTTTGTCTTCGGCGTGGTTCTGGGCATCTACACGGCACTCCGACGAGACGGCGTTCTGTCCAACATCATCATGACCACCTCGCTGATCGGGGTCTCCCTACCAACCTTCCTGATCGGTGTCCTGCTGATCTGGGTCTTTGCCGTAGAGCTGCAGTGGCTGCCGTCGTTCGGTCGCGGCGAAGTGGTCGATATTGGCGGCTGGAAGACCGGCTTTCTGACCGTCAATGGGCTGCAATCACTCATCTTGCCCGCGATTACGCTGGGGCTTTATCAGATGACCCTAATCATGCGGCTCGTTCGGGCGGAGATGCTCGAAGTGCTACGCACCGATTACATAAAGTTCGCTCGCGCCCGAGGGCTGACCGATCGCGCCATCAATTTCGGCCATGCACTCAAGAACACCTTGGTTCCGGTCATCACAATCACCGGGCTTCAGCTCGGTTCGATCATCGCATTCGCCATCATCACCGAGACGGTGTTCCAGTGGCCCGGCGTCGGCTTCTTGTTCATCAACTCGATCCAGTTCGTCGATGTGCCGGTGATGGCCGCCTATCTGATTTTCATCGCGCTGGTATTCGTGACCATCAACCTGATCGTCGACATTCTCTATTTCGTCGTTGATCCGCGTTTGCGCGTCGAACGCTCTACCGGCGGCGGATAGGGGCAGGCGGCCATGACCGACATCACTCCAGAACAGACCCAGCCTGCAAAGCCCGCCCGGCCCAGGGGTCGTCTGACGCGCTGGTGGGATTCGGATGTTGCCTGGTCATTCCGCCACAGTCCGGTGGCGATCGTGGCGACATTCGTCGTGGCGGTTATGTCGCTTGCGGCGCTTCTGGCGCCATGGATCGCGCCGTACCATCCATTCGATCCTGCCACGCTCAACCTGCTGGATGGTTTCACGCCGCCCATGCAGGAGAACCAGTTCACCGGCAACGTCTTCTGGCTGGGGACTGACGATCAGGGCCGCGATATCTTCTCGGCCATTCTCTACGGCTCACGCATCTCCCTGTTTGTCGGCATCTCGGCGGTTCTGTTCGCCATGACGCTTGGGGTCACGCTCGGTCTTATTGCCGGCTACGTGGGTGGCTGGATCGACACGCTGATTATGCGGGTCGCGGACGTTCAGCTGTCCTTTCCCTCTATACTGATCGCACTGCTGGTCTTTGGCATCGCGCGTGGTTTCATTCCGCCGGCCTACCGCGCGGACATGGCCATCTGGGTGCTGATCGTTTCCATCGGACTGTCGGATTGGGTGCAATACGCCCGCACGGTTCGGGGCGCCACGCTGGTCGAACGGAGCAAGGATTACGTTCAGGCCGCTCGGCTCATTGGTGTTCCGTCAGGATTGATCATGCTGCGCCACGTCTTGCCCAACGTGCTCGGACCGGTGCTGGTCATCGCCACCATCGGACTGGCACTTGCCATTATCACCGAGGCGACACTGTCCTTCCTCGGTGTCGGTGTGCCCCCGACCCAACCCTCGCTCGGCACCCTGATCCGCATTGGCCAGGGATTTCTGTTCTCTGGCGAATGGTGGATCATCCTGTTTCCCTCCATCGCACTTCTCGCGCTGGCGCTTGCGGTCAACCTGCTCGGGGACTGGATGCGCGATGCCCTCAATCCGAAGCTGCGGTGAGCGACAATGACGTTGCTTGAGATCGATAGGCTTTCCGTGGCCTTCCCCACACGGCGTCAGACCTTCGTGGCGGTCAATGAAGCAAGCCTCATGGTCGAACCCGGTATGATCCACGGGCTCGTCGGCGAGTCGGGTGCCGGCAAGTCGACCATCGGTGCCGCTGTCATGGGGCTGTTGGAACCTCCGGGCCGGATCACCGGTGGCGTTATCCGTTTTCAGGGCGAGGAGATCAGCGGACGGGACGAGCAGGCCATGCGCGCGCTGCGCGGAGCCAGAATCTCGATGATCTTTCAGGACCCGCTCACCTCGCTCAATCCGCTGCTGACCGTGGAACAGCAGCTGGTCGAAACGATTAGGATGCACCTCAAGCTCTCCGAGGCGGACGCGCAGAAGCGAGCCGTCGAATTGATTGACCGTGTCGGCATTCCCCAGCCGGAACTAAGGGTGAAGCAGTACCCCCACCAGTTCTCAGGCGGCATGCGCCAACGCGTGGTGATTGCGCTCGCGCTGTGTTCCGAACCCGAAGTGATTATAGCCGATGAGCCGACCACGGCTCTGGACGTTTCGATCCAGGCTCAGATACTCGACCTGATCAAGGAGCTGGCGCGTGAACGCCAGGTCGGAGTCATCCTCATTACCCACGACATGGGCGTGATTGCCGACACGACCGATCGGGTAACGGTGATGTATCGCGGCGAGGTGGTCGAGAGCGGCACCACCGAAGACGTTCTCGGCCGCCCCAGCCACGATTACACCAAGTCTCTGATTGCCGCCGTGCCGAGACCAAGCCTGAAACTGAGACGCTTCCCGCTGATTAGCTATGGCGACCGCGCTGCCACTGCCGGGATCGCTGAATTGTCAACGATGTGGCCGGACATGAAGGGCGATCAGGACGCGCCGCTCCTTGAGGTGCGTGATGTCTCGAAGCTGTTCATTCAGAAGCGCGCCTGGCGTCCCTCAAAGCGGGAGTATCTCAGAGCGGTGGATGATGTCTCCTTCGACATCCGCAAAGGGGAGGTGTTCGGTCTGGTCGGAGAGAGCGGCTCCGGCAAGTCGACCGTCGCGCGTACAATCGCAACGCTTTATCACGCCAATGCCGGCAGCATCCTATTTGATGGTGTGGATGTCACCGCGCTCAAGAGCGATCGAGCGCTGGAGAGCTATCGCCGGCAAATCCAGATGATCTTCCAGGACCCCTATTCGAGCCTCAACCCGCGTATGCGCGTGCTCGACATCGTTGCGGAGCCCATGCGCCACCACAAGATCGAAACCGATCCGGGACGGATCAGGGACCAGGTTGAGGACCTGCTGGAACGCGTCGGCCTGGGCGCCAGCGCTGCGATCAAGTTCCCGCACGAGTTTTCCGGCGGTCAGCGCCAGCGGATTTCGATTGCCCGCGCGTTGGCAACACGACCGCGCTTCCTGATCTGCGACGAGCCCACGTCGGCGCTTGATGTCTCAATCCAAGCGCAGATCCTGAATATCCTGAAGGATCTGCAGGATCACCTGCATTTGACCATGCTGTTTATCAGCCATGATTTGCCGGTGGTCAGACAGATGTGCGACCGTGTCGGCGTGATGCGCCATGGCAAGCTTGTTGAGCTCGCTGAAACAAACGCGCTGTTCGAAAACCCGCAGCATCCCTACACCAGAGAGCTACTGGGCCTTATGCCGAAGCTCGAGGGACTATCAACCGAGGGACTCGAGATCGAGGCCGCCTGACAGGAGTCATCCGAATGCCCATCAAACCCGGTCTCGAAGCCCATCTCGACGAGCTGATCGAGATCCGCCGCGATCTGCACAAGCACCCCGAGATTGCGTTCCAGGAAGAACGCACATCGCGCGTTGTCGCCGAAAAGCTCAACGCATGGGGGCTCGAGGTTCACACTGGAATTGCCAAGACCGGCGTTGTCGGCGTTCTGCGCGGCGAGGGCGGTTCCAACCGGGCGATCGGCCTGCGCGCTGATATGGACGCCCTGCCGATGCCGGAAAGAACAGGGCTGCCCTACGCATCCGTGCATGATGGCGCGATGCATGCCTGTGGCCATGACGGCCACACCACCATGCTGTTGGGTGCAGCGAAATATCTCGCCGAGAACCGAAATTTCGACGGCACGGTCTATTTCATCTTCCAGCCCGCTGAAGAAGGGTTCGCCGGCGGCGAACATATGGTCAAGGAAGGACTCTTCGAGCGCTTTCCGATGGAGTCTGTCTGGGGCATTCACAACATGCCCGGCGTGCCGGTCGGCGAGATCGCGCTCAAGCCCGGCCCCATCATGGCCAGTGCCGACATGTTTGACATCGTGGTCAAGGGCAAGGGCGCCCATGGCGCCATGCCGCATCACGGTATTGATCCTGTGCTTGTGGCAAGTCACATCGTCGTTGCGGCCCAGTCCATCGTTGCGCGCAATGTCGACCCGCTGAAGAGCGGTGTCGTGTCGATCACCGCTATGAATGGCGGCACCGCGGGCAATGTCATTCCCGACGAAGTCAAGATGATGGGCACGGCCCGGTCCTATTCGGACGACATCCAGGATATGCAGGAGCAGAACCTGCGCCGCATCGTCGAACAGACTGCCACGATGTTCGGAGCCACCGCCGAGCTGGATTATCGCCGGATGTACCCGGCGACGGTAAACACCGAAGATGAGACCGTCATCGCCACCGAGGTGGCGCGGCGGGTGTGCGGCGAGGCGGCCGTCGACCCCAAGGTTCCACCCAAGATGGGAGCCGAGGACTTCTCCTTCATGCTCAATGAGCGCCCTGGCTGCTACATCTTTCTCGGCAACGGTATGCCCGGCGAGAAGGGCGGG
>JBCDCP010000055.1:0-19749 GCA_039181495.1 Pseudomonadota bacterium | reverse complement strand
CGATCCAGCAGCGGGTTCTTTTCCAGTTCCGCCTCGACGTAGGCGAGAAGATCCATGTTGGACAGCTGCAGCAGCTTGATCGCCTGCATCAGCTGCGGCGTCATAACCAGAGATTGACTCTGGCGCAGTTCAAGACGAGGGCCAACGCCGCCTGAGAACCCCGGTCCGCTCACAGTTTGAAATCCTCACCGAGGTAGAACCGGCGCACCTGTTCATTGGCCACGACGGCCTGAGGTGGCCCCTCCATCAAGACCTGACCATCATGGATGATGTAGGCCCGGTCGATCAGACCCAGTGTTTCGCGGACATTGTGGTCGGTGATCAGTACGCCGATACCGCGGCTTGTAAGATGCCGGACCAGCGCCCGAATGTCGTTTACGGCGATCGGATCGATACCTGCGAAGGGTTCGTCGAGCAGCATGAAGACTGGATTTGATGCCAGAGCCCTGGCGATCTCGACTCTTCGCCGCTCACCTCCCGAAAGTGCGATTGACGGAGATTTGCGCAATCGGGAGATGTTGAACTCCTCGAGCAGCTTATCGAGCCGGTTGCGCCGACGCTTGCGGTCCGGCTCAACCAGTTCGAGCACCGCCATGATGTTCTGCTCGACGGTCATGCCGCGAAAAATCGATGGTTCCTGCGGCAGATATCCCACGCCGAGTCGCGCACGCCTGTACATGGGAAGATGGGTAACATCGTAGCCGTCGATCTCTATCGCGCCACCGTCGGCCGCGATCAGGCCTGTGATCATGTAGAAGGTGGTTGTCTTTCCTGCACCGTTCGGTCCGAGAAGACCGACCACTTCGCCGCGCCTGACGCCGAGCGATACACCCTTTACAACCCTGCGCCGGCCAAACGACTTCTCGAGGCCATGGGCGGCCAGCCATTCATTGTCAGCCAGTGCCAGCGCACCAGCCGACGGTGCCGGCAGCTGCTGAGGCGCAGGATCTTGTGGTTGTGCTACCGGCTGTGGTTGAGCAACGGCCTGGGCTGGCTGTTGAGCGGCGTACGGTGGCTTTCCTGCCCCATACGCTCGTTGCGGCTGTGCGGTCGCAATCGCTGCCGCATCCTCAAAGGATGGCGGCTGTTGGGCGTTCGCCGGGTGAGCAGGGATCTGCTGCGGTGGATCGAGCCTCAGACCTAGGGGCACCTGACGCGAGGACGTAGCATATTGTCCGTTTGCGTTGCTCAGGTGATGCCCGTTCAGCGTCTTACCGCTGGGAGAGGGACCCGCACGCCGTTTGCCGCGCCCGCCGAAACTGGGCAGGCGCGCTGTTAGATTGGCGATACGATCCCCGATCGATGGACTCACTCACGCTCCTGAATCGACTGTCTGGATGTCATCCATCAAAAAACGGCCCCAGTCTTGCATGCCGGGCATGATTATAGGTTTAACCTGATTTGCGTCGGGCGTCGAACTCAGCGGTCCCACGTCGCAACCAACCACACGGGGAGAGGGTGTTTACTGACTGTTGCGGACCGAATTGGGCATGAAAACGCCCTGCACGCGCTGACCTTGACCGGATCTGTTGGCCACCAGCCTAGACCGCCCACTTTCCAGATCGACAACCAGCTCGTTGCCGCGGATGACATTCTGGCCCTGTGACAGCACAACACTCCCAAGCACGCGGATGGTACGCGTCGCCACGTCGAATACGGCCCGGTCGCCTGTTGCGGTCTGGTCTTCGGACTGCACCAGGACCTTGCCTTTGGCCTCAAGCCTGGTGATCGAACCCTGCTGCTCGCGCGCTCCACCCGAGTAGTGGACCTCAAGCGTTGAGGTTTGCAGCGAGACTTCGCCCTGGCGCAGTTTGACGTTGCCGCTGAACAAGGCCATCTGCTGGTCATCGAAGACCTCCAGCCTATCGGCATCAATCGACACTGGCAGGTCCGAGGAAACTGCTAGACCTTGCAGGTCGGTCACTGTGGACTGTGCCTTAAGCTCCGCGGCGGGCATCATCAACAATGCCAGTCCGGCGAGCGCACTTACACAGGCACATCTAATGCTGTGGCTTTTCATTGTGCTGCGCTCTCCACTGCTGAAGGAGCAACTGGCTGCTGTTCGTCACCGGGCGCGCTAACTGATCCCAGATAGATCGTCATTTCGACATCGCCTTCGAACCGGATGTAGCGGCCCCGTTCGATCAGCTCTAGCGACTGCGATTTGACCGATCCATTCAGCATGTCCACCTGTACTGGTTGATTGCTAAGCACATTGCCATCCTTGAGATCGACCGCCGCTGACTGCAGCAGGGCACGATAGCCACCGTCTGCACGCACGATGATATCGCGATCCAGCTGCATCGTTTCCGCCTCAGTGTCGATGACGCCATGACGTGCACGGATGCTCGCCCAGCGACCATCATCCTGCGTGATGCGGCCCTCCAGGCCGACAAGAGTAACCTTGTTGGATTCAGCAACGCTCTGTTCTGCACGCTCAGCTTCGAACCTATAGCCACCACGCCCCTTCTCATAACCATTCAAACGGGGATTCTCCATAACGATGGTGGTGCCGGAGAAACCAATGCCATCGAGGCTGAGACCAGCAATACCCGGGATCGTCGGATTGACCGCAGAAAGCGGCAATACGGCGAGAAGAACCACCGCCACAGCCGGAAGACCAAAGCGCAGCGCGCGCACCATCGACGAGTGTCGTTTGGCCCGTCTGAAGATCCGCGCCCGTTGCGGGTCGCTGGGCAAGGCCCGGGCTGGTCCGAGCCGGCTGGGCATCCCCGCTGCAGGCAACACCGTTGAGACTGCGGCGCCAGTCCGGCCGTTTCTGGCATTACCGTCGGATGCGAATGACGCTCCACCGTCAGGCTCATCGAGTGCACCGCGCGGCAGCGGCCGTTTGCCCTGACGGCGGCGCAAAAGCGCAAACTCGCGCGCACGCCACCCCCGGCCACTGGGTGCAGCGGTCCCGCGCCCGAGTGAAAACGGGCCAATTCGGTCGATCATGCCGTCGAACCAGCTCATCGAATAGGCTCTTTGGATAATCCCAGCATTCTTTTGCGACGCTGTCTCGAGCGCCCGGCAACAAGCCTAAGGAACGCTTGTCCAATTACGGTCTTACGCCTGGCAGTTTACCGGTCTCACGCAAAAAAGGCGAGGCGACGGCATGCAGTCGTTTGCCGGCAGCAGCGCCCACTCAGCTATGCGCAAACAGGTCCTCGTCCTGCCAGCCTGCCAGGTCGAGGATGGCGCGGGTCGGCAGAAACGCAAAACAGGATTTCGCGAGCTGCGTCCGGCCTTCCCGCTCTAGCCTTTTTTCCAGCACTTCCATCAACTGGTGCAGATACAGAACGTCCGACGCGGCGTAAGCCTGCTGCGCGTCGGTCAGTTCGGTGGCGCCCCAGTCGGAAGACTGTTGCTGCTTGGACATATCGACGTCGAGTAGTTCCTTGCAGAGGTCTTTCAGTCCGTGCCGGTCGGTATAGGTGCGGGTCAGACGGGAGGCGATCTTGGTGCAAAACACCGGCGATGTAATCACGCCGAGCGAGCGTTGCAGCATGGCAAGATCGAACCGCGCGAAGTGGAAGATCTTGAGGACCTCCTTGTCGGCCAATAACGCCTTGAGGTTGGGGGCGTCATAGCTCTTGCGGTCGAGCTGAACGAGATGGGCATTGCCATCGCCTGACGACAATTGAACCAGACACAGCGCGTCTCGCACCAGGCTCAGACCGAGCGTTTCGGTATCAATGGCGACAACCGACCCCAGCTTCACCTTGGTCGGTAGATCGCCCTTGTGCAGATGGATCGTCATTGCTGCCTCGCCGAACCGTCCAAACGTCCGAATTGTCTCGCAGCACAGGGCTAAAGCGGTTCGCCGATAGCGTCAAATACAGGCTTCTCCTGAACTGACGTCTTCCTCGATTCCGCTTCAATCCTAGCAATCAGTTTCTCAAAGAGACCGAACAGATGCTCGCCCCATTTCCGCTCGGACTGAGATTTCTGCCTTCGGCAGATTTGGTACGGATATCGATCATCGTTCGGATGGGCTTGCCCGCCAGCCCCAAGTGATAGAAAATTCAGGTGAGCCGGCCAAATGAGATGGATTGAACCATCCGGAGAAGAGCTTGCGGCGCATCAAACGACCGGGATGCAATGGCGTTTGATTGGGAGGAAATCGCCATGTGTCAGATCTTTGCGGGGATGAATCCGCGCGACTACGAACCCATCACCCGACGCGTAAGGCTGAATGGTCAGAGCACCAGCATTCGCCTCGAACGGTACTTCTGGGCCATCATCGACGACATCGCGGCCAATGACGGGATGTCGACCCCGGCGTTCCTGTCGACACTGCATGCCGAGGTCATCGAGCTGCGCGGTGAGGTGCAGAATTTCACCTCTCATCTGCGATGTGCCTGCCTGGTTTTCCAGCAGCGGCAGAACGAGGTGCCAACGACAGTTGCCGCCGAATAGGCAACATGGCTGCGCCTCGAAGTGTAGTAGCGCGCTACTACCAACGGCCTGATCGCACGCGCCAGACTGTCAAGAAACAATGACAGTGGGAGGGATTTGTGGCCAAAGCAATCCACGCCATGGTGCGCGTGCTGGATGAGGCACGTTCGGTCGATTTCTACAAGAAGGCCTTCGACCTCGATGTCGCCGAGCGGCTAGACTTCGACGACTTCACCCTTCTCTACCTGTCAAACGCCGAGACCGGTTTCGAACTCGAGCTGACGGTCAACAAGGATCGTACCGAGCCCTACGATCATGGCGATGCCTACGGGCACATGGCCTTCAGCGTTGACGATGTGGAAGCCGAGCACGCCCGCTTTAAAGCAGCCGGTCTGAGCCCGCGCAAAGTGGTGGAGTTCAGCCGCGATGGTGCGCTGCTGGCGAAGTTCTTCTTTGTGCAGGACCCCGACGGCTACCAGATCGAGATCCTGCAGCGGCATGGGCGCTACCAATAGGAGGGGCAATTGCTTTTTCATCTCGAGTTCACGGTGAGTTACGGCGCCGCGATGACGCAGCAGGATCTGTTCCGGATCTGGGCGGAAGAAGCCAAAGCTGCGCTGGGTGCGAAACAGGCCGGAGTGGTCAAGGATCTCTGGAAGGCCGTTGGCATGCGCAAGGTTTTTGCGGTTGTCGAGGTCGAGAGCCCCGACATGCTGGACCAGATCAGCTTTGACTTGCCGATCATGAAAGAGATGGGTCAGCACGTTGACATCAAGGTCACGGCGATCCGCCGCTACGAGGACTTCGCTTCAGATGTTGGCGAGCGTTTTGCCGGCTAAAACAAGATAAACTGACGAAGAAAATAGGGAGGAAAGCAATGAACGTTTCAAGACGTTTCGTGCTGCTGGGCACGGCGTCAGCTGTGGCGATGGGGGTCGCGACGACTCCCAGGCCATTGTACGCCGCGCTGAAGGTTGGCGAAGACGGCGAAAGCAAGAAGCTGCTCACGCAAATGGTCCGGATGGTCTACCCGCACGACCAGTTTCCCGATGGCTGCTATGAGCGAACCGCTGATGCCATCGTTGCAGCTGCCAACAAGTCCATTGGCAAGGCTGTGATGTTCAAACAAGGCATGGCCAGCCTGCAGTCAGCATCATTCGGCGATCTCGATGAAGCCGCGGCGACCAAATACCTCAAGGGCATTGAAGATACCGCATTCTTCCAACTCGTCCGCGGTACGGCTGTGGTGGCGCTCTACGACGATCATGAAGTCTGGGAAATCCTTGGCTATGAGGGCGCAAGCTTCGACCAGGGCGGGTACATCAATCGAGGCTTCAATGACCTCGACTGGCTACCCGATCCACGGATAACCGAAAGCTGAGGGGGCTGACATCATGAGCACGATTGCAAACGACGAAGCCGCTGTTGTCATTGTCGGTTCAGGCGCCGGCGGTGGAACCATGGCTTTCGAACTGACCAAGGCCGGCATCCCGTGTGTCCTGCTTGAGGCTGGGCCGCATCTCAAAGCCGAAGACTATGTCAATGACGAGTGGGAATCGTTCGGCCAGATGGCCTGGCTCGATGCCCGGACCACGAGTGGTTCATGGCGCGTGTCGAAAGACTTCCCTGGCCTGCCTGCCTGGCTGGTCAAGGCGGTCGGTGGCACGACCACCCATTGGGCTGGTGCTACACCGCGCTTCCTTGATTACGAGTTCAAGGCGCGTTCGACCTACGGCGAGATTGACGGGGCGACCCTGCTCGACTGGCCGATCTCGCTTGATGACATGGCGCCCTATTACGATGCTGCCGAGAAAGCCATTGGTTCAACCCACGTGCACGGGCGTCCGCCTCTGCCGGCGAACAACAACTACAAGGTGTTCGCCAATGGTGCTGAGCGCGTTGGCTACAAGCGCTATGCGACCGGCCCCTATGGGACCAACGCGGAACCCTATGACGGGCGGCCTGGATCGATCCAGGACGGCTTCAATTTCCAGGGCGACAAGAACAAGTCGAAATGGAGCACGCTGGTGCGGGAGATTCCGCGGGCTGTCGAAACCGGGCTCTGCGATCTCCGCCCCGAATCCCACGTCGTCAAGATCACCCATGATGCATCCGGAAAGGTCGATGCGGTTCTTTATGTCGACAAGGACGGCAATCTGAACCGCCAGGCCGCCAGCGTTGTCTGCGTGGCCGGCAATTCGATCGAAACCGCGCGTCTCCTGCTGCTCAGTGACAGCAATCAGTTCCCAAATGGTCTGGCCAACAGTTCAGACCAGGTTGGGCGCAACTACATGCGTCACCTGACCGGATCGATGTATGCCTGGTTCGACAAGCCGGTGAAGATGTTCCGCGGCGAGACCATGGCCGGGATCATCAAGGATGAGGTGCAGAACGATCCCTCACGCGGGTTCGTCGGCGGGTATTACATGGAGACGCTGGCACTCGGCCCGGCCTTCCTCGCAGCCTTTATTGAGCCGGGTGGCTGGGGCCGCGACTTCACGCGCATGATGGATGCCTATTCCAACATGGCGGGGATGTGGATCGTCGGTGAAGACATGCCGCAGGCCACAAACCGGATCACGCTGTCTGATACCGCGCGCGATCAATGGGATCTGCCCGTTGCCAACGTGCACTTCGACGATCATCCGAACGACATCGCCATGCGCACCTACGCCTACGAGAAGGCCGAGGCGCTCTATGAGGCCGTTGGTGCCGTAGGAACCCACAGGACACCGCCTTATCCGTCGACACACAATCTCGGCACCTGCCGGATGAGTGAGAATGCCGAGGATGGTGTCGTCAACAAATGGGGTCAGGCCCACGATGTGCCCAATCTGTTTGTTTCGGATGGTGCTGTCATGACAACAGGAGCTGCGGCGAACCCGACCCTGACGATCGTCGCGCTGGCGATCCGGCAGGCGGAATACCTCGCTGGCGAACTGAAGAGCGGGAATCTCTAGAACCGACCTTCATACAGGCCAGAACTTCATGCACCGGAGCTGATCAGCTTCGGTGCATTTTTGGTTTCCGCACCCTTGCCTGCGGGTCGCGTCCGTTCATGGAGTTTGCCGAAGGAATATCATCTCCAACACGCGGATCGACTGGCCGGTGCTTGCCTGCCGCACGGTTTGTTCCATGGTGAAGGCGTGAGCTTCCTCGGAAAACTCAATGTCGATACGAACGCTGTAATGCTGTCCGCGCAGGAGAAATTCTCCAACCGATGCAAGCGTGATCGATCGCCCATTCTGTTCCCCTTTCAGCGTGATAGCCTCGCGTATGTTCGACGCCTGCGACGTGGCCAGAATCGAGCCGTCCTGCAGATTCCGTTCAAGCTGCGTACTCACCCGGCCCGATTGGCTTGCATTGGCGCATCTTCCGTCAAACGACAGCCGGGTACCAGCCGCATTGGCGTTGACCTTGAACTTGCAGACGCCCTGCTCCTGAACGCTGGTCGGGTATTCCCGGATCAAGCCGGTTCCGCGCCAGGTGCCGGTGAGCCCCGCCCAATTGGTTTCGGCCCATGCTGGTGTTGACGCCGACAGCGACAGGGCAATAGCACCAAGCGTTGTTGCGACTAAGTTCTCACGAAGGGGCATCTTTACCCCCCAAGATCTTCTCCGCCACCGCCAGGATCGCGGGTAGTACCAGCAATACTGAGACAAGAGCCAGAAACAGAACACAGGCTGTCAGGATGCCGAAATAGGCGATTGTTGGCACGATGCTCCACTGCGTCCCGAGAATTCCGATACCAAGGATCATGGTCGTCGAAACCAGCACAGGCGTGAGATGATGGTAGGCTGCCCTGATGGTTGCCAGGTCGAAGGGGGCGCCCGCTGGTGCGGTTCGTCTTAGCCGGTTCATCACATGCATTGTGTCATCGACCGCGATGCCGAATGCGATGGTGAGCGCGATGGCGCTTGAGAATTGAAGGCCGTTACCGCTGACCCAAAGCCAGGCACCAATCAGCGCGATGGGCAGGATGTTGGGCAACAGAGCAACTATGCCGTAGGCAACGTTGCGGAACCAGACAGCGATGAGAATACCGGAGGCGAGCACGGCGATTGCAAAGCTGATGTTGAGATGCCGGATCATCCGGACACTGGCCCGGCCGGACATCGCGAGCAGACCCGTTGGTGGCGACACAAGGTGGCCGGAGACGCCAACTCTTTCCAACGCAATCGCAAGCTGGTCCAGCATCTCAACAGTTGTCGTAGCCCCTTCGTCTCTGACAAAGGCGCGCAGGATGACAGCGCTGTTGTCTTTGGCGACGAACCGCCCCTGTTGGACTTTGGACAAGCCGCTGAACATCTCACGCGCTGGTGCCATGGCATCTGAATTGGCCCGAGCCCAGTCGACGAAATCGAGTAGTGACACTGTCGGGATGTCAGGAAGAATGGATCTTACGGCGTCCTCGACACGGCTCAAGCGCTCAAGAGAATCCGGGCTGAAGGGATCCTGCTCGGCGGTCTTAACCCGAAAGTCAATCGTCGCCGTCGGCGTCAGCTCAGATTCGATCATGTGGAGATTGATAAGTGCGCTGTTACCCGGCGAGACGTTTTCGAGAAACGTGTATTCGGGGCGGGCCGCCGCGAATGCTGCAAGCGCAAAGAGCAGCACGACGACTGCACCGAAGCTGATGGTCCATGGATACCGTTCACCTAGTCGTTGCAGCCAAAGACCGTTCGGCACGCGCCAGGGTTTCTCGCTCGCCGACTCAATCTGAGTCTCGAGCGTCGAAGACCTCGCGGCCATCAGAAACGCCAGGGGATGAACGACAAGCACCACAGCAAGAGCAAGGAGCGTTGCCAGGATCCCCGCCCATGCGAAACTCCGTACCAGTTCTGAGCCTGAGATCAGAAGCGCGGCGAAGGCCAAGGCAGTCGTGAATGAAGTCAGCGCGCAAGCAGGGCCGATGTCCTCCAGCGTACTGACAATCGCTGTTTTTGCTCCCGCTCCAGATGCCCGTGCTCTGCGGTATTCGGCTGTCATGTGAAGGCTGTCGGCCAGAGCGATGACCAGGACCAGTACGGGGATTGCATTGGTCAGCGTGTTGAACGCCAACCCCGCCCAGCCCATGCTTCCAAGAACGGCCATAAGAGCGACCGCCGGCGCAACCATGGTCAGAAGTGCGACCGAGATCGAACGCAACACGATCAGGCAGACCACCATTCCAATGATCATTCCGATGGCGTTCAGAAACAGCATGTCGCCGAGAATTCCGTCGATTACGATCTGACGGATCGGCACCAGACCGGAGATGCCAAATTCAAGAGCGGAATTGGCGGTCAGTGCCTCTGCAATGTCCTGCAATTCAGCAAGCGTCTGCCTTGCCGGTTCGATCGCACTTTGGTCTCTCTCAAGCGTGACGAGCACAAGAGTATGGGCATGGTCAGCGGAAAGAAGCCGGGCACCACCCAGAGGGTGCGCGCGGATTGCCGCAAAGACAGCGGTGAGATCCGGCACATCCTCAAGGTCGGCTGGCAGCAATGGCGCTGTAACGAGTTTGGTATCAGGCGGGCTGCGCAACGAGAAAATCGAATAGGAGTCCGCCACATGTGATGCAAAACGGGCTTCGAGCGCGAATTCGCGCACCCGTGCCAGGAGCTCGAAATCGGCAAAAGTCGGGGCGGAGAAAACAACAGCAATGTCGTTTTCGGTAGGCGTGAACTGCTCCCAGCTTTCGGTGTAGTCGTGAAAATTCGAGGTGTCTTCTTTGAATGCTGAACGCATACCGTCATCGATCACGATGAAGGCCATGCCGCCGATCCAGAACAGGGCCAGCATAGCGGCAAGAAGACCAATCTGACCGGTCCTTTGCAGAACTGTACGCCCCAAAAACGCAAACATCGCCGAGAAACTTCAAACCTCGTCGATCGATCAGGGCGAAATCCCACCCTGCCCCAAGACAACACAATGCACGTCTTTTGCCCTCGGCAGCAATGCCTGGGGCTCATCGGTTGCGCCTGGGTTCGCGCATCTGCGCTTGGGCTGACAGAGGATTAGACAGACTACCTAGCGCATCACCAGATTCAGAGCGCTAGAAGCTCTGTAATCGCGTTGCCCTTCAGAGCCTTAGAGGGTGTCGGCAGGTATGAAATGAGAAATGGTGCCCAGAAGAGGACTCGAACCTCCACGTCCATACGGACACTAGCACCTGAAGCTAGCGCGTCTACCAATTCCGCCATCTGGGCCAGCCGATTGGAAGGCAGACGGATAGGATTGCTGCGCGCACTTGTCAATCATCGCATGGGTAGGCGAGCCAGTGTCCTTGGGCCAGCCTGTCAACGCGTTTGAGCTGCCGCTGCATCTCGCCGCATTGCCCGGAATTGCCTCCTCCACTATGTCCTGCACAACAAGAGCGGTTCAGCGAGGGGAACACTCAAAATGGCGTCAGCGGGAGCCAAACCGGCGGACCAGATTGTCACCATCATCGGCGGTTCGGGGTTTGTCGGGCGGCATGTGGTGCGGGCCTTGGCCAAGCGCGGCTATCGCATTCGCGTAGCTGTACGGCGCCCTGATCTGGCCGGTCACCTTCAACCGCTCGGCACTGTTGGGCAGATCCATGCCGTTCAGGCCAACATTCGCGATGCGGACTCGATCGAGCGTGCCGTGGCTGGCAGCGATGTGGTGATCAATCTGGTTGGCATTCTCTACGAGTCCGGCAAGCAGACCTTCGATGCGGTTCAGGGTGACGGCCCCCGTCTGGCAGCCAGAGCGGCCAAGGCGGCGGGCGCCAAACGTTTCATTCAGATGTCCGCGATCGGATCAGATGCTGACGGCGACGCGGACTATGCCCGCACCAAGGCGCGCGGAGAACAGGGCGCGCTCAGTGAGTTTCCCGAAACGATCATCTTGAGACCCTCGATCGTGTTTGGCCCAGAAGATGATTTCTTCAATCGCTTCGGCGGGATGGCGCGGCTCGCGCCGGCACTACCGCTGATTGGCGGCGGGCACACACGTTTTCAACCGGTCTTTGTCGGCGATGTGGCTGAAGCCGTGGCCCGTGCGGTGGATGGTGATCTTGAACCCGGAACAACCTATGAGCTGGGTGGCCCTGACATCGAGACCTTCAAGGAGCTGCTCCAGCGGATGCTCGAAGTGATCGGCCGCAAACGTCTTTTGGTCACCCTGCCAATGCCGATCGCACGCCTGCAGGCCACCGTGCTTGGCGCTCTGCCAAAGCCGATGCTGACGCTCGATCAGATTCGCCTGTTGGAGCGTGACAATGTGGTCAGCGAGGCTGCCATCAAGGAGGGTCGGACCCTGGATGGGATCGGCATCGAGCCGCAGACAATGTCGACGATCCTGCCGACATATCTATCGCGCTTCCGCAAGACAGGCGCTTACGCGAAACCCAACGCGGCCTGATGCCGTTCAGCCGATCAGCCAGAGGCCGACGAGCCCGAGCGACCCCACGATGATCCGCCACCAGGCAAACGGCGCAAAGCCATGTCGGGATACAAAATCAAGCAGGGCGCGGACAACCAGCACCGCCGCAATGAAGGCGCAGACGAAACCAACCGCGATCACTGCGATATCATCGCTGCCAAGCCGATCGATGTTCTGGTAGAGATCATAGGCAAATGCGCCCGCCATGGTTGGCATGGCCAGGAAGAACGAGAACTCGGCTGCCGAACGCTTGTCACATCCCAAGAGCAGCGCGCCGCCGATGGTTGCGCCCGACCGTGAAACGCCCGGGATCATCGCAAGGCACTGGCACAACCCGATCTTGAGACACAGCGAAACCGGATAGGCGGTCGCATCGGTGTGGGCGGGTTGCAGCGGCAGCCGGTCAATCCACAGCAGAACAAAGCCGCCAATCACCAGCGTGATGCAGACAAGAACGGGCGTTTCGAACAGAACATCCTTGATAAAACCGTGCGCGAGGACGCCAACGAATGCGGCAGGGAGAAACGCAACTACAATCCCGATGACAAAGCGCCGGGCTGCCGGATCGGATGGAATCGCCATGGCAATCGACCAAAGACGGGCGAAGTAGACCGCCAAGATCGCCAGAATTGCGCCGAGCTGTATGAGCACTTCGAAGGTATTGCCGGGATTATCAAATCCCAGAAAATGACCCGCCAGCAGCAGATGGCCGGTCGATGAAACCGGGATGAACTCGGTTAGGCCTTCGATCAACCCGAGAAACGCGCCAACCAGCAGCTTGTCTGAATCCATACTGCGGCTCCTGCGCGCCGAATCGTCTGCTTGGCATCCGCATGCGGCTGTAAAGGCGGGTGCCCGCGAAAGCAACGCGCCAGAGCTACACATTAACCCTTCAGTAACCCAATCGCGCCGAATGTCGGGTAGAATTGGGCCGAACGCGCGTTGGTGCGCGCCGGAAACGGTTCCAAAGCTACCGCGCGCAGACAGGTCCAACGGCGCAAGGCGCGAAATCCGCGATGCTCACGCTCTACCATCATGCATTCTGTCCGTTCTCGCGCGCCGTTCGCATCGCACTGGGCGAATACGGCATGGGCGCCGAGTTCCACGAGGAGCGCGTCTGGGAACGGCGACCGGAGTTCCTGCAGCTCAACCCCGCCGGGACACTACCGGTCCTTTTGATTGGCCAGTCCGCTCCGTTGGCTGGAATCCGCCCGATCAGTGAATTTCTCGATGAGACCAAGGGGCCGGCACTAGGGGCACGCCGGCTGATGCCGGAAGATCCTTTTGCCCGCGCCGAAACGCGCCGCCTGCTCGACTGGTTCGACCTCAAGTTCCACGATGAGGTGACAGGCTATCTGGTTACCGAGAAAGTCCACAAACGCTTCATGTCCGTCGACCAGGGGGGTGGCGCTCCCGATACCTCAATCATCCGCGCCGCATCAGCCAATCTTCGGCATCATCTGGGCTATATCGCCCATCTTGCGGTTCGCAGAAACTGGCTCGCCGGTGAACGGTTGACACTCGCCGATATCGCGGCTGCCGCGCATCTGTCGATCATCGACTATATGGGTGATGTGCCTTGGGACGATTTCGACCAGGCGAAAGTCTGGTATGCCCGCATCAAGTCGCGGCCGTCCTTCCGGCCATTGCTGACCGATAGAATTCCCGGCATCCCGCCGGCAAACACCTATGTTGATCTCGATTTCTGAATCATCGCGGCCTAGTTTGCCGGCATGTTGGAAACTCAACATCAGACGGATCGGCCGGCGGCCCTGAAGACCGCACTTGCCGCTGAAGCGAAGCGACAGGGCTTTGATGCATGCGCGATCGCCCAGCCGAATGCGATTCCGCAAGCGCCAGCGCGGCTTGGCGCCTTTCTCGAAGCAGGCCATCACGGCACGATGAGTTGGATGGAGGATACCGCGCACCGCCGCAGTGATCCTTCGGTGCTTTGGCCAGATGCCCGGTCCATCGTGATGCTGGGCATGAACTACGGGCCGGATGCCGACCCGACAGCCGTTCTGACGCGGCCGGATCGCGGTGCGATCTCGGTCTATGCGCAAGGTGATGACTATCACGAGTTGATCAAAAAGCGTCTCAAAGCAATCGCCCGTTGGCTGGTCGCTGAGACTGATTGCGAGGTGAAGGTCTTCGTCGACACCGCGCCGGTGATGGAAAAGCCCCTTGCCGAGGCTGCGGGCCTTGGTTGGCAGGGCAAGCACACCAATCTCGTCTCGCGTGAATTCGGTTCGTGGATGTTTCTCGGGTCGATCTTCACGACGCTGGACCTGCCGGCTGATGGGCCGGAAGAAGACCATTGCTGGTCGTGCCGCGCTTGTCTGGACGTCTGCCCAACAGACGCCTTCCCGGCCCCCTACCGGCTGGATGCCAGACGCTGTATCTCCTACCTGACCATTGAGCACAAAGGCCCGATCCCAACCGAATTCAGGGAGGCGATCGGCAACCGGATCTACGGTTGCGATGACTGCCTGGCGGCATGTCCGTGGAACAAGTTCGCCGAAGCCGGACGAGAGACGAAGCTGGCCGCCCGCGCGGCCCTCCAAGCTCCGACGCTTGATGAGCTGTCGCGCCTAGACGACACAGCGTTCAGGGCCTTGTTTTCCAAGAGCCCGGTGAAGCGCATCGGGCGCGATCGGTTTCTGCGTAACGTGCTGATCGCGATCGGCAATAGTGGCGATCGATCGCTTGCTGATCGTGCTGAAGCGCTATTGGCAGATGATGCAGCAATTGTTCGTGGTGCCGCGGTGTGGGCACTTGGGCGCCTTAAACCGTGGCGTCTTGCGCGGCTGCATGCATCCCATGCTGCACGAGAAACCGATGCGGAGGTGCAGTCCGAGTGGAGGGCAGCCTCTGGTACCCTCGAGCTTGAGGCAACGGCATGAAGCAGTCTTTGTTCATCTTCGGCCTTGGCTATTCCGGCACGGCGATCGCAAAGGCCGCGCAGGCGGCGGGATGGCAGGTTGCGGGCACCGTGCGAACCGCCGAGAAGGCCGCGCGGCTTGCAGGCCTTGGGCTAGATGCTCGTGTGTATGATGGCACCGACGCGGCTGCGGTCGAGCGGCTTGCCGATACACTGCGCGACACACAGGCTGTTGTTGTGACAATGGGCCCGGACAATGACGAAGCTGGTGCCCAGGACGCGGTCTTGCGGCATGCCAACCAGCTTTTTGCTGGCCTCACCAACCTGCAAACGCTGGTCTATCTGTCGACCATCGGTGTCTATGGCGATCGCGGTGGCGCCTGGATCGACGAGACGGCGGACCCTGACAGCGGACAGGCTCGCAGTATTCGGCGCGTTGCAACCGAGAAAGCATGGACCGAGCACGCCGAAAGGCTTGGTGCCGGTGCCTTCATTATGCGGCTTGGCGGTATCTATGGCCCTGGTCGGAGTCCGCTGGAAAAGGTCCGCAACGGGGAAGCGCGCCGCATCATCAAACCCGGCCAGGTGTTCAACCGCATTCATGTGGCTGATATCGCTGGCGCGGTTCTGGCTGCGATCGAAAACCCTGACCAGGCAGGCATCTACAATGTGGTCGATGACCAGCCAACACCGCCGCAGGACGTCATTGCCCATGCTGCCGGATTGCTTGGCCTGCCCGTGCCGCCGGATATCGCGTTTGAAGATGCAGATATGTCGCCGATGGGCCGGGCGTTCTATGCCAACAACAAACGCGTGCGGAACGACAAACTCAAATCGCTTCTGGACGACACGCTTGTCTATCCGAGCTATGAGCAGGGGCTCAAAGCGGAACTCGCCAATATGGCAGGCGCATAGCCGCCGGGCTTAAGAGCCTCAGCCTTTCCGCCGGCCGCCCGTGGCGCTTCGCAACGCAGCAACCTTCGGCAGATCGTCTTCGGCCAGCGGCTCCGCGATGGTGGCGCTGTCCGTTTCCGCAGGCACGGGCTGTGTTTGCGGCATCTCACCCAACTCCAGATTGACGATCCGCACCGAATGACGCCCGATCTTCTGAGACGAAATCAGGATCTGGTCGATATCGCTGTTCAGCTGCCCGAAGTGCTTTTGCAGGTTAAGCACTCTGTCTTCCATCCGCGTGACATCTTCGCTGAGTTTTGCGACTTCATGCTGGATAACATGGGCCTGCTCGCGCATGCGCTGATCGCGCAGGATCGCCTGTATCGTTTGAACCGAGAGCATCAACAGGCTCGGCCCGACAATTATGACCCGCGCCCGGGTTGCCTTCTGGATGACGTCATCGAAATGCTCATGCAGGTCGGCGTAGATCGCTTCAGAGGGCACGAACATCAGAGCCGTGTCATAGGTTTCCCCCGGGATCAGGTAACGCTCGGCAATGTCCTGAATGTGCTTGCCCATGTCGGTCCGAAGCTGGGCAAAAGCAGACTTGCGGTCGGCTTCCGTCTCAGCATCGCGAAAGGCGTGTAGAGCCTCGAGCGGGAATTTCGCGTCCACCACAATCGACGGTGCATCGTTCGGCATGTGAATCAGGCAATCGGGCCGCTTGTTGTTGGACAGCGTTGCCTGAAGCGTGAACGCGCTGGCGGGCAGCGCATCCGCGATGATCGCCTCCATTCGCCCCTGCCCGAAGGCGCCGCGCTTCTGCTTGTTCGCCAGAATGTCTTGAAGTCCGACCACATCCCTGGACAGCTCGGTGATGTTCTTCTGGGCGGCGTCAATCACCGCAAGCCGCTCGTTCAGCCTCGACAGGTTCTCGTGGGTTGCGCGAGCCTGCGTTTCGGCATTCTGGCCCAGCCGGTGTCCGAACCCGTCCAGCTGTTCGCGCAGGCCCTTGGCGAGATCAGCCTGCCGCGTCCCGAACACCTCTGCCATGGTCTGCATGCGGCCGGTCATCTCCGATTGGGTCCGCGATAGTTCGGCCAGCCGCACTTCCAAATCGCGCGCATGGGCATCGGCTTCGGCCGCACGTTTGCTGCGCGCGACGAGCTGGAGGATCAGCACGATGGAGAGTACAAGAATGCCGACTGCGGCAACGGTTACGCCAAAGGCGATGGCTTCGCTCACCCGCACCGGATGATCGCCAAGCGTGAACCAGATGGCTCCAAGATCATTCATGGCCAGAAGACTAGCGTGATTCGCGGGCCAGGTACCCACAAATCAGAACGCATCAGGAACATAAGGTTAAGATAGCATTTCCGAAAGAGCGCGCTAACCGCCCATTGTGATGGTGATGGAACGCACTTCGATTGTGCCGCCCTGTGCAGCGGTATCTGCCCAAATCAGAATATCGTGGACGATGTCATCGCGTTGAGCCACCGGCACGGTGTAGCTGAAGCTGTATGCGCTGAATTCTGGGCCGGGCTGAAATTCGAACCAGCCGCTGTCCGGGCCGGTACTGGTGCGATAGGCGACGGCAAATGAGCGGCTCGGCCTGTCACCAACCTGTCGCGCCTCAATTTGCACCTCAGCGCGGTTGCCCTGCAGAACATCGGTGGCAACGGGCGCGATGCGCACCGCGATCGCAGCACTATTCGGTCCGGTTGACAGGTCAGCGATCCGCGAGCTCAGGTGAACGCCGCCATTGTCACCGGGGATGCGCAGATACGAGTTTCCGCGCGGCACCTGAAACTGGGTCGGCCGTGTGGGCGAAAACAGAACGATCGGCCTCTGTCCGGGATCTGCGCCAACCCCGCCCGTCGCCGGATCGAGCGCCACCACAAGTGCGATCAATCCGATCAGTGCTACGGCGCCGGACGCACCAAGCAGCGCAAAGACAGTCGGGCTTCCGATACTCTTGGCCCGCAGCAGGTGCTGTGGGTCGCGACCCAGCCGTGGCGGCAATCGTGTCTGGGTTACCGGCAATGCGACACCATCATCATTCTCCAGTCCCGGCCGTCTAGGGTCGGTGCCATGCTGTTGAGTCCGACGTACAGCATGTCGCTCATCCCCATCGCGCCGCGCGACGCTCGGTGCCACGGGAGGAATATCGGCAGTTGATCGGGTCGTCTGCGAGACCGAAGGGAAAGCACTTTCCTCGGCAGGTCCGCGCTCGCCTGCTTTCGTCCGTTCCCATCGCCCGCCCTCAAACCGCATTTCACCATCAGACGGAGCCGACTCTGCGACGACCGGCTCAGGCTCTGGTTCGGGTTCTTCATTGAGTTCGGCAATTTCGCGTCGCAACGCATCTATCCGGTCCCGTGCGGCCTGGGTCCCTAATGGATCCGGGTTCTCGAATGGACTGGCCGGGAGTAGATCCTGCACCGGCCGTGGCTCAATAGCTGAATCAGCCGATGATTGCGGCAGATTGAGGTCAGCCAGTCGCGTCTCGGCCAGTTTTGGATTGGCTTCGTGGGCTTCCCGTAGTCTCGTTTCACGCTCATCGCGTGCGGCATTGCCTGCCTGTATCTGCTCTATCTCTGACTCGAGCTTGGCAATGGCGCGTTCCAGTTCGGCGCTCTGGGCGCGGCTAACATCAGGGCCGGCGCGGCTCATCAGCCGCGACAGGTCCGATCGCGCGCGATCGTAGACAGCCGCACGCTGGCGGCCGTCCGATGCATCGATACGGGCCACCTGCTGAACCAGAACGGAATAGAACTGCTGCATCCGGTTCTTCGATCCGGGACCTTGAAGGGTTGAGTGTTCGAGCGGCGTCTCAGCCAGTCACTATACGCCACAGGCGTTTGCGTAGGATTGATAGTCCAGCCCACCTGGTGCGGCTAGCACTGAAATGCGCAACCTGTGCGGCAATTCCAGCCCGGCACCGGCCCAAACTTGACGCTTCCGCCGTCGCTCCTTATGCCCGGCGACGATCGGCTGGCCAGGAGACTCCCAGCCGCCTCGCATTAGCAGTTTGCCCGATGAGGTTCCAGTGAGCAGCAAGACCGTGGTTGTGGTTGGCGCTGGGTACGTCGGTCTGGTGACCGGAGCCTGTTTTGCGGCGATTGGGCATCGGGTTACCTGCGTTGATAGTGATCCTGAGCGCGTCGGCGACCTCAAGAACGGACGTATGCCAATCTACGAGCCGGGTCTGGATGTGCTCGTTGCTGATGCGGTCGCAGCTGACCGGCTGTCCTTCTCCGGCTCAATCGAAGCGGTCCTGAAAGGCGCGGATGCCGTCTTCATCGCGGTCGGCACTCCGCCACGCGAGGCCGACGGGCTGCCGGATCTCAGCGCTGTGTTCGCGGTCGCCAAGCAGATCGGCGAGAATGCCGATGAGTCCACGCTGGTTGTCGTCAAGTCTACTGTTCCGATCGGCACTTCAGCGCGGGTCGAAAAGCTCATCGACGGTCTCGATCGCAGTGCCGAACTGGAAATCGCCTCAAATCCCGAATTCCTGCGTGAAGGCTCCGCAATCGACGACTTCATGAAGCCGGACCGCGTTGTCTGTGGGGTCGGCTCACCGCAGGCAGAAGCGCTGATGCGCGATCTCTATGCGCCTCTAGGTTTGTCGGACGACCGGATGGTCATCACAGACAATGCCTCGGCCGAGATGATCAAATACGCTGCAAACAGTTTTCTGGCGACAAAAGTCGCCTTCATCAACGAGATATCAGATCTCTGCGAAGAGGCGGGTGCCGATGTCGACATGGTTGCGCGCGGAATGGGTCTTGATCCGCGCATCGGCGCGCATTTTCTGCGTCCTGGCCCCGGCTATGGCGGCTCGTGCTTTCCAAAGGACATTCTTGCCCTGGTGCGTACGGCAGAACTCTATGGCACACGCATGTCGATTGTTGAGGCTGTCCTGGATTCGAACGAGCGGCGCAGGCGCGACCTGTTGCGACGCGTCAAGGAAACGGTCGGAAATGGTGATCTCAACGGTTTGAATGTCGCCATCCTCGGTGTGACGTTTAAGGCCAATACCGATGATGTGCGCGAGTCGCCGGCATTGCCGTTAGTCTCAGCCCTTCTCAATGAGGGTGATGCACTGACCGTTTATGACCCCAAGGCCAACAGGGACGGTGATCCGGTTCTGGATCAGGTGAGTTGGGCTGAGTCGATCCCGG